>JAZROH010000099.1:0-12714 GCA_045648645.1 Clostridia bacterium | reverse complement strand
GATGATGTTTCCGCCGTAGGCCGTTCGACTCTGGGCGCGCAGGGCGGCACGGGAAGCACCGGCGGCGTCGTTACAATGCCCGGCGTTCGAAAAGAAATGCTGGTAAACGGTGATTTTGAACTGGCGACACCGGGCGCAGAGCTTGGCGTTTTGCCGGCGAACTTCGCTAAAAGCCCCAAAGGGGAGACGGGGACGCACTTCCGCTTGCATACGGATTCTGTGCATAATGGCAATTTCAGCTATGCCATGATAAACGGGGAAAGCCCGGAAACGCTCTTTTTGCAGCAGTATATCCGAGAGCCTATTATTGGCGATACGATTACGGTATCGGCGTGGGCAGATACCACAGCCGTGCCGACTGTCGGCTCCAGCCTGAAGATAGAGTTCCATAAACAGGCGGCGGTCAGTGGGGGCAGCCTGATTTTAGAAGAGGCGATTCCCTTTGACCCGGGAAAACCGTGGACGGAGTACTCCAAGGACTTTGTAATTCCGGACGGCTGTCTTTTAATTAACTTCTATATCCGGCATTACGGCACAGGCACGCTTCTTCTCGACGATGTTTCCATTCTCGGATCTGCCAAGATGCAGGATCCCACCGGGATTCAAAAGGACCCTGTGGAGGGAACGGGCAATATGGTGGCGAATGCAGACTTTGAAGAAGGCGAAGCATCCACAGTCTGGGACTTCAAGGATGCGGAAAACACTTACCTTACCGATAAGAAGGTACGCAGCGGAAAGCAGAGCCTGATGATTGAGGCGAAGGACAACAGCTTATGGGCGCGGCAACATATCAAGGGCATTGTCGGCGGTGCAGAATATCAGGCAACCGCCTGGGTGAACACGGAAGAAATGACCTCCTCATCGGGCATCACTATCCGCGGTGAATTCTGGAGCTCCGAAGAGCAGCTAACGAAAGAAAACTACCTTGACCTTACTGTGCGTAACGGCGACCCGGCAGATAACACCCTTGCAGGCTGGCAGCTCATCGAATTCACGTTTACGGCACCTGAAAACTGCGTAATGTATTCGCTATTTTTGGCAAATTATGGAAACGGCACAGTGTATTTCGACGATATCTGCCTGTATATGACCAAGGCCCCGGATTCTGTCGGACTTGCGCTGGAAACCGATTGGATTTTCCATTACAGCGAATGGGGGAAGGGCAGAGCGGAGGCAACCTTCCGCGGCACAGAGCCCCTGACGGTTGATTTTCAGCTTTTAGACGGAGAAACCGTTTTGGAAGCCTTCACGGAAACAGCTGTAGGTAAAGCAGTGTATCATTTCGATTTATCCCTGATGGAAGAAAAGGGTAAGGAATATACGGTGAAGGTGGCCGTGCGGAATGCCGCCGGCGAGGAGCTTGGCGCAGCGACCCGCCCCGTTTACCGGTATGACAGACCCACGGTACTAACGGAGGATGGCGTGTATGTTGTAAATGGCAAGCCCTTCTATCCCGTGCATATTACAACTGTGCCGGACAGAAGCCATTATGCGGCGATTAAAGCCTTAGGCGTAAACGTGGCAACGGCTTATCTCGGTGATTTTGACAAATCGCTGGAGGAGGCCCAGGCAAACGGGATGATGCTGGTACCGCTTCTGTACCAGAACATGCTTCCGGCAGGACATCCGGATAACCTGAAGTTTACGCTGGAGTTCGTAGAAAAATATAAGGACCACCCCGCACTGTTTGCCTGGTCCGTTATGGACGAACCGCTGAGCAACGGCGTGGAGGAGGATTGGTTGATTACTTCCTACAAGGCAATTCGCGATATTGACCCTGTACATCCCATTTGGTTGACAGAGCCCGGCAGCGAATCCGTTATACGGCAGGCGAGCAAATACTGTGATATTGTGGTGGGCGACTCCTATACGGCGATTTCCGGGCGTGCAGACGATATTACGGGCCATACCGCTGCGGCCATTGCATGGAGTATGCGTGCGGCCTTATATCAAAAGCCGGTATATTCGATGCTGCAGGCCTTTAAGTGGCATAACTATTGGCCTACGGCAGATGAGGTACGGCATATGAGCTATTCGTCCCTGTTTGAAGGGGCGCAGTCCATCGGCTTTTACAAATATGCCTTGGCAGACGAGGTAAACAATCTGCCGCAAACCGA
This sequence comes from Clostridia bacterium, assembly GCA_045648645.1. Taxonomy (GTDB): domain Bacteria; phylum Bacillota; class Clostridia; order UMGS1883; family UMGS1540; genus SIG447. Next base: position 10,597 of record JAZROH010000099.1, on the reverse strand, counting down.
CATAGGGCCTGACCTTGCCGAGTTTAATAACAATGAGCTTCCCTATGCTATGAAGCACTTTATGACAGGGGAATACCCCATGTTTAATGAATACAAGGGGGCAGAGGCATGGTATCGCGGCTGGGTACAGGAGGATGGAAATATCTATCTGGTTGTATTAAGCCAAAGCGATAACGCTGATACAACGGTAACCATACCGATGGAAAGCTTTGACGGCAAAATCCGCATAGAGTCCTTTACGGCAGAAACCTATAAGGGCGCAGAATATGCCACGGTAGCGTGTGCCGACGGAAAGCTTACCGTTTCCGTACCGAAGCGTTCGGCAATTCTCTATAAGATTACACCCGCAGCACCGGTAGACCTAAGCGGTCTTTCGGGCGTAAAATATCTGGACCTTGCAGACTACGCCTGGGCAAGAGGGGATATAGAAACGCTTCGTGCTTCCGGGATTGTAAACAGCAAAACACCGCTTACCTACGGACCGGGTGAAGCGATAACAAGAGCAGATTTCGCCATGTTCTTAGTGCGTACCTTGGGAATTACCGCAGAAGCTACGGAAAACTTCGCTGATGTTGCAGCCGATGCCTATTACGCAAAAGAACTTGCGGCAGGCAAAACAAGCGGCATTCTGCAAGGCGTGGGCGATAATCAGTTTAATCCTGAGGCGACCATCACCCGACAGGATATGATGACCATGCTGTCCCGCGCACTGGATAAAACAGGCGAGACCGATTTATCTGCATTTTCTGACAGTGCACAGATTGCCGACTATGCCCGGGCGGGTGTTTCGGCAATGATTGCGGCAGGCGTAATCCGCGGCAATGCGGACGGAACGCTCAATCCCTTGGGAAATACAACCCGGGCGGAAGCAGCCGTGATTATGATGCGCATACAAGGAGAATAAAGAATGAAAAGAATTCTGACAGCTTTTCTGTGTATCTGTATGCTTTGCATGTGCGGTTCCATCTCTGTGCCCGCCGCGGCAGCGCAGACAGAACTTATAGGAAACGGCGGTTTTGAGAAAGATACTGCCGGATGGACGCTGAAAAACGGGACAGAGGGCACTTTTCAGATAGACAGTGAAGTATATAACAGTGGCGCAAAGAGCCTGCGCATTTTAAACACCGCCGGAAGTACATCCGGAGCTATCTATTATGCTTACTATCAGATAAAGCAGATTGTAGCGGAGGAGACGTACACATTTTCTTGCCGGGTGAAAAACCCGGCAGGTGGCGGTGTGTCCGTAATGTTCGAGTTTTATGCCGGAAATGACCAAGCAACGAGGTTGGGCAATCAGGTACCGTTTACCTGTCCGACCGGGGAAGATTGGCAGACCCTTGGAGGGACCTTGCAAGCCCCGGAAAACTGTCGTATGATAATGGTGTATTTGCGGCATTACGGAAATGGCGGAAGCGTATGGTTCGATGATATATCCCTGACGGCAGATACGGCAGTGCTTGCTGATACCTTCGCAGGGGAAAATGAAACAATAAAAGCATCCGTGGACGGGACACTGCTCCTGCAAAACGGTGGCTTTGAAGACGCGCTTTCGTCCAATAATTGGCGAGCGACAAATGCCGTCTTAACGACTACGGCAAAGGACGGAAGCGGCAGTGTACAGACAAACGGCGGCGGATTTGTGTATCAAATTTTTGACGTACAGGCGATGGGAAAATATCAGGTACATGGCTATGTAAATACCGAAAGCATCACTGGTGCGGTGCGGCTGAAAGCGGAGTATTATACGGCAGAGGGAACGGGGCTTGGATATGATTATAGTGACAGCTTCCCCTCCACCTTTGGTCTTTGGCGGCAGTTTGTATTTGATTTCAACCCGCCGGAAAATACTACCAAGGTATGGTTATATCTCCTTTGTTATGGCGACAGCCACGCTCTTTGGGATTCGGTAAGTGCGTATAAAACGGAGCATGCAAAAACTTTGCGTCTGGAAACCGACTGGATATTTTATTATTCAGATTGGCAGACGGGCACCGCAATCGTAACCTCGACCGAAGCCGGAATTGTGGATTTCGCTTTATTAGACGGAGAACAGATTTTGGACACACAAACCGAAGTGCCGCTTACAAGCGGAACGGCTTCCTATGCCTTCCCGGTGGGAAAGCTACAGGAAGCGGGAAAGGCATATACCATACGGGCAACTCGAAAAGGAACCTATACAGAAAAGGCGGAAACGGAAGTCTATTGTTTCCCTCGTCCTACGGTTCTTGACCAAAATGGGGTGTATTACTCGGAAGGGAAGCCTTTTTATCCGATTATCGGTATGACTTTAGAGGGAATCGGCGACCTTCATCGATGCGTAGCAATGGGCATGAATGTGCTGACCTGTAAACTAAGCCTTGTCGATGCCTTTGTGGAAGAGGTAAAGAAATTGGAGGCCGACATCAAGGTGATTCCGCTTCTGTATAATTATATGCAGCCCGCGTGGAGCGAAGTCAATAAAGACAAGACGAAAGAGCTTGTAGAGAAATATAAAGACGAAGATGCGATTTTTGCATGGGCTATTATGGATGAGCCGACAGCCAACCTGTCGTCGGAAGAAGACCTTCTGGCATCGTATCTGAACATACGGAAAATTGATTCCCACCACCCGGTGTATGTCTGCGACAACGGGAGTACGGAAAAAATGGAGATTGCAGGAAAGTATTGTGATATTCTGGCGATGGACTCCTATGTGGGCGCAGGGAATCCTGCCACCCATACGGCAACCTCTCTAAAGTGGGGCATAGACGGCGTGAAGGAGAAAAAACCCGTATACTCTGTGGTGCAGGCGTTTGAATATGGCGGCTATTTTCCCACGGCGGAGGCTATGGAGAATATGCTATGCCAGTCTTTCAGCGCGGGTGCCAAGGGTATTGGATATTACTGCTTCTGCGGCGCACAGGGGGAAAAACGGCTGGATGAAACAGAAATTGCTGATACAATAACGGCGTTTAACACCCAATATGCACCGATTTTATTCGAGCATTTTGCCCTTGGACAGAGCATGCGGCTTGCAGATGGGGAAGATACGAATAAACGCTATCACATATGGGATGACGGCGAGAATACGTACCTTCTTGTCGGAGGAAAGACGAAGGAGGAACAGACTGTCTCAGTAATGGTGCCGGACACGATACCGGCTTCTTCGGCAGTCCGAAGGGTATTCGGTGCTGGGGAAAGCGAAACATGGCAAAACGGGGTTCTTTCCGTAACGCTCGCGCCTGCAGGCGCGGCGATGTACAGCTTTGTGTCCCGGTGGGTGGAAAACGGCGGCTTCGAAAATGATATGGAAAATTGGACTGCAGAGAATACTGCTTCGGTATCCATAGAAACGAGCGGTGCTTTTGCGGGCGATGCAGCACTTGCCATAGAGAATAACGCAGGGATAAACCAGACAATGTCGGGACTTTCCCCGCAAAAAACATATGTTCTCTCTTTCTGGGCAAAAACAGAGACGGGAGGCTCGGTTTCCTGCATCGTATCGCTTCAAAACGATGCAGGTACTGCGTTTTCGGCGCCGGTGACGCTTTCCGGTACGGGACAGGATTGGTTCTGCCGCAGTACATCGTTTACGGTGCCGACAGAGTGCAAAGCGGTGAAGTTGTATTTTGAACATGCGGGGGAAGGCAAGGTTTGGCTTGATAATGTGTGCATTGCCCCCGTGCCTACAGAAGCGGCAATAGGACTGTATGACGGAGCCGACAACGTCACGCAAGTGCAGGAAGGCAACTACACCCTTTTATTGGAACGGCCTGCACAGAACGCGGACACCGTATGGGTTTTTCTGGCAGCCTATAAGGGACAACAGCTTATCTTTATGGAGAAATTTGCGAACATACAAAAGCTTTCGAATGCGGCACTTGTAACGGAAATTCCCGTCCGCTTACAAGTCCCGTCGGCAGATTGCCTGAAACTTTTTTATTGGGACAACAGTATGCAGCCATATACAGATACGGTTGAATTTGTTATTGAGGAGGATAAAGAATGAAACGCAGGATAATAACAGTATTTCTTTTGCTTACTATGCTTTTATCCATAGCGATTATGCCGGCAGACGCGGCGTTTGTAGATATCGACGGACAGAAGTATCAGAGCGCAGTAGAGGTACTGCATGCGCTGGGAATTGTAGCAGGAAAAACCTCGCACACCTTTGATCCGGAGGGCGTTGTGACACGGGCGGAAATGGCAGCCTTGACAAGCCGCATGCTGGGGATCAAGGAAGCGGGAATCGGACGTGAAATTTTTTCGGATGTGCCTGGGGAGCACTGGGCGTATGATGCGGTGACAACTGCCTATGATTTGGGGATTATAAACGGTATCGGCGACGGTAGCTTTCAGCCGGAGGCATCGGTTACCCTGATGCAGACAACAAAGATGCTGGTTTGCACACTCGGATATGAGGTAAAAGCAGAGGCGCTTGGCGGATACCCTGCGGGTTATCTGGCAACGGCGTCTGAGCTGGGACTTTTTAGGGGCGTAGCGGCGGAAAATAATTTGCCTCTTTCAAGAGGAGAGATGGCGATTCTTGTCCGAAATGCAGTAAACACAGATGTTTTCGCAATCAAAACTTATGGGGATGATATGAGCTACGGTACGGCTTCGGGTATCACACCCTTGAAGGCTTATCTGCATGTGGAAACGAGAAAAGGGCAGATAACCGCGACTCCCGTGGCAACGCTCTCGGGAAGGCTTATGAAAGAAGGCTTTGTGGAGCTTGGTGGCGAAAGCCTCGAGGTCGGAAAAACCGATGCAGCTTCGTATATCGGCTGTGAAGTGACAGCGTACCTGCACGAGGATGAAACGGAAATTCTGGCACTGGAGACTCGGGCGGAGATTTTGCATGTTGCAAGAAAAGACGTTGGAGCAAGAAGCGACAAAAACACCCTCTACTATATGGAAGGGGAATTTGAAAAGAAGGAAAGCATTATAGGAGCAACGCTGGTATTTAACGGTAAGGTAAAAGCGGATTGGACCGCGGATACCCTGCGGCGTGGAAATCTGACGCTTGTGTCGGAGGATGAAAGTACATACGGCGTGATTTTTGTGGACGCATATGAGACGGCGGTTGTACAGTCGGTCAATACATACAGCGATACCATTCAATTTAAGGAAGCAGTATGGGGAGGTATGCAATCCCTTGATTTGCGCGAGACACAAGCACTGAAGGAATTTCGTCTTGCAAACGGCGGGGCGGCAAAAGCGGCTGATTGTCATGAATGGATGATTTTGTCGGTTGCGAAAAGCGAGGACGGAGAAATTCTGCGGGTGATTTGCAGTACGCAGTCGGTGACTGGCACGGTAACGGAAATTTCCAATGATGAAGTGACGATTGGGGATACGGTTTATACCGTAAGCGAAAACCTTCAGACAAGCAATAAGCTGATAAAGCCGACACTTGGTGTAAACGGTATATTTTATCTGGATACAGAAGGTCGAATTGCGGCAGTGAATGACGAGGTGGATACCGGTGAAAAGTACGGGTATCTGGCCGCAACGGAGGTTACAAAGGGCTTAAATCCCAAGCTACGCATGAAAATTTTCACAGAAGACGGCGAAATGCGTCTTTTTGAAGCCGCGGACAAGGTAAAGGTATTCGCAGATGGTGTGGAAAGAACCGTGGACGGCGCAAAGGTCATTTCGGATGTGCCTGCGCTTCATGGTGCGGACGGCAAGGTTGCAGAACAGCTGATTGTGTATGAATTAAACGGGGAAGGTGCCGTCAGCTCCATCACGGTTGCCATGGACGGCAGCGGTATGGATCGGGATACCCGTGCCGGGGTTTTCAGCCTTGACTATACGGCAGCCAGCTCCACCATGTTTGTCGGCGGCGCCACCTCTACTTTTGAAGGTAAATACAAAATTATAGACAGCACAATATTGTTTAATGTACCGCCCCAATATTCTGCCGAGGCGGAGCAGGAGTACAAGATTATGAACGGCTTTTCCGCCAGCGGAAGATATACAAATCTGCTTTTCTATGATTTAAATCGGGACAACACTGTGTCGGCAACGGTGCTGAAAAGTGTAGTGGAAAGCACAGTAACAACAGACAATATGGTGGGTCTTGTAACAAGTGTTCACAAAGGTCTTGCGCCCTCCGGAGAAGAAGTTACGATTTTAAAGCTGGTCAATTATAAGGGTATTGAGGAAACACTATATTCTGACGGCGAAGTAAAAGCACTTACAACCAATGTGATTACGGATTTGGAAAAGGAACCGGAAAAAGTAAACGGGGTTATGGAACGGGAAATGGATATAAGCAAGCTCCGTCCGGGCGATATTGTGCAGTATGCCGCCACAGGGCAAGGCTTTATTTCGGCGCTGGCAATACGCCTAAGAGGCAATACCCCTGCTATGTGGGAGCATGCATATAAGCAAAACGGAGAGCTGGAAGTTGCCTATGAAAACTTCGATTATTTCAATCAAATTTGCCTGTACGGCAAGGTGGAGGCTGCGTCCGAGCATGCCGTTGTCGTCAATGTATATTTCAGAACGAGCGGCGGTGCGCTCAGCAGCACAATGGCAGAACGCACGCACTCTGTAAGCGGGGCAACCGTAATTCTGTATGATACGGAAAAAGAACGGGCAGAAATTATCAGTGCAGATGAAATTTATGAGGACGATACAGTATTTATCATGCGCAACACATATTACCCCCGCATGATTGTAGTATACAGATAAAATTTGTTCCATACAGAGGATGCGTTTACAAAAAGCACTTCCGACTGTAAATAATAAAAAAGGAGATGTTAGGTATGAAAAAGGTAGGATGCTTGCTGCTAGCAGGCGTACTCACTGCAGGATTTCTTTCCGGCTGTGGTGACAAGAAAGTGGTGGATGGAAAGACAGAGCTTCTTATCGGGATTCCGGGGGGAGACGGCGTAACGGATATGCGCATTGTAGATGATTTTATTGCAGCGCGCAGCGACAAGTATAGTATTAAAACGGATGTATCCGCCTGGAGCGATTTTACCCAGAAGGTAAAGCTGCAGCTTGTTTCAAAAAATGAAATTACGCCTGTGTTTTACACGGATTCTGCACAGGCGATGTCTTTTGGGGTGCAGGGTGCACTTGAAAACCTGGATGGGTATGTAAAGGAAAGTCTGGACGAGACAAAGTATAATAAAGCCCTGCGTGCCGTAACGGACACAAAAGGAAATCTCTGGGGTGTTCCCCATGCCATGAATTCCATCGCGATTCTTTATAATAAGGATATATTTGACGAAAAGGGCGTTGCCTATCCCACAGAGGACTGGACATGGCAGGATATGATGGATATGGCGGAAAAGCTGACCTTTGACCGGGACGGTGATGGAACAACTGATGTATATGGTCTTTATTACATCAATAACATCACGCTGGGCTGGTATCCCTTTATGCTCGCCCACGGCACAAGCCCGCTTAAAGACGATTTCCGTAATTCCAATCTGGACGACCCGAAGGTATTGGAGGCTATGCACGCATTCCAGAAGCCTGTAAACGAAGGATGGGTGCCGGAACCGGCAGACATCGCGGCATACGGCGGTGATGCGGCATACTTTGCAGACGGCAAGCTTGCCATGTTTTTAGCACAGTCGTCTGCGGTTAAATCCATCAATAAATTTAATCCGGACTTAAACTATGATGCACAGATGATGCCCATTGGCTGGAATGGAGAGCGCAACCTTATCTACGTACCGAATGTTTGGGTTATTTGTAAGGATGCGTCTGAAGAGGTAAAGGCTGCGGCATGGGATTGGCTGACCTATTATCTTGGGGAAGAATCCCAGATGAAGATTGCCGAGACCACACCTTCTGGTTTCCCGATTATGAAGTCGGCGCTGGATTCTGTAAGCTCCAATGGCTTAAAGCCAAAGAGTAAGGATGCATTTTATCGCGGCATAGACGAGTTTGGTACTACCATCTTGGAAAATCCCTGCTCTACGGATGTTAACAGCGTAGTCAATAATATGACTTTGCAAATCCGTACGGGGGGCAATGTGGAAGCGGAAGTAGCTGCCGCCCACGCAGAACTGCAGAATACACTGGATTATTTCTACGAAACTGCTGAATAGTAGATTGACCGTATTTTATCGCACGGAAAATGAAAGCCGGTAAGGGAAAGCACCATTTTTCTTACCGGCTTTTACGCAAATTTTTCAAAATAGAAAATTAGGCGGGGATTTCATCTGCTGATGTGAAGAAATTTTTGGAGAATTATACAGGACTTGCCGGTGGTGCAGCAGTGCGAGACATTTAAAATGCGGAAGGAGGCTTTTTATATGCGGATTTTAATTGGCGGAGATGTTAGTCCGTCATACGTGAATGATTTGTTGGAAAAAGAGGAGATCGAAACGCTGTTCGGCGATGTGCCAAAAGCCTTTCAAGAGGCAAACCGGGTGCTTATAAATTTTGAGTGCGCCATGACAGAAACCGAGGGAAAAATCAAAAAATGCGGACCTAATCTGAAGGTGACCCCGAAATGTGCGGATGTGCTGAAAAAGATTGGTGTTACCGATGCAGCCCTTAGCAATAACCATATTTTTGACTTTGGCGTGCAGGGTGCTTTGGATACCATAAAAGCATTGGAGAACGCGGGTATTCGCCACACGGGCTTTGGCATGGATTATGCTGATTCTCGTAAAAATCTCATTATGGAAGCAGGGGATAAAACCGTTTCCATTATCAATGTCTGCGAGCATGAATACTGCTACGCACTGGAGAATAGGATGGGTGCCCGTCCCTTTGACCCGTTTGATACGATTGAAGATATCCGCGCCGCAAAGGCAGAAAACGATTTTGTGATTGTTCTTTACCACGGCGGAAAAGAACATACACCATATCCATCGCCGCGCCTTGTTAAGGCGTGTCGCGCCATGGTAAATCATGGGGCGGATGTGGTACTTTGTCAGCACAGTCACTGCATCGGCGGCTATGAAGAATGGAACGACAGTCACATTCTGTACGGACAGGGAAACTTCCATTTTTGCGGACATCCCTTCGGCTTTAGCCATAAGGAGTGGAATACGGGACTCTTAGTACAGCTGGATATTACAGATAAACTGGAAATCGAATTTCTTCCTGTAGAGTCTGTCACCAATAAGGACGGAATCCGGTTTGCTGAGGGTGAAATCAAGAAAGAAATACTGGAACGCTTTGCTGCCAATTCCCAAAGCCTTGCAGACGGTACGTATCAAGACGGCTGGAAAAACTTCTGCAAAACGCTCTCGGTATATCCGAAAGTTATTTTGGAGGCAGATGGCGGCAATATGGATATTTACGCGGAAGCCATCACGCCCAACGAACGGTTTTCCCATTTTATATATTGCGAAGCCCATATGGATGTATGGCGGGAGCTTTACCGCCTGCCTTGGGAAGTACGTGAATTATAATCATACAAATCATAAAGAAATCGGAGGACAAAACAATGGCAATCTTTTCACCGGATGCGTGTCATGAACGCATATTGAAGAGTAGAAAACCGCTTCTTTCTTTCGACCCTTCTGCCGATTACGGCACATGGAAGGCGCAGGTGCGGGAAAGATTTCTTGCGCTTTTGGGGGATGACCCGGAGCGTGTGGATTTAAATGTTACTGTGGAATGGGAAAAGGAAACGGATACATATGTAGAGCGTCGTATTGTATTTAATACGGAGTCGGAAGCAAGCGTTCCCTGTCATTTGCTTTTGCCGAAGGCGTGTAAAGCACCGCATCCTGTCGTTATTTGCCTGCAGGGGCATTCCTCCGGCATGCATATTTCTCTCGGCAGACCGAAGTTTGAAGGGGACGAGGATTTGATTTCCGGCGGCGACCGGGATTTTGCGCTCCAGATTGTCCGCGAAGGGTATGCCGCGCTTGTTTTGGAGCAACGGGGCTTCGGAGAAAGAAAATGTGACGAAAAAATACTGAAAGGCAATACCACGTGTCTGCATCCTTCCGTGGTAGCCTTGCTTTTAGGGCGAACTATGGTCAGGGAACGGGCATGGGATGTTTCCCGCGCTATCGACATGTTGGAAACGATGCCCGAAATTGACAAGGACCATATAGCCCTCATGGGCAATTCAGGCGGCGGCACTGCGACCTATTACACGGCGGCAATTGAGCCGCGCATAAAAGTGGCAATGCCCTCTTGCGCCGTATGCTCCTTTGATCAGTCTATCGGCATTATGCGCCACTGCGACTGCAACTATATTCCCCGTATGATAAAGTATTTCGATATGGGAGAAATAGCCTGTATGATTGCACCTCGTCCGCTTATTGTGGTGGCAGGCGAAAAAGATCACGGATTTTTAATTGAAGGAACAAAAAAGGTGTTTTCTGTTATACAGGAAATTTACAAAAAGGAAGGTGCACCGGATAATTGCAAGCTCATTGTAGGACCCGAAGGACATCGCTTCTATGCAGACCTTTCCTGGGGACCTTTTAGGAAGTTTTTCCTCGGGGCGCAAGCGAAAAACAGCATACAAAGGAAGTGTTATTTTTGGGCGGAAAAAAAGAATGGTTTATTGTAGACGGTTACCGTCCGTCACCGGAGCCTAACCCGAAAGCTTCGTATATCGGGCATGAAAGCATCATGATTTTAAACACAAATGCAGAGGATGCACACATTAAAATCAGCG
>JAZROH010000098.1:0-14493 GCA_045648645.1 Clostridia bacterium | reverse complement strand
TACACCGTCAGTTTCTTGTGGATTTACAAAAGATTCAGGCACATGAAGATTTTGAATGGCAGATGAAATCTCCTCTTGCAAAGCTTCATCTTCTGCGAACATATTAAGTGTTTTCTTCACTACAAAATCTGTAATTTTATCGTATGCAATATAGCCGATACATCCTAGAATAATCAAAACCGAAAGAATAATACAGAGTTTTTTCATAATTCCTCCTCATATACTTTTAGGCGCGTGGTGCTACAGAAAGCTTGATATCTCTTCCCACCTGTACTCCGCAATTTTCGATATAATGCTTCGCAATATCATACGCAAGTGCAGGGGTATTGTTTTCATTGCTTAAATGCCCCAAGATGATATGCTTTGTTCCGAGACTTGCAAGACGTGCGCAAGCCAAAGATGCTTCTTTGTTAGATAAGTGCCCATACTCGCCCAGTATGCGCTGCTTTAAAGCATAGGGATATTTCCCTTTTTGCAGCATTACTATATCATAATTGGATTCTAATAAAATTTCATCACTGCCGCTAAGCGATAAAAAGATTTTTTCGCTCAGTCTGCCAATATCCGTTGCTATGGTTATTTTATGCCTATCTACCAGAAAATTATACCCAACGGGAGCCGCTGCATCATGCGGAATAGAGAATGCTTTTATTTCTATATCCCCTATTCTTTGCGCTTCCCCCGTTTCGAATGTATTACAAAGCGAGAGCGGAATATCGCCTATAATTGGAAGCATTGCCTCCCATGTGGCAGCATTGGCAAATATGGGTATATGATATCTGCGGGAAAGTATTCCCGCAGATTTAATGTGATCTATATGTTCGTGCGTTATGAAAATTGCATCTATGGAGCTTATGGATTTACGCCTTTCTGTAAGGGCGGTAACGATTCGTTTTCCGCTTACGCCGGCATCAACCAAAATCGCATGTTCACGACTTTCCACAAGGATGGAATTTCCACTGCTTCCGCTAAAAAGCGGCTGCAAAGCTTGCATTGTATTTCTCCTATTCGTCAATGCGCTGAATGCACGCACCGACATTCTTAAGTTTCTCTACCAGATTTTCATATCCTCTGTCAATATGGCAGACGTTTTCAACACGGGTAAACCCTTCTGCCATAAGTCCTGCAATAATCATACCGGCACCAGCGCGTAAATCCGTAGCCTTTACGGAATTACCGACTAATTTATCTACACCATGGATAATCGCACGCTCATCGGCAATTACGATATCCGCGCCAAGTCTGCGAAGCTCATCTGTATACTGAAAACGAGATTCCCATACGTTCTCAATAACAATACTTGTCCCCGCCGCTTTTGTAAGGAATGAAACAATTTGCGGTTGTAAGTCTGTTGGAAATCCGGGATAAGGCATAGTTTTTACATTGATTTTTTTGAATTTTCCGTCAGACCGTACGCGAATGCAATCATCCATTTCTTCAATCAAAACGCCTGCTTCCTCAAGCTTTGCCGATAAAGATTCCATATGCTTGGGAATTAAGTTTTCAACCGTTACATCCCCACCTGCTGCAGCCGCCGCAATCATATACGTGCCCGCTTCAATCTGGTCGGGAATAATACTATATGTGCCACCACGAAGCTTATCGACGCCCATAACACGAATAACATCTGTTCCTGCGCCTTTAATTTGGGCTCCCATTTGATTTAGGAAATTTGCAAGGTCTACGACGTGCGGCTCTTTTGCGGCATTTTCAATCACAGTTGTTCCGGGCACACGTGTGGCTGCAAGCATAATATTAATAGTCGCCCCAACGCTGGGAAAATCAAGGTAGACAGAATCAGCAAAGAGATGCTTTGAATGGGCATATACAACATCATGTTCCACTTTAACTGTAGCCCCTAACGCCTCAAAGCCTTTGATATGTAAATCAATCGGGCGGGAACCAAAATCACATCCGCCGGGCATACTGACCTGTGCATTTCCAAAGCGCCCCAAAAGCGCTCCTAAAAGATAGTAAGAAGCACGCATGGAACGAGCCAGTTCGCAATCCGCCTTATAGGTTGAAACACTGGAGGCATCTATTTCCAGAACATCCGCTGCAGCATACGACACCTTTGCGCCTAAAAATTTTAATATATTAACAATCGCTTCTACGTCTTTAATTTGCGGGATATTCTCAATCCGGCACACGCCCTCAACTAAGAGAACCGCCGGAATAATCGCAATAGCGGCGTTTTTAGCACCACTGACACGAATTTTACCTTCCAGACGTTTTCCGCCTTCAATTAACAGTTTTTCCAAACCATTACACCGTCTTTCAAAAAGAATTATGGAGTATTGACAGCTTATTATACCAAAAATCCAGAAAAAATGCAATCCTTTTTCAATATTTTATGACATTTCTCACCAAAATTTTTATTCCGTGCAGGATATAAGCGGTGAAGAGATAAAGTAAGATTTGCCCTCTCTTTCCCCCGCAAGCGTAATATAATAACAATTTGCGGTATCCGGCAACGTGCAAGTGACAACGCCCTCATGAAGTTCACAAGGTATTTCTTTACACATTTCAATAGGCCAATTGTTATTAACACCTGTACGTGGTCCATATTGAAGCGGCTCTTCCAAGAAATACGCATAGGCAGTCTTTACATCCCCTGTTACCTCGGCATATACCTTTCTACCTTTAGGTTCTGTTTTAAATCCAATAAGCGTTGGCGTATCCTTACACACCATATCTGCAAAAAAGAAGGATTCTATTTGATGTGATGCTTCATTTTGCCCATGTTTAAACCCTTTAACAATGCTAAAACGAGTGTTTTCATTCCCTGGTTTTACTGCATTGTAAGAAAGACTATTTGCATCAATCGAAAACGCAGTATCATCGTCCCCGCAAACAAAAAGTGTGGGAATTTTTACTTTATTAAACCTTTTTTCGGCTAAATATCTATCGCCCGAAACTTTCGCATCACGGAAATTATCTCCGCAAAATCCCTGATTTTTCAGCATATATCCGCCGCCGTAAATAGAAACGGCGAAGTCAAAACGAAGATCATAACCAATAATTAATGATGTTATAACGCTCCCCCACGAAATACCGCAAATGCCAACCTGTTCTACCTCTTCAAAACTGCGCAGAATATTATGGGCAAGAATCCCTTTTGCAATGGAGTGAAACATCCACTGCTCCTCTAAAGGCTTATCCATGGACTGCATTGCATCATTTTTAGGAGAATCTGCAAGACCATCTCTCTTAAAACAGCCATAGGCGCCATGCGTAAAAGGAACCTTTCCGTCATATGCGATTTTGGTCATGTCTGTTTTCTCCGGATAATAGCCTTCCATATCCATCGCAATTGCCACATAACCGCGGGCATTCCAAAGGCGTACCCAATCAAAATAGGCATGCCCCAGCCCTCCATGCACGAGAACTACTGCAGGCATTTTTTTCTTTTTTATTTTGGGGAAACCGATATAAGCAAATGTTTCGTAATCTTTTTGAAATAACGGTGGAAGTGAAAACGTAACCGCTCGAACTTCTCCTACATCAGAAGGCGGGTTATACGCAGGATGCTCTCTTAGAGATGGCGTGTACTGCAAAAATGCAGTCAAAAATTCGTTCATATTTATTTCCTCTTTAATAAACAAAGAGGGCTGTAAAAACAAAGCATTTTTACAGCCCCAAATTTGCGTTTTTACTTACGCTTCCGTTTCAGTAGACGGAGCTTCTTCAGCTTCAACTTCTACAGCGGGAGCTTCTTCGGTTGCCGGCACTTCAGCTGCTTCTTCTGTTTCCACAGCTTCTGCCGGTGCAGCTTCTTCATCAGGCAGAAGTGCACGAATGCTGAGGGCAACTTTCTTGGTTTCCCAATTAATATCGGTAATCATAGCATCCACTACATCACCTACAGAAAGTACATCTGCAGGTTTACCAATACGTTTATTGGCAATCTGCGAAATATGAATCAATCCATCAATGCCGGGAATGATTTCTGCAAATGCACCAAAGGGTACAAGACGTACAATTTTAACCTTAACTACATCATCAACATGCAGTTTTTCTTTTGCAATTTCCCAAGGATTATCCTCAGCCTTCTTGTAGCCGAGAGAAATCTTCCCTGTTTCGCGGTTTGCATCAAGAATTGTAACATCAATTTCATCACCAACTGCTACAACCTCTGCCGGATTTTTAATATGATTCCAGGAAAGCTCAGAAATGTGAACAAGACCATCGATGCCACCGATATCTACAAATGCACCAAAGCTTGTAAGCGTCTTAACAACACCCTTGAAATCTTTCTGCCCTGCATCAATTTTTGCCCAGAATTCCTGCATGGCTTTTTCTTTCTGTTCAACAAGGATAGCCTTAACCGAGCCGACAATCTTGCGACGTGCCTTGTTTATATCAATGATTCTGACAGGAACTTCACGTCCAATCAAAACGCTAAGATCACTTAAGTATCTGTCGTTTGCCTGGGATGCCGGTACGAAAATACGAGCACCATTTGATACTGCAATAACACCGCCGTTTACTACCTCAGTGATTTTTGCCTGCAGGTCGACGCCGTTTTCAAATGCTTCGTTAACTACTTTCCAACCTTTTATAGAAGCCAGTTTCTTAATAGAAAGACCGACGGTTCCTTCTACATCGCTTACGCGATAAACATAAACTTCTACCTCGTCTCCTACCTTGACAACATCTTCAGGCTTCGCGTCAGGTGTTGCGGCAAGTTCGCTGGCATTGATAACGCCGTCGGATTTGTAGCCGAGGTCAACATAAACTTCCGTCGGGGTAATACCAATTACGGTTCCCTTAACGATATCTCCTGTTGACAACGTTACCAGCGATTTTTTAAGTTCCTCCTCAAAGCTGACGTCCTTTTGAATGTTCTCTTCCATTGTGTACAAAACCTCCTTAATTATCCAGTCCGGCGCGGAAGCACCGGCTGTCACTCCAATGTTGCCGAATAAAACGGGGTTTATACACCTAAAATCCTCTGCATCTTCTACGTGAAAGACGCACGGACAATATAACGCGCATATTTCCCGAAGCTTAGCCGTATTCGAACTTTTTTTGTCGCCTATAACGACCATACAGTCCGATACAGCTGCTATTTTTCCGGCTTCGCTTTGACGCTCATTGGTAGCACTACATATTGTATCAAAAAAACAGGTATCTTTGCAAGTGTTTTTTATAAGATTTAAAAGTTTTTTCCATTTTTCTCTCTCGAACGTGGTTTGCGAAACAACACAAATGCGGTCTGAAGCCTTGATTTTTCTGGAAATTTCATCTTCTTCAGAAATAACAATTGCTGACTCGCCACACCTTCCGTTTATACCTAAAACCTCAGGATGTTTTGCATCCCCAATGATAACGATTTGATATCCTTCTTTTTTCTGTTCCTCCACAATTTTGTGAATCCGTTTTACGAAGGGACACGTTGCATCAATAACCTCCACTCCCGTAAGGCGCAAATTCTCCTCAACATCAAGAGATACCCCGTGGCTTCGAATGATGACTGTATCGCCTTTTTGCGCCTCATTTGGAGAATTTATTACGGAAATACCGAGAGAAAAAAGTCTTTCTACTTCCCCTTTATTATGAATAAGCGGTCCAAGTGTATATACATTTTTATTTTTCTTTGCTGCCTCTTCTGCAATTTTTACAGCTCGCCCGACACCAAAGCAGAACCCTGCTGTTTTTGCAACATTAATCATTTGCTTCACCCGTTTTTGCAAGTGCATATACAGTATCCATGATTTCCCCTATAAGTCCGTCATATTCTTCATCGGTAAAGCGTTTCCCTTTATATACATTTGTATCAACCGGCGTTCCCGCTTTTACATGCATTTTGTGAAACGGTCGAAAATCACCGCCAATTCCAACCGGGATAAGCGGCACACTGCACATTATAGCCAAACGGAGTGCCCCCGGCTTTAAAACCGGTTTTTTGCCTTTTCGAATTCTCTCTCCTTCCGGGAAAATAACAAGTGCTTCTCCGCTTTTCAAAAGAGAAATTGCCGTCTTTACAATTGCTAAATCACCGCCGCCGCGCCGAACAGGATAACAGTTAAGCTTACGAAGAATGAATCCAAACACTTTGTTTTTAAATAATTCTTCTTTTCCAATATAAGCTAGTGGACGGCGAACGCTTGCTGCTATGAAAACTGCATCCCAAAACGAACGATGATTTGCACATATAACTGCTCCGCCACAAGGCGGAACGTTTTGAATATTTTCTATGCGTACAAAAAACAATACTTTTGTTACAAGCCATGCAAGCCTTCGGACAATATTATAGAACATAGCCGACACCTCGTATAATTTCAATAACACGTGAAATGGATTCTTCCGGCGTATTATCGGTGGTATCCACAAGCACAGCGTCTTCTGCCTTGCGAAGCGGCGCAAACGAACGCCCCGCATCGTTTGCATCCCTGTATTCCATATCAGCAAGCACTTCGGCGAAGTTACAAGAAACGCCTTTTTCGCAAAGTTCCTTATACCGTCTTTCTGCACGCGCACGTACATCTGCAGTCAGGAAAATTTTCACCTCTGCATCCGGCAAAACATATGTGCCGATATCTCTTCCATCCATAATAACGTTCTGTTTTTCCGCCAAATCTCGTTGTAGCTCTACAAGCTTTAATCGTACTTCGGGAATAACGGCAACATTGGAAGCCGCAACAGAGATTTCAGGCAGACGAATGTCTTCTGAAACATCTTCATCCCCAAGCAAAATACGCTGTGTATTTTCAATATACCGAATGCTTATTTTGATTTCCGGTAAAAGGCGAATGACAGACCCGGTATCATTTTTGGTATCCACGCCTTTTCTTGCTGCATATAAAGCAACTGCGCGATACATCGCACCTGTATCAATATACACAAACCCCAATTCTTTTGCTGCCGCGCGCGCAATTGTACTTTTCCCTGCGCCTGCAGGGCCATCAATAGCAACCTTCATTCTTATTCATCCTTTCCCGCTTATAAGCTTAAGAACAATATTATTATCATACATGGCGCGAACTAAAACGGAGCTTTGCATTTGTTCCGCCCAAAATCCAGCGTCTGAAAATACAGCTAATCCACCCACTACGCCTAAAATCAAATACAAAATTGTAAGTGTAAAAACAAAGGAAAACAACATGCCCAAAAAACGATTTAACGGTCGCAAAAGAGGCAGATGGAATATAACCTTATCCAGCACTTCAATGAGTATTCGAACCAAAAGTACAAACAAAACAAAAATGCAAACGGATAAAAAAGTATCAAGCATACTTTGTGCCGCCGTTTCTGTCGCGGACAGAACACCCGCCTCGCGAAGAAATGGGGACAAAATCTCTGTTTTACCGTTTGTTACAGCCTTCTCCACCGATTCTGTAAGTTTTAAAAGCATCTCCTCATAAAGTTTTGAAGATGCAATAAAAGAGCACAGTTTTTCACCCCAAAGCGAAGTAAATATTCCCGCCGTTATAAGCGATAAAAAGCGTGCTACTGTTCTAAAAAGTCCACTTTTTCTACCGGTTATAACCGCTATAAGTAAAATGACTATGACCAAAATATCCAGAAGCATAAAACTCCCCCTTTATAGGACGTACATGCCTGCATTTGTTCCGGAAAGCAAAAACACACGACTGCGACTTCCGCAAAGAAAAACCTTCTGCGTTCCAAAGGCTGCCGTCTCCTCGGCTTTCACCTTGCCATTTTGTCCGATCACCAAAAGCCCATCACGCGTGGTAATGGCCGCATATCTTCCAAAGGTATCCATGGCTGAAATTGCACCACTTACAGGGCATGTGCCTTTTAAATTACCGTTTAAATCATAGAATTCTACTGCGGAACTGCTATCCTCTTGTCCGCCCCAAAACCCGAGCGTCAAAATTCCACCGGGATAAAAACTGTATTTTTGTAGTTCTCGTCCCGCATAATCAATTTTAAACTTTTGCTCTCCATTACTTTTGAAACAATACAGTGCTTCATCTCCAATAGCAATAAGTTCATTGCCGCTAAATATTAAATTTGCGGACAAATTTTCATTTCCCACGTCCAGAATACGAGGGGATGTTTCTTTCATATCAAAGCGATAAACAGAGCATACACGGCTTAAATCGGACATATTTACAACGGATACCGCAAGGTTTCGGCTATCCTCGGAAACGACCGCCGAAAGAATATTTTGCTCGGCAGAGTGCCATGCATAAAGTTCTTTTCCATTAGCAGAAAAAACCTTAACGCGACCTTTATAGCCTCGCTCCTCCGTTACCACGGCAAATGTACCTTTTCGGTTTACAGAGGCGGAAATAATTTTTTCATCCATGGTCATTTCCTGTTTTATGTTGCCGCCAGAGGACAAAATAAGCTTGTATCCTCCCCGTTCTGCAGCCAGAACATATCTGCCGCTGCAGGACAAGATAGGATCTGTAACCGAAAAATCAATTTTCCAGGATTTTCTCCCTGCGTTGGATATGCCCACAATCCCGTCTTTTCCAAAAACAGCAACACCGCCGTTATATTTTTGTGTTGCATAAGAAAAGGATGTATCCAGTTCAATTTGCGTTCCGTATGTTCCATTTTGAAAAAGACCCATTACAGCCGGACGACCACCCAGAAAATACCAGAACAAAAGAGCCAGAATCACCAGCATCGCCCCTAAAATGTAAAAGGGCTTTTTAAGCTTCAAATCATTCATCACATTTCTCCTGAAAAAGTAAAATTCGGATACACCGTTGAAAGCAACATCAAACCTTCGGGGGGCGCGGTCATACCCGCACGGCGCCTGTCTTTCGCCTCGATAAGCTTAGGAATAGAAGAACTATCCAGTTTGCCATTTCCCACATACACCAACGTGCCCGTTATAATCCGCACCATGTTATATAAAAATCCGTTTGCTGTTATTTTGATTTTAATAATGCCATCCTGTTCATGCACATCCAGCCCGGTAATGCGCCTAACACTTGTTTTAGCACTACCGCCCGCCGCCATAAAGGTTGCGAAATCAAACTCACCGATAAAATGCTTTGCCGCCGCTTGCATTCGGCTGACATCCAGCGGAATTGGATAAAACCAAGCATAAGCACGTTTGAACACATCGCTATAACGTCGATTCACAATTGTATATTCATATGTTTTTTCTTTTGCCGAAAAAATAGGATGAAAACCGGCAGGCGCCTCGCGCGACTCTATAATGCGAATATCCTCCGGCAAAGCGCTGTTTAAAGCCTTTGGAAGTTGTTCCATTGGAATCATAGATGCACTTTCAAACATAGCTACATAACTTTTTGCGTGAACGCCCGCATCTGTGCGGCTACAGCCTATTATGGGTGTACGTTCACCTGTTATGGCAAAAACAGCATCTTCAAGTTTTTCCTGAATGGTTACTCCGTTTTTCTGGCGCTGAAAACCATGATATGCGCCACCGTCATACATGAGTCTGAGTACAATATTTCTCATAGATATACCCTCGAAAGTATAACCAAAATACAAAGCAAAGCTGCAACGGGAAATGTTTTAATATCAACTGCCGAAATACGAAGTGTATGCATTCTTGTTCTGCCCTTCCCTCCATGATACGCACGGCATTCCATAGCCATTGCCAGTTCATCCGCACGGCGAAACGCACTTATAAAAAGCGGAATTAACAATGGAATCATCGCCTTTGCGCGGCGAACAATATTCCCGCTTTCAAAATCAGCGCCACGCGCCGTCTGCGCCTTGATAATTTTGTCGGTTTCCTCTAAAATTGTCGGTATAAAACGAATGGCAATCGTCATCATCATTGCAATTTCATGTGCAGGAATTCCAATTTTGGAAAAAGGCGAAAGAAGATGCTCAATACCATCCGTAAGAACGATGGGCGATGTTGTAAATGTAAGCATCGAGGAACCAAGCACCAAGAACACAAGGCGCAGTGCCATGATGCCCGCGGTATAAAGCCCTTCTGCCGTGGCAGAAAAAATCCAAAATTTAAAGAGTACTGTATCTCCGCCGCTTACAAAAATGTTTAAAAATGCCGTAAAAATCAACAAATACAAAAGCGGACGAAGCCCTGCAAAAATAAAACGGGGACGGATTTCCGATAAACGAATAATCGTAAAGGTAAAAAGTGAAAAAATCAAAAACCCGTAATAATTATTCACGCAAAATAGAAGAACAATATAAAAAAGCGTCCATAAAATTTTTACACGGGGGTCCATACGATGAAGCGGGGAATTTCCCGGGAAAAATTGCCCCAATGTAATATCTCTGAGCATAAGTTATCCCTCCCAAAGCTTCAAAAGCGCTTTTTCTGCCGCTTCCGTTGTGTATATATTTTCAGGGATTTGAATCCCGCGCGCGCGAAGTCCAAGCACCAAGCGCGTTATTTCCGGAATATCAAGTCCCATTTCCCGCAATTTTTCGCCTTGGGAAAATATTTCCTCGGGTTTTCCATCAAGCGCAAGGCTGCCAGCGTGCATCACCAGTATTCGTTTTGCGTATTTTGCCATATCTTCCATGCTGTGTGAAACTAAAATTACTGTTATATTTTCACGCCTTTGAAGCGTTTGAATACAATGCAAAATTTCATCTCTTCCTGCAGGGTCAAGTCCGGCTGTAGGCTCGTCCAAAATAAGGATTTTCGGGGATAGTGCCAACACGCCTGCAATTGCTACACGACGTTTCTGCCCACCGGAAAGCTCAAAAGGAGATTTCATAAATAAAGCTTCTTCAATCCCAACATCAAAAAGCGCAAGCGTGCTTTTTTTCTCAGCCTCTTCATCACTGCAGCCAAGATTTCGCGGTCCGAACATAACATCTTCCAAAACCGTTTCCCCAAACAACTGGTATTCAGGATACTGAAATACCAGCCCGACTTTACCTTTTAAAGCAGTTTGTCGGGTTTTCTTATCTGCAATATCCATTCCGTCAATTAAAATACGTCCTGCAGTTGGCTGAACCAACCCCGCAAGCATTTGCACCAGCGTTGTCTTTCCGGAGCCTGTATGCCCGATAAGTCCACAAAAAGTACCATCTTCTATTGCAAAACTAACCTTATTCACAGCGTTTTTTTCAAAAACACTGCCGGGCGTATATGTGTAAGACACATGTTCTGCCAAAATCACGTTAACGTTCCCTTTCCTAAAACTGCACAAATGGTATCCATGCAGTCCTCCATATGAATTTTATCTGTATCCACCGGCATCCCCGCAGCATGCAGCCTATATAAAAGCTCCGTAACTTGCGGCGAGTCCAGTCTTGCCCGACGAAGCTTGTCCCGTTTTGTCAGAACCGATTCGGGCGTGCCATCCATAATGACATGTCCTTTATCTGTAACGACAACCCGATCTGCCATTGCAGCTTCTTGCATAAAATGCGTAATCAAAATAATCGTAATACCTTCTTCACGATTCAAACGCAAAATCGTTTCCATCACCTCAGCACGTCCGGCGGGGTCAAGCATTGCCGTCGGTTCATCCAAAACAATATAATCCGGTCGCATTGCAATAATACCCGCAATTGCCACGCGCTGTTTTTGACCACCGGATAAAAGGTGTGGCGCATGATTTCGATATTCATACATATTTACAGCCTGAAGTGCCGCGTCTACACGTGTGCGGATTTCATCAGGACTAAGTCCGAGGTTTTCAGGGCCAAACGCCACATCCTCTTCCACAACGGTGGCTACAATCTGATTGTCAGGATTTTGGAATACCATGCCAACTCTGCGGCGAATATCTAAAATATTTTCTATAGCGGTAGTATCCAGTCCCTCAACTAAAACCTTTCCCGATGTTGGCAAAAGAACACCGTTTAAAAGCTTTGCCATTGTAGATTTTCCCGACCCGTTGTGGCCAAGCACGGCAACAAATTCACCTTTTTTGAAGGTAAGATTTACATCAAAAAGAGCCGGGTGGCCGCTTTCTGGGTAAATATAGGATGCATTTTCTAAACAAATCATATCAGCACTCCCATCTTGCTGTTGCACCGCACGGCAATACAAGACCACTTTTGCCGATGGGAAGCCCGATTTCATCCGCCATGCATTTTCCACCATACTTTTTCATAACTGTAAGCGTAAGCATATTTTTAAGCACCGTCGGGGCAAGACCCGTGGTGTAGGAGTTAATAATGAAATAACGAGGGGAATCAGAAAGAATCTGCGTACAAAGTGCAACTAAATCAAAAATCTTATTCTCCAGCTTCCACATTTCTCCTCCCGGTCCTCTACCATAGGAAGGTGGATCCATGATAATACCATCGTACCGATTGCCCCGACGGATTTCACGCTGAACAAACTTTTCACAATCATCCACAATAAAACGGACAAATCGGTCGGAAAGGCCGGATAATTCAACGTTTTCTTTTGCCCATGCCACCATGCCTTTAGAGGCATCTACATGTACAACATCAGCCCCGCCGGAGAGTGCCGCAAGCGTTGCACCGCCGGTATAGGCGAACAAATTAAGGACACGGCTTCCTTCGGGAGAGCGTTCTCTGATATATTGCCAGTTAGCAGCTTGTTCGGGAAATAGACCGGTATGTTTAAAGCCGGTAGGGCGAACATAAAATTGAAGACCATCTACCGACACTGTCCATTTCTCCGGCATCTTGGAAAAGAATTCCCAATGCCCGCCACCTTCTCTGCTGCGGTGATAAAAAGCGTCCACCTTCTTAGATAAAGGCCTATCGAGCTTCCATATTGCCTGCGGGTCAGGACGGCGCAGGACATACTTGCCCCAGCGTTCAACTTTCTCTCCGTCTGCCGCTTCTAAAAGCGCATATTCTTTCCAGTTGTCCGATAAAATCATGTTAATCCCCTATCGTAAAAACATTTCTTTTAAATAATTTTAGATTATATCATAGAAAGGAAAAATTGTCAAGCCGGAATCATAAGAATGAGCCGCTTAAAAGGAGAACTTTTAAACGGCTCAAGAAAATGCAATTCGAATTATTTATAGAGCGGTCCGTAAGCAGCACATGCACGAAAGTCCTGTCCTTCCTTATCCATGCCAAAGGCATTCCATGCTGCAGGTCTGAAAATATCTTTTTCTGGTACGTTATGCATGGAAACAGGGATACGAAGCATGGCGCAAAGGCTGATAAGGTCGGCGCCAATATGCCCATAGCTTAGCGCGCAATGGTTGGCGCCCCAATTGTTCATGACGTCATAGCAGGAGGCAAAAGCCGCAGAATCTGCAAGACGCGGTGCAAACCAGGTGCAGGGCCAGGTGTAGTCTGTGCGTTTCCAAAGGGTATCGCTGACTTCTTCCGGAAGATTTACCGTCCACCCTTCTGCAATCTGTATGCAGGGTCCAAGTCCCTTTACAATATTTAAGCGAAGCATCGTTGCAGGCATCTCACATCTTGTTTCATAACGCGACGAAAATCCTCCACCTCGGAAATAGCCAAGGTCCGCCGGATTCCACGTGGTAGCTTGTGTGCATGCCTTAATGTCTTCTTCTGTCATTTCCCAGAAGGGTTTAATTACTGACTTTCCTTCTTCGTCCTTTACCGCGCCCGAGCCGTCAAGACATGCCGCACCTGAATTGATAAGATGGATAAAGCCGCCAGCCTTTTTTGCTTTCCCTTCTATTTCATAACCGGTTACGCGTTTGACTGCATCCTCGCTCCAGTAGGTGCGTACATCCGCGAACACCTGTGCGCGACCTGTAAGAAGCTTTCCAAAGAGCATGGAGACGCCGTTTAAGGTATCGTTTTCTGTTGCCAGAATATAGGGCTCACGTGCACCCTCCCAGTCAAAGGAAGAGCTTAAGAGTGCTTCGGAAAAGTCACCGTTCGGCCAATGGTCTGTCCACTGCCGCTGACCCTGAAAACCGCCCGCGATGGCATTATGTCCAAGTCTTTCTTCTCTTCTCTCCTCGGGCAGATTGGAATTTCCCGCAAACAAGTCTTTAATAATACACATCATGCGCACGCAGAATTCAAATTCCTTTTCCTTCTCTGCCTCCGTACGCTGTAATTCCGGTGCATTTTTGTCAAAGCCGATTTTGCAGTTCTCTTTTGCCCACGCAAGTGCTTTTTCAAATTCCTCTTTATCGTAAATCTCTTCATCCATACGGCGCAGAATTTCCACCTCGTCCACAGACTCTACCCGCATGCCAAGATATTCCTCAAAAAAGTCAGCATTGATAAAAGAGCCTGCAATACCCATGCAGCCCGAGCCGATTTGCAGATACGAACGACCGCGCATAGTGGCAGCCGCCACGGCTGCCCGTCCAAACCGAAGAAGCTTCGTTTTTACATCTTCGGGAATCGACGTATCATCTGCATCCAGAACATCCTTACCGTAAATACCAAAAGCCGGGAGTCCTTTCTGGGCATGGGCTGCAAGCACCGCCGCAAGGTATACGGCACCCGGTCTTTCTGTTCCGTTAAAGCCCCATACCCCTTTGATGGTCATTTTGTCCATATCCATGGTTTCCGAGCCATAGCACCAGCAAGGCGTGACGGTAAGCGTTACACTTACGCCCTCTCTTTTAAACTTTTCCGCGCAGGCTGCCGCTTCCGCTACGCGTCCTATAGTGCTGTCCGAAA
>JAZROH010000097.1:0-5134 GCA_045648645.1 Clostridia bacterium | reverse complement strand
GCTTTTTTGTTTCTATTATCTGTTATCCCTTATATTACTTTGTAGCCGGCATCTGTGATTACTTTTTCAAAAACTTCGTCTTTTATATCTTTTGTTAAAGTGAGCTTTGCGGTGCCTTCTTTATGGCTTGTTACAGCCTGGGAAACGCCGTCGATTTCTTCTAAAAGTTGTTTTACTCTTGCTTCACAGTGAGGGCACATCATACATTCGATTTTAATTATTTTTTCCATTTGTTTTTTCTCCTTTTTCTTTTTAATTTTTTTATCACCTTTTGCGCTGTGAATTTTAAGAAAATTCAAGCGTAAGGCGTTGGTCACAACACAAAAGCTTGACAGACTCATGGCGGCAGCACCGAACATGGGACTAAGTTCCAACCCAAACAGCGGTAAAAACACACCTGCCGCAAGCGGTATCCCAATCAGGTTATAAATGAATGCCCAGAAAAGGTTTTCGTGAATGTTTTTCAGCGTACCCCGCCCAAGCCGAATGGCGGCAACTGCATCGGCAAGGCAGCTTCGAGTAAGCACAGCATCGGCGGCATCTATGGCAATATCTGTTCCCGCTCCGATGGCAATGCCTAAATCTGCGCGGGTGAGGGCGGGGGCATCGTTGATTCCATCACCGACCATAGCCGTTTTGCCGCGGGTACAAAGAGCGCGGATTTTTTCTTCTTTTTCGGCGGGCATAACACTTGCAAGCACTTCGTCTACTCCTACACTTTCTCCGATGGCTTTGGCTGTTTTTTCATTGTCACCCGTGAGCATTACGGTGTAAATGCCCATGTTCCGCATGGCGGAAATAGCCTCACGGCTGTCCGGCTTAATGGCATCGCGCACGGCAATGATGCCGAGAAACGTGCCATCTAAGGCAAAAAACAGCGGTGTTTTCCCTTCTTCTGCAAGTGCCGCTTCTGCCTGCATTATTTCGGAAGGGATTTCTATTTTTTTCGAAACAAAACGAAGATTTCCGCCGAAAGCGGCTTTCCCCTGCACTACGGCGGAAATGCCGCCGCCGGGATGCACTTCAAAATCCGTCGTATCAATACGGGGGATTTTGTCTTCTTCTGCTTTTTGTACAATGGCGCGGGCGAGCGGGTGCTCACTTTTGGCCTCCAGAGCATAAGCGGTGGAAAGAAGCGTTGCCTCCAAAGTGCCCGAAGTCGGCACAATGTCGGTTACAACGGGGGTACCGCTTGTGATGGTTCCTGTTTTATCAAGCGCAACAATGGAAATGCGACCCGCTGTTTCCAAGGCGGCAGCCGTTTTAAAGAGAATACCGTTTTTTGCGCCCACACCGTTTGCTACCATAATGGCAACGGGCGTTGCAAGCCCGAGGGCGCAGGGGCAGCTGATAACGAGAACGGAAATGGCTTTTGTAAGTGCAAAGCCGATGTCGCGCCCCAATAGCAGCCATAAAGCGGCAGTAAACACCCCAATGGTGATGACGGCGGGAACGAAAATGCCGGAAACCATATCGGCGGCTTTGGCAATGGGGGCTTTTGTGGCGGCTGCATCGGCAACCATTTTAATAATTTGTGAGAGGGTTGTATCCTCGCCAACCTTTGCGGCACGACATTTTAAATGTCCGGTAATACAAATTGTGCCGGCAGAAACTTTATCGCCCACTTCTTTCTCGGCAGGAATACTTTCGCCGGTGAGAGCTGCTTCGTTTATGCTGCCGTGCCCTTCGGTAATTATGCCATCACAGGGAACAGAAGCGCCGCTTTTTACAATAAAGATTTCATTTTTTTGAATTTCTGCAGCAGAAATTTCCGTTTCCTTGCCATCCCGAAGAACAAGTGCTGTTTTGGGGGTGAGCTGCATCAGGCTTTTCAGGGCATTTGTGGTTTTTCCTTTCGCTCGGGCTTCCAGCATTTTACCAACGGTAATCAGCACTAAAATCATAGCAGCGGATTCAAAGTAAAGACCATGGAGCAGATGGGCAGAATGTGCCGTGCGGGTCATGGCAAATAGAAGGACGGTGCTATAGATAAAAGAAGCACCGGAGCCGAGTGCCACGAGGGTATCCATATTGGGCGCACGGCGGATAAGCCCAAGCGTGCCACTTACAAAAAAGTTTTTGTTTATCAGCATAATAATAGCCGCTAAAAGAAGCTGCAAGAGAGCAACTGCAATGGGATTATCTTCAAAAAATGAGGGGAGTGGGAGGGAGAACATGGTGTGCCCCATGGAAATGTACATAAGGGCAAGCATAAAGAAAAGGGAGGATAAAAGCCGTTTTAGAAGCTTTGGCGTTTCCTTGTCAGCGAGCGCATCCTCTGTGTTTGTGCTTTGCAACGCGTGCCCTTCGGGGACGGCATCATAGCCTGCATTTTTCACAGCGGAAATGATGGCGGCTTCCTCTGCCGTGCCTTCTACGCCCATGGAGTTTGTCAAAAGGCTGACGGAACAGGAGGCAACGCCCGGTACGGCTTTTACTGCCTTTTCCACCCGTGCGCTACATGCTGCGCAGTGCATGCCTGTAACAGTATATTTTTGCATACAAATCCTTCCTTTCTGATTATTTCATCATTTTTTGTAAAAGCTGTAAAAGCTCATCGATGGTTTCTTCGTTTCCTTTTTTTACATCCTCCGTAACACAGGTGCGAATATGGTTTGAAAGGAGTTCGCGGCTGAAGGCGGAAAGTGCGGCGCTAACCGCAGATACCTGCACCAGAATGTCCGGACAATAGGCACTTTCCTCCACCATGCCGCGGATACCGCGGATTTGTCCTTCTATGCGGGCAAGACGATTTATAAGGCTTTTGTATTCCTGCACGCTTCGCGCTTTCGTTTTATGACAAGTACAATTTTCCATTTCAATTCTTCCTTAAATTCTGTTTTTAAATACCCTATGGGGGTATATATACTATATCCTATTCTATCCAAAAAGTCAAGATAAATCAAAAATAATTATTTTTTTTCATAAAAAACTTGACATTCATCCGGGATTGTGCTAAACTAACAAAAGTTAGAGGTGACTAATAAGGCTTAAATGCAGAAACGGGTGATATGTATGAATATAAGAATGGCAGAAGAGGGGAAAGAATATACTATTCAACGAATTGAAACAGAGGATGAGGAACTAAACGCGTTTTTGTTCTCTCTGGGCTGTTACAGCGGTGAACCCATTACGGTGATTTCGCACCTTAAGGGTGGCTGTGTCGTTTCGATTAAGGATGGTCGCTATACCATTGATACCCAGCTTGCCGAAGCTATTATTCTTGAATAGGCAGAGGTAGAAGGGCAGTTTATTTTTTTACATAAAGGTTAGTTTTATCTAACTAACTGCAAGGGTATTTTAACAGTAATGCTGTCAAAATAAAAAATTTAAGGAGGAAACCCAAAATGAGAATTGCACTCACAGGCAATCCCAATAGCGGTAAGACCACAATGTACAACGCGTTGACCGGACGGAACGAAAAGGTCGGCAACTGGGCAGGTGTTACCGTTGAAAAGAAAGGGCACCCCATTAAGAAAGGCTTTTACGGCGGCGCAGAGGCGCTTATTGCCGTTGACCTTCCCGGTGCTTATTCCATGTCACCCTTCACAAGTGAAGAGAGCATCACAAGCGCCTATGTTAAGAATGAAAATCCCGATGTTATTATCAATATCGTGGACGCTACAAATCTTAGCCGTTCGCTTTTCTTCACAACGCAGCTTTTAGAGCTTGGCGTACCTGTTGTTGTTGCTCTTAACAAAAGCGACATCAACGAAAAGAAAGGTACAAAGATTGATGTAGAAAAGCTTTCTGAAAAGCTTGCTTGTCCCGTAATCGAAACTGTTTCAATTTCTTCAAATGGCTTACAGGCAGTTATTGAAGCTGCTATAAAGCAGGCAGGGACATCACAGAAGGCAGTTTATTCACAAGGAAACGTTGACCTTACAAGCAAAGATGCAGTTGAAGCTGCTGACCGCAAGCGTTTTGAATTCGTAAATAAAATTGTAAAAGCTGTTGAAACCCGTAA
Source organism: Clostridia bacterium (assembly GCA_045648645.1). Classification (GTDB taxonomy): domain Bacteria; phylum Bacillota; class Clostridia; order UMGS1883; family UMGS1540; genus SIG447. The sequence goes on along the minus strand of JAZROH010000097.1, from coordinate 1,167 downwards.
GGTACTTACAAGGGAAAAGAATTCGCAGGATAAAATTGATGCAGTTCTCACGAACAAATGGCTCGGTATTCCGATTTTCGCAGTTGTAATGTTTCTGGTATTCCAGATTTCGCAGGCTTGGGTAGGTCCCTTTATTGCAGATACACTGGTTGCATGGCTTGAAGGCTTCCAGGGCTGGGTCGGCGGCTTCTTTGAAGAAGCAAATCCGCTTCTGTCGGCGCTCCTTGTTGACGGTGTTATCGGCGGTGCGATTGCCGTTATCGGCTTTTTGCCGCTTGTTATGGTTATGTACTTCCTCATTGCGCTTTTGGAAGACTGTGGCTATATGTCCCGCGTTTCCGTTGTGCTGGACCCGATTTTTAAGAAGGTCGGTCTTTCCGGTAAATCCGTAATTCCCTTCGTTATCGGTACAGGATGTGCTATTCCCGGTGTCATGGCCTGCCGCACCATCCGTAATGAAAGAGAACGCAGAGCCACGGCGATGCTGACGCCCTTCATGCCCTGTGGTGCAAAGCTTCCCGTTATTGCACTGTTTGCAGGCGCTTTCTTCGAGGAAGCTTCCTGGGTAGGAACACTGATGTACTTCGTAGGTATCCTTCTTATCTTCCTGGGCGCACTTTTGGTAAACAAGATTGCAGGGCACAAAGTAAGAAAATCCTTCTTTATTATTGAACTGCCCGAATACAAGGCACCCAGTCTTGTCCGTGCCTTTAAATCCATGTGTAGCCGTGGCTGGGCATACATCGTAAAGGCGGCGACCATTATTCTTCTCTGCAATACAGCCGTGCAGATTATGCAGACCTTTGACTGGAGCTTTGCCGCCGCAGAAAGTGCTGATACCTCAATTCTGGCTTCGATTGCCGGTCCCTTCTCCTACCTGCTCGTTCCCATTGTAGGTGTTCTGTCTTGGCAGCTTGCTGCTGCCGCCGTTACCGGTTTTATCGCGAAAGAAAATGTTGTCGGAACGCTTGCAGTTTGCTTTGTTGGTCTTGAAAACCTGATTGATACCGAAGAACTTGCCCTGATGGAAGGGGCAGGGGCAGAGGTTGCTACTGTTTTTGCAATTACTAAGGTTGCAGCCCTTGCATATCTGATGTTTAACCTCTTTACCCCTCCGTGCTTTGCAGCTATCGGTGCTATGAACTCGGAAATGAAGAGTGCAAAGTG
>JAZROH010000096.1:0-6082 GCA_045648645.1 Clostridia bacterium | reverse complement strand
CAGGAAAAGATTACCCTCTCCCATATGCCCCATGGCACTGCCCTCAAAGCGGAGCGGCGGGGTGTAAATTCTGGAAGAGCCGGGGATGACATACACGTCTTTCAACGGCGGGAAAAGCTTGCGGATTTCATCATTCATTTTATCGTTCCTTTCTTCTGTGCAAATTTTTTCTACACAGTGCGAATTTTTTCCAATTATAATGAAATATATGGTTTTGCAAGAGAAATTCTAACGCTAATTCCAAACCAAATATGTGCAAATATTCCTCTTGACAACCATGAGTATACCATTTTATAATAGAATTGTCAAGTAATCACGAAAAAAGGAGGGGCAAAGATGCAAAAGGCTGGAAAATCGGTTGCGGTGCTGCTTTTGTGCTTTGCCCTGTTTTTGTTTTTCGTTCCCACGCTGGCGGCAGACACGCCGATGCTTGCAAACGGGGATTTTGAAGAGCTGAACGAAAAGGGCGTACCCGTAGGCGGGCTGGTTGGCTGGATTCCAAGTGAATACAGCACCATGGTTTCCGTATCGGACGCGGTTTGGCGCGGTGACGGAGAAAGCGGACACAGCTTCCGCCTTTCGGGCCCGAAGGACACGGATATGCCGTTTATACGGGCGGACACCATAGTGGAGCCGCTGCATACCTATACGGTGACCATGCACGTAAACGTGGAAAGCTTTGCGGGAAGCCGCGGCATTGGCTTTGAACTGTATTATTTCGACAGTGCAGGGGCTACGAATTACAATACGGCGGCGCAGGAAAGCCTGTCCTCTCACCGGATAGAGGAAAGGAATCGGTGGGTAGAGATTTCCGAAAGCTTTACAGTCCCTGCCGGATACGTACGAGCGCGCATTATGTTTCGCCTTCGAAGCGGCGGCACGGTGTACATAGACGATGTGGCATGTACGCTCTCGGCGGAGCCCGTCTACCTTACCCTGGAGCGGGAAAAGGTTTTTAATTACTCTGAGGACGGCACGGGAAGGGTCACCGCAAAGCTCAATACGGAGACCTATCCCGAAATTGCGGGAAGCCCCGTAACCTTTACCCTTGCGGGCACGGGCGAGACGAAAACACTTACCCCCACGGCGGACGGGGTGGCCGCGTTTACATACGATGTATCCGAAATGGAGCTGAAAAAGCCGTACATGCTGACGGCTTCGGTCGGGGGACACAGCTATTCCACCGAGGTGTACCGCTATAATCGCCCAACGGATTTAAACAGTCCCCTAAAAAACCGGGTGTATGCGTACCATACCGACGGCTACCTTCTCGAAAAATACGGCGAGCTTACCACAGGGAATCTTGTGGCGGATTTTACCGCCCTGAAGGAATCGGGCATCGGCATTTTACAGGTCAGCGCCGGGGATTTCCGCCAGAAGCTTACCGCGGCAAAGGCGGCGGGCGTAAAGCTAATCGTCAATCTCTATAACGGCATGTACCCGGCAGGGCACGAGAAGAATGTGGCAAGCACCACAAGTTTTGTAAAGCTGGTAACGCAGAACACATGGGGCGCGGGCGGCACGGCGATAGATTTCAGTGACAATGTTTTTGCCTGGGCAATCATGGATGAGCCGTTTGCGAATGACCCCGGCGTCTTTGAAACGTTGATAGACTCCTACGTACTGATTCGGTCGCTCGATGACCGACACCCGGTCTGGGTGATGGAGGACGGCAACAATTACGAATTGAGTGCAAAATGCTGTGACATTATGGGCATCGACATTTACCCCGGCAGCCAGACCGGCGAGAATATCCGTCCCTATTATACGGATATTGCCGCAAGGCTCCGGCGTGCTGCGGAGGAAAGCGGCGGCATTGTTCCTCTGTGGCCCTTGTATCAGACCTTCTATTACCGAACATGGTTTCCCGACATCACTGCCCTTCGGAGCATGATATACCAGGGCTTTCTGGGCGGGGGCGAAGCGATTGGCTACTATGAGCTGGACGAAGCGTATGACAATACGCCGCTTATGGACACAGCGCTTTGGGAAGGAATCAAGACATGGCATGCGGAGGAAGAGGGCATTGCTCTTAGACATTTCACCGAATCGGGCGCAACCCGCACCCTCGGCAGGAAGGATACCGATACATATTGCGCAGAGCATTGGCAGGACGATACCAATGTATACGCGCTTTTTGTAAATAAAACCAACGCTCCCGCATCCGCCGCGATTGAAAACGCGGGAGACGCGCTGTATGTAGATAAATGCTTCGGCGGTACGGCGGGCGTCACGGACGGCAATATTGTCTGCACCATTCCCGCAGGCGGGGCGGTGCTTTCGAGACTGGCAGACGCCGGCGACCGCCTCCTTCTTCTAAAGGAGGGACGATGGGAAACGGCAGTGTCCGCCGGTACATGGGAGGTACGCGGCACGTTCGGCGAGGGGACCGCCGTGTATGTGGGACTTTATAAAAACAACGAGCTTGTAAGCTTCTACCCCTTAGGGGTACAGACGGGTACCTTTTCGGAAAGCTTTACCGTACCCGCCGGAAATTACCAAGGTGCTGCGCTGAAATGCTTTGCGTGGCGAAGCGGAATTACCCCCGCCGAGCCTGTGCAGGTTGTCAGCACAAAATAAATATTTCTTTATAGGAGGAAACAAACATGGCGAAAAAATTATTTTCTTTGACACTGGTGCTTTGCATGGCACTGACAATGGCGATTTCCTTGCCTGCAATGGCAGAAGGAGTCAATCTTGCAACAAACGGTGACTTCGAAGCCGGTCTTGCCGAAGGAGCAGTAAAGCCCGCAGGGTGGCGCTCTACATCAGCAAGTGACTTTGATTTTCACGCATCCTTGCCGCAGGATAATACGCAGAAGGGCGCGTGCTTGGTAAAGGCAACAGCGGAGAATCCGGCGCGCCCGAATACAGAAGATCCTACGGATGCTAATGGCGTGGGCGACTATTTTATCCAGGTGAATAATGGTTCGGAACAGCCACAACGTCTTGCAACAGACGCGCGCTTGACACCGGGGAAAAGCTATAAAGTTTCTTTTTGGTCAAAGGATATTTTTACAACGTTAGTCAAGGAGCACGGTGCTTCGGAGACGAACACTTCTCTTTGGGTAAATTTTGATTATGCAACGCAGGGCAGAATTGTTTTTCGGGCAAATTATTGGATGGACGGATATTACGAGAATTCGGGAAACGATCCTTGGCCGGGAGATTGGGTAAAGCACGAATTTTATTTATCTGTTCCGGGCACACCGACGGCGGAAAAGCCAACTACGTTTACAACCTTCATTTTCCAAAAACAACGTAATGGAGAGGTATACTATATTGATGATTTTTCCATTGTAGAATTAGATAACGGCATTTATTCGGCAACGTTAAAAAATGCAGATACGCTTAAACCGGGAAGCACAGCCACGATTGATTTTGGATACGGGAAGGCATATAAAGGATATAGCGGGACTGAAGAATGGAGTAACACAACAACATTTGACTCCGATAAATTTGAAGTTATAACGGCAATCTATAAGGTGGAGGGCGAAAGAAAAACACTTTGCAAGGTGGAAATCACACCGCTGGACGGTGGCTGCAAACAGTATTATAACAGCGGCGGCATTGCTGAATTTGTTGCATGGAGTGGCGGTAAAGAGGCAAAACAAGAACCGTTTGCTTTCGGACATATGATTGCGCAACAAGATATTGAAATAAAAGTTCCCGGTACGGCAGGCGATACTGACACTTATGTGTGCAGAGTCTTTACATGGGATAGTGTTTCCGGTCTTACTTCGCGTGCGGAAGCTATAACACTGGGAGGGGTTGCAGAATGAGAAAGTATATCTCTTTCCTGCTCCTAATAACACTTCTCATTTCTGTTTTTTCAGGATTTTCTGCTACAGCGGAAGGAGAAATTGAATTCCCCTTTGACGAAGCGACCGCCAAGGAGTTTATGCTCAACGGTGATTTGGAAGCGCTGAAGGAAAACGGTATGCCGAATAACTGGAAGCTGAAAACAAGCGGCAGTGAAGCCGATGATTTCACGCTGGACAATCGCCCCAAAAGCGGCGAAGTCGCCCTTGCGCTGACAGACAACACCGGCGAAGGTATTTTTACCAGCCAGTATTTCTACGGTGTTTGCGGAAATGGCGAATACAAAATTCATGTGGCAGTAAAGCCGATTTCCGCGCCGCCCGAGCTAAAGCTTGAATTTTATTCCACAAGCCCCGAGGGTGCCCTCCTTTCCGTCGGTAGCCATACGGAAAAATGGGCGGGAAAGGTGGACGGCAGATGGCACGAGTGGGAATTCACCGTTGTAACCCCTGCAGAATGTACATACGGCTCCTTCCTTCTCCGTAACGAGAACGGCAGCGGGACAGTTGTATTCGACGATATTTCCATGCGGGGCGCGGACGCTTCCAAGTACGTAAAAGAAGTGGACATTTCTCTGCTTCCCGAAGTGGATAAAATCGACCCGGTTGCAGGGGCGGAAAACCTTGCAGAGTTTGGCGATATGGAAACCTTAGAGGGGGATGCCCCCAAAGGCTGGAAGCCCTACCAGAATAACTGGGATAACGACTATATTACCCTTTCTTCGGAGAATACCCACAGCGGCAAGGTGGCGGCATGTATCACCACCGACAGCGGCGGGAACCCCTGGGTAAACTACCGCATTCCCGTTGAGCCCGACACGGAATATCAGATTTCCACCTTTGTCAACGTGCCCTATCTCGGTACCGGCGGCGTTGCCTATAAATTCGAGTATTACACAAGCACAACGGAATTTACCGCAGAAACCAGCATCGGCGGTGAAGACTCCACATACCTTACCATGGCAACGGGCACGCACTGGTATGAGCTGGTACGCAGAACAACAACACCTGCGGGCTGTGCGGGTATGGTCATTTATTGTCGTCTGTACGGTACAGGTACGGTATACTTCGATGATATGACCATCCACAAAACAAGCCTTCCCAAAACCTTCTACCTCGACACCGACGATTTATTCTATTATACGGAAACCAATCACGGTGTAGCCACCGCACGTATCAACGACCTTTCCTACGAAGGCTTGGAAAACGGCAGCTTTAATTTCGCCCTTATGGACGGCGAGACGGTGCTTTACGAGCAGAAGAACGTACCTATCACGGCAGGTCCCGCGTATCGCTACGAGCAGCGCGTAATCTATACCGATCGGCACACCGCCCGCTTTACCTTCTATATGGACGATATGCGCGAAAAGGGGAAGGAATATACCATTCGTGCTACATACGTGGGAGCGGACGGCAAAGCGCAGAGCACGGAAACCTGCCCCGTATATAAGTACGACCGTCCCACGCTTTTGAATGAAAAAGGACAGTTTTTAGTAGACGGCAAGCCACTCAATCCCATTTATGCCTACCACTTAAAGGCTTCCAACTGGGAGAGAGCAAAGGAAGCGGGTATAAACGTTGTCCAGTCCAGCCTGTTCCCCACACCGGAAGGGTATCTAAAGGAGCTGGATCAGGCGGAAAAGCTTGGTATAAAGCTGATTGTTGCGCTCTATATGGAAATGAAGCCGGCAGGCTCTGCGGCAAACCGCGCGGCAACCACGGAGAAAATCAATGCCATTAAAGACCATCCGGCAGTATTTGCCTACGGCGTAATGGATGAGCCCTTCTACCATGATAAGGGTGCGCATCAGGATTTGATTGAATCCTACAAGCTGATTCGTTCTCTGGACGCGGCGCATCCCGTCTGGATTATGGAGGACGCCAACGCGTACAGCGAATCCGCAAAATTCTGCGATATTATGGGCATTGACCCCTATTATAATTCGCCCAACGACAACACGGGTCTGCGCGTCAGCTACCCGTCTCTCCGAAACACGCAGGCACAGCAGGCATCTGATTACAAGAAGCCCATCTGGCACCTTACCCAGGCGTTTTACTATCGGGGTGAATTCCCCACGCCGGAAATCATGGTAAATGTTCTGTATCAGGCATTTATGGACGGCAGCATGAGCGTCGGCTACTACGAGATGGATCAGTCTTTCGAGAATAAGCCTCTCTTTGAAACTGACCGCTGGCCGCGGCTTGTGGATTGGTATAAAAACGAATCGGAGCTTGTCTTCGACTTCTTCGTAAACGAAAAG
>JAZROH010000095.1:0-3350 GCA_045648645.1 Clostridia bacterium | reverse complement strand
ATTGTAGATTTAGACCCATCTACAATTGAAGCGAATGCGAGATTTTTTGAATCCATAGATGATGTTCCTAAAAAAGCAGTGACAATGGGAATGGAAGTCGGAGGCCAAGCGGTCTTAGGAAGACAACTGTGGTACCCAACTCCTTGGCTCACAGAACGACATGGCTACGATCCGACTTAACCCATATTGTAGATTTAGACCCATCTACAATTGAAGCGAATGCGAGATTTTTTGAATCCATAGATGATGTTCCTAAAAAAGCAGTGACAATGGGAATGGGTGGAATAATGAATGCAAAAAAAGTTCTGTTGATTGCAAATGGAAAAAACAAGGAAAATATTGTACATAAAGCATTTTTTGGACCGATTACTCCGGAAGTTCCTGCATCTATTCTTCAACTTCATCCTGATGTAACAGTAATATATTCCAAAAACTAATAATGGCATCTAAACCGTTCGGTTCTTCCAGAAAAAACGACAAGTTTCGACTTGTCGTTTTTCAGTTATATTTGCCTCGCGTCAAGTTATGAGTTATGATTGCTTTGCAAGTTATGAATTGACTTTGTCAATGTTTGTCTTATAGAGGGCAAATATATCATAACTGCAAACGAAGTTTGCATCATAGTTCTAAACTATTAACTGGCATTTAAACCATTCTGCTACGCTAAGGAATAATTCATAATTGAAAATTCCCACAATTTATGATACAATACTTCCAACATTAATTACAGAAAGGATACTTGAAATGGAACCAAAGGATTACATTGTTTCGAGAATTACAGGGGATTATGCCTATTTAGAGGATGTGCAAAGCGGCGAGGAGGTTTTTATTGCACTGGCGCTTTTGCCGGAAGGAATTGATATTGGGACAAAGCTGCATTATGAAATGTTTGCCTATACTGTACTTTAAAAGCAAAGAAACAGCAAAAAAAGAAGGAAAGGACTTGCAATTAAAGGGGATTTATGGCATAATATTATGAGGGGTTTTCTACCCCGGATAATGGAGGGAAGTATATGCAGAACGAAAGAAGCAGCTTTACCGGAAAAATCGGCTTTGTTCTGGCTGCTGCAGGAAGTGCGGTTGGGCTTGGGAACATCTGGCGTTTTCCGTATTTTGCCGCAAAATACGGCGGCGGAATATTTTTGCTTGTGTACTTAATTCTTGCCGTAACCTTTGGCTTTGCGCTGATGGTAACGGAAATTGCTATCGGAAGAAAAACGGGACTGAGTGCCATTGGTGCTTTTAAAAAGCTGGATAAAAGATTTTCCTTTGTCGGCTGGCTTGGGGCGCTCATTCCGATGATTATTCTGCCGTATTATTCCGTAATCGGTGGATGGGTAACCAAATACTTATTTACATTCCTGACAGGGCAGGGGAGCGCTGCGGCGGATGGGATGCCCTATTTTGCCTCCTTTATTTCGCAGCCGCTGGAGCCGATGCTCTGGTTTTTGGTATTTCTCGGTATTACGGCAATTGTTGTCTTTTTAGGGGTTGAAAAGGGTGTTGAAAAGGTCAGCAAGGTGATGATGCCGGTATTGGTAGGACTTTCTATTGTTATTGCAGTGCGTTCGGTATTTCTTCCGGGCGCAATGGAAGGTGTTCTTTTCTACATAAAGCCTGATTTTTCAAAATTCTCTGTAGAGCTTGTTCTGGGCGCTATGGGACAGCTTTTCTATTCCATGTCGCTCGCTATGGGCATTATGATTACCTACGGCTCGTATATGAAGAAGGATGTGAGCATTGAAAGCTCCGTGCATCAGATTGAGATTTTTGATACCGGCATTGCATTTTTAGCAGGGCTTATGATTGTGCCGGCTACATATGTTTTCTCCGGCGGCGGCAACATTAATGCCGGTCCCGGTCTTATGTTCGGTACGCTTCCGCAGGTGTTTGCCGGCATGTTCGGTGGACAGGTCATCGGGGCGCTCTTTTTCCTCCTTGTTTTGTTTGCGGCGCTGACCTCTTCCATTTCGCTTATGGAAACGGTTGTATCTATCTTTCAGGATAAGCTGCGCTGGAACCGTACAGTAAGCTGCATCGTTGTCTTTATCGGCGCGATTGCGTTTGGTATTCCGTCTTCTCTCGGCAACGGCATTTGGAGCGAGGTTACGTTGCTCGGTATGAGTTTTTTGGATTTCTTTGACTTTATTTCCAACAGCATTATGATGCCGATTGTAGCATTTTTAACCTGCGTTTTTGTAGGCTACATATTGAAGCCGCAAAGCCTTATTGAAGAAGTGGAGATTACATCTCCATTTCGAGGCAAGACACTTTTTACCGTCGTTGTAAAATACATAGCACCGATTTGCATTGTTCTGATTTTGGTTTCGTCCGTTTTGAATACGCTCGGAATTATTACAATTTAAAAACACAGCCGTAATATACAAAATGTGTATTGCGGCTTTTCGTGTATATAATTACCTGTATCCGAATTTGCAAATTCGACAGATTTCTGCTATAATAGGGACGGACTGCAAAGGAGAAGAAAAATGAATGAGATACAAAGCGTTCAGCTTGAACTGTTAAAGGTTTGCCGCGATATTTGTTCTCGCTATGGGATTACGTATTTTCTGTTCGGGGATACCCTTCGCGGTGCAGTACGAAAAAATGCGTTTTTGCCCGAAGGCACGGAAGCAGCACTTCTGATGCCGGCGGCGGACTTGAAAAATTTTTGTGCGTATTTTGCACGGGAAGCACCGAAAGGCTTGTTCCTTTCTAATATGCATACAGAGAAAGCATGCTGTCGCCTTTATACCCGTATACAAAAAGACGGGACAACGGAAATGCCTCGTGCGTTTAAAGATATGCCGCTTCATTTCGGCATTGGCGTGGATCTTTATCCGTATTATCCGGTGGAGGTTGGAAAGGCAGCGCAGCTTCTTACAAAGATTTATCTGTTTATTGCAGAAAAGCTGCTTTGTGCATCCCGTACCGCTTTTTTGGAAACGCCTTCTTTCCTTGAAAAGCTTATCGTGAAAATTCCGGAGGAAAAACGGCTCGAATTTGCAAAGAAACTGGCAAAGAAGCTGGAAAAGGGAAACAAAAAGAGCATGCAGGTATGCGTGCCTTACGGTGGCGCAGAATTTTTCTGGCGCGAAGCGCTTTCGGAAGAGGAAACCTTCAGCCTTATGCTGGAGGGGGAAATGTTCCGTGTGCCGGACAAACGGGAGGTCTTTTTGAATATGACCCGAAAGGGCGCGGAGGAAGACGTAATCCGTGATGCCGGCAAAGGCAAAGCAGGCTCTAAAAAAGCCGAAAAGAAAAAAGCAAAAAGGTAGCGGGAAAATTGACAAAAAAAACGAAAAAAATCCAAATTTTTTAAGCATTATGTCATTTTTGCAAATTCTTTG
>JAZROH010000094.1:0-18377 GCA_045648645.1 Clostridia bacterium | reverse complement strand
AGGACGAAAGCGTCCGAAAAGAGGCAGACCGCCTTCTGGAGGAAGGGAAGCCCTGGTACATATTCGGGGCAGGACCCGAGGCGGAGGGACGGCGGCATAACGGCATCGGGAAAAACACCGTACGGTTTTCTCTCGGAAGGGAGCTGGAGCGTTTTCCCCTTGCGGGAGATGTGACGGCGGTATTTTATAAATGCATGGAGGGCGAAAGCCACGTACAGCTTGCAGAAGCGGACAGTCCGCTGTGGCAAGGCATGGACAAAAAGCAGATGTGGCTTTGGAACGGCAGGCGGGGCGGTCTTATCGTTCCGGCAGCAGAAATGGAAATTGAAGGCACGGATGCGGAGGGCTTTTTGCAAAAATGGGAAAGGCTCGGGGCAGATACCAAGGCTATGCAAAGCGGACCGTATTTCGCCCTATCCTCTATCGGCATTCACGTCTTTTGCGAAACCGTAACGGAGGCGGATAAAACCGCTCTACAGGAAAAGGTGGATTTTCTGCTTTCAGATGCGCCGGCGCTTAAAAATAATATGGACGACTATGCTGTACAGGTGACGGATTTGCACGCCGAGTATGAAAAACGAATGCAAAGCCGCGTGAAATGTGCGCGCCTTCTGATGGCAGGCAATGGGCTTGGAAAAATACCGGCTATTCGCATAATGCCGGGCGAAGGACGCGGTGACATATATTTGTGGCAGCTATATACGGACGGACGGCTTATGGGAGACGAAAAGGACGTTTATGGAAGACGCCGCGACCCCGCAGCCTGTCAGCTTATCTTAAACAGCATTGCACAGGCAGATAAGGCGAGCCGGGAAAGAAACGGGAAGTCTGTTTAAAAAGGAAAAGGGAAAAAAGGTGAATTCTACGCCGCTTTGGCGGCGAGAAAATAAATTTTAAAGGAGTTAAAACCATGAAAAAAACGGCAAAACTTTTGGCAATTCTCACAGCGCTTTGCACAATATTTACGTGCTTCGGCGCGGCACCTGTGGCAGCGACGGAAACCACGGAACCGATAAACCTTGTGACAAACGGAAGCTTTGAGGATGGATTGACAGGGTGGACTAATTTTGGAAGTGGAGGCGTTTCGGCAGCACAAAATACGAGCAGACCGGCACAGGACGGGTCTCATTTCTTGTATATAAGCAACGTTTCCAAGGGTGTTTATCAAACTGTTAATAATATAGTGGGGGGCAAGGAATATCTCTTTAGCATGTGGGTGCGTCCCAGATATGGAGAAACCATAGGAAACAGTGCTGCCTTTGCGACCATCACATTCAGTGCCGCTGAAGGAAAAAGTTTGAATGAAGCAGAGAGCGGTTTGCAGTTTGATACGTTGAGCAAGCTGACATATTATTTTAGGGAGAAAAGTGATACACTGATTGAATTTAAAACCGTTTTCACAGCTCCGGCGGATGCGGCGTCTGCAGAACTTTTGATTCGAACCGGTAATGCTACGCATTTCAGCGGATATTTCGAAGCAGACAGCATTGTTATTCGCGAAGTAACGGATGCGGACAACCATGTGTTTAATGGGGATTTTGACTCTGTTGGTACAAAAGGGCATGAAAAATATCAGGAATGGCGTACGGATAGTACAAATGCCGTGCCGGAACGCTACGGGATTGTTTCGCCTGCAGAAGGAAGCGGGGACACCTCTGATTACATGGAAGTACTCTCTGGCACAACAGTGACAGGAAGCGGTAATTATCAGGGCTATGGTAACATCGGGACGCAAATTGGTATTGAAGGTGGAAGGGTATATAAATTTAGTTTTTCTGCAAAGGCACCTGCGGGAGAACAACAATACGGATTTTTACTCCGGCAACGTAATGCTACAACATCGAATTTAAGTACAGATTCTCCCATTTTTGACGTGGAAGCGGGAGAAGCAGGCGTGTGGAGAAATCATACAATTTATATTGTAGCAAAAGAGGATGCAACCGCGATACTTTTACAGTTGTTTGTAAACAGCGCAAGCACCACGGTCTGCTTTGATAACGTAAGCCTTACAATGGTAAGTGAAAGCGCGGTTTATTTTACGGATGCGAGCGAGGTTGTGCAAACGGAGCCGGATAAGGTTACAAGAGCAATAGCCTTCTATGTGCCGGAAACAGCAGGAGAATCCACAGTGCCTCTGATGGTGGCAATCTATAAAACAACAGAGAACGGAACAACCCTGAACTCACTTTCGATTACAGATGTGACGAGCACAGCCGGCGAAGCGGTTTCTAAAAACGTGAGCATGGAGTTGCCTGCCGATACAGCGATGGAAACATACCATGCACGGGTATTTCTTTGGGATGAAATCGGTCTTTTAATGCCCTTGGCAGTTACAGAGCAGCTTGGTGGAGGGGCGGAATAAGCGCGCAGCGCGCCGCCTATGGTCAAAAAGGAGACAGGAAATGAAACTTAGGAATAAGCTTTGGAGCATTCTTTTAGCGGCGCTCCTTCTTCTGCCGCTTTCCGCGCTTGCCGCGGAAAAGCCGTTGGAGCTTATCTATAACGGCAGCTTTGAAGAAACGATAGCGCCGCATACGCCGGCGGGCTGGAGCGTCTGGAATGGTGCTTTTGGCGAAACGGTAACGCTTGCAGACGATGCTGCAGACGGCGCAAAGAGCCTTTGCATACAGAAAACCGGCTCCTCACCCGTTATGACGCAGGTGATAACGGGACTCTGGGCGGGCGCAGACTATGAGATTCGTGCCAGAATAAAGACGAATAAGGTAGCGGATTTCGGCTTTCAAATCAGGCTCGTTTTCTATGATACCAACAAGATAAACAACACCCGAAACCTCGGCGAGCTCACTTTTAGACCGGAAGAAAGAATCCGTCTCGGCAGATGGACGAATTATACGTTCCGCTTTACAGTGCCGGAAGGCGCAGTAGCAGTGCGTTTTATGCCCAGCACAGAGGAAAACGGAGAGGCATATTTCGATAATTTATCCGTCACATGCCTGACACCCGAATATGCAAGCGTTCGGCATAAAAGTGCATACGATAAAATCGTAGAGGAAAGAGTCGGCTTTTTCCCGGACAAAGAACCGCTGCCGGGAACACCGGATAACTATCTGCAGAATCCCGGCTTTGAAGAACTGAATGCGGACGGCTCACCGGTAAATTGGGAAGCCTATAAGGGCTGGGATGGCGGCTTTGTCCGTGTGACCGATAATGCATACAGCGGAAATCGCGCCGTGGTCATTTCCGGCGATGGCTCCCCGTGGGTCAACACCAAATTCCACGAGGTGGAGGAAGGTGTGGAATATCAGTTTTCTTGTATGATTCGCATTATCGGCGAAATCAGCGGCAACGGCTTTGGCTTTAAGATTGAAGGGTACACCGATACGGAGCATAACAGTGATACCTATATCGTAAGCTTTGCTGCGCAGACGCATGGGTATGTAACGACCACGGGCAATACGTGGATGCGTGTTGCCTATACCTTCCGTCTTCGCACGGGGCTTGGCATTAAATCCATTTCTGTCCGTCCCCGTATGCACGGTACGGCAGGAACGGTGTATGTAGACGACGTACGCCTTATCAAAACGGCAGAAGCGGGGAATGCCCCCTTCGATTTCCTGACAGATGATGCATTCTATTATACGGACAGAACGCGGGACGGGGTGGCTACGGCATATCTCCACTATGATGATTATCCGGACAAGGCAAATCACACTGTGGATTTTGCATTTCTTGATGGCGACAAAGTATTAAAGGAAGAAAAGGGCGTTCCCTTCGGCAATGCGTTCTACCGTTACGGACTCAGCGAAAAAGGACGCGACCAGAATGAAGCGACTTCGTTTATGGAAAAGGGGCATAATGCGCTTCGTGCCTATTTCTACTACCCCATGGATTTGCTTTCGAAAAAACAGCATGATTACACGGTTACCGCCACCGTTCGAGATGCGGGCGGAAACGAAGTGGAAAGCTTCAGACAACGGGTTTGCAAGTATGACAGACCTTCCAATCTTCGGGAAGATGGCGTATTCCTGAAAGACGGCAAGCCCTTTGTGCCGAAAATTCATTACCATTTGGATATGGAGCATATTGAACAAGCGGTGGAAGCCGGGTTTAATACCATAAGCATTGATTTACAGACTGCCGGCACATACATGAGCAATTCAAAAAAGCTGATGGATGCACTCGCTCTTGCAGAAAAATATGACCTGATGCTGACGGTGGGGCTTTACCATAATATGGACGCGGCAGGCAGTATCGCAAATTATGAAAAGAGTCAGGAGCTTTGTAAGTTCCTGAAGGACAACGACAGAATTTTGTATTACCTCGTTATGGATGAACCGCAGCTTTATTTTGCGGTAACGAACGAGGACCTGTATAATTCCTACCGCGTTATTCGCGACAACGACCCCGATACGCCGGTTGCATTCGTAGACGTATTCCTCGATGCAGTTTCCGATAGCGGTCGCTTTTGTGACGTACTTTTGCGTGACTGTTATCCGGCTCCCGCAAACGGCATTTACGCAAGCGCCGTGCGGGATACCGTGGATATTACGTATTCGGAAATGGGATATGAAAAGCCGGTGGGCATGGTACTCCAGACCTATGAGCAGCGCGGCGGATATTATCCGAGCCTGGAGGACATTCGCTTTACCACCTATCAGTCCTTCTTCGGCGGGGCGAAGCTGTACGGCTACTTCTCCATAAGCGATGCCTTGAATTTCTATAACGAAAGAACGGATATTCCGGCGAATTCTCCGCTTTTCATGCATCCCGAGTGGGAACAGATTCGTGACTTTATGATGAACGAATCGGTAGAGGCGGACAAAGCCTTTATTACGGGCGAGTACCCAACGGTGTATGAAAAACGGGGAGAGGACGTTTGGTATAAGCTCTATGCGGGTGCGGACGGATTATATCTTGCCGTATTGAATGTTACCGAAGGGGACGTGATCGCAGATATTCCGATTCGGGACTTTGACGGCAATCCGCTTGCCGGCAGCTTTACGGCAAAACGCGCCGATTTCGGCGACCAGACACCGATTTGGGGAACAAACGGCGTTCTGCATGTGGATGTACCCATGCATAAGGTACAGCTTTATAAAATCAATACGGAATTTAAAGCAAAAAATGACGGCTTTACCTTCTTTAAGGATTTAAACGACTATGATTGGGCAAGAACGGCTATAACATCCCTTTATAAAGACGGCGTTCTTAATTCCAGAAGACGGTTTGCCTACGAGCCGGGCGAGAACGTAACCCGCGGCGAGTTTGGTATGTTCCTCGTGCGCGCATTAGGGCTTACGGGGGATGCAACCGACAATTTTGCGGATGTAAAGCCCGACGCGGAATACGCAAAGGAGCTTGCCATAGGGAAGAGCCTCGGCATTTTCAAAGGTGTGAATGAAACGGACTTTGCACCCGAAAATGCCATTACAAGACAGGATTTGATGGTGATTTGCGACCGCGCCTTCTCTATCGTAGGGAAAACAATGGACAAAACAGAAAAGAAAGATTTTTCTGATAGTGAAAAGATTGCCGATTACGCAAAAGAAGCTGTAAGCCGCATGACGGCGGCGGGTATTTTGAAGGGTAACGCAGATGGCACCTTAAATCCCCTTGGTAACACCACAAGAGCAGAAGCGGCAGTGATTATGCGCCGCGTTAAAGGATGAGGAAAATGAAAAAGCAACTTTCAGCAATTTTTCTTGCGCTCTTATTTATATCGATGCCTTCTCTTCCGGCGAAGGCGGCGGAAAGCTACACGGGCTTCCCCTTAAAGGAAGCCCTCTCGGCGGGTGAAAACATCTCCCCGATGGGAGATTTTGAAGCGACATCGGAGGCGGACATTCCGGAAGGTGCCACAGAAGAGGAGACAACAGAGTATAAAAGACAACTTGCGCATTTCAACAGTAGTAAAACCGGCGGAAAGCTTGAAACGGTGGAGGACGCTGCGCGGGGAGGCAGAGTGTTGCATGCAATAAGCACAAATCCGGACGGGGCACTTGGCATGGCTTTTCGCGCCTTTGATTTACAGGTGGGTGCAACCTATCAGGTATCGGCGTATCTGAAAACGAAGGCGATAACTGCAAAGGGCGCCTATATCAAGGCGGAATTTTTCAGCGAAAAGCAATACCACTCCAAATACATTCTGGACCAGCAGGCAAGCGAATATTTTTCCGATACGGAAGGGCAATGGAAACTGGCGGCATGGCGCTTTACCGTGCCGACGGATGCAAAGCTCAGCGTATTTAATATGCGGCTGGACTATGAAGGGGAGCTGTATTGGGATGACGTGAAAATCTACAAGGTGTCCGAGCCGCCCTATATGTTCTATACGGGAGATATATTCCCCTATTCGGACATGGCGGAAGCCCGCGCTGAGGTTACCTTTAACACTGCCCAACGGGAATTTGATATAAACGGCGCTGTTAAGTTCGTATTGAAGAAAGGGACGAGCACGCTGTTTCAAAAAACGGTGCCAGTAGGAGAAACGGCTTCCTACACCTATAAAATTGCGGACTATTTGACGCTGAAAGAGACGGAATATACCATGCGGGCGGAATATTGGGACAGCGGTGGAAACAAGGTGGAAACCTTGACGGAAAGCATTTATCTGTATGACCGTCCCACCCGCCTTACAAAGGACGGAAAATTTTTGAAGGATGACGGTACGGTGCTTACGCCCGTTATCGGCTACCATGTGGATATAGAGGATATGGATAGATATCCTGCATTTATGAATGCAGTGCAGGGACCGAATTCCAATGACCCTGCTCTTATGGATTTTCTGGATAAAGCACTGGAAAAGAATATTATGGTCATTGTGTGTCTGTATCCCTCCATGTTCCCGGCGGCACATTATAAAAATATTAACAAAACAAAACGGTGTATAGAACAGGTGAAGGACCACAAGGCGGTACTGGGGTATGCGGTAATGGATGAGCCGTTCGGCAATTCCACAGACCCTGTGGAAACCTATTCGCTTTTAAAAGAGTCCTATAAAATCATTCGGGATTTGGATAGTGAACATCCCGTGTACATCTGCGAGAACTTGCCGAAATACTATACTTTTACGAGAAACTGCGTGGATGCTTTGGGCATTGACCCGTATCCAAGAGAAAAACACGACCCGTATACGTACGTGACAGAGCGGACGGCGCTTGCAAAAGCCGCGGCAACAAACGGGAAGCCCGTATATTCCATTTTGCAGGCGTGGGAGTATCATGAGTATGAGCCAACGGCAAATGACATGCGGCATATGATTTATCAGACACTTCTGACGGGTGCGAAAGGGTATGGCTATTTTGAAGTAAACGATACAGGCAGCCGTGATTCCTCGGGTGAAGATATGTGGGAGCGTCCGCTTTACAGCGGTGCCGTGGGTGCCTACGGCATGATGCCACAGCTTATGGATGCGCTGGATGGGAAATACACCGTCCTTGCAGACAAGCGTGAGGAAGGCGCAGATACGTGGCTTTACGCCTGGCAAACAGATGCGAATACCGCCTATGTGCTGGCACTCGAAAAATCGGGCGAGGCAAAGACCGTGGAATGTACAGTACCCTTTTCACTTTTTACGTATGCATCCCAAGACGGGGAAAGTGTGGAAGCGGAACAGGACGGCAATCGATTTACGTTGCATTTGCAGGGCGGTGAAGCAGCCTTTTACCGATTGCGAAGGATAAAAACGTATGCGCTTTTAAAAGAAAACGGCGAAGAAACAGAAGATATCGCAGCGGCACACACGCTCGTGTGGGTGCCGGAGGCGGGAGATGGGATACCCGTTGTTGCCCGTTATCAAGGCGAAAACGTGCATAAGCTTGCGGAACTCTTGTTCTATCCTGCCGGCGACGGGGAATCCGCAATCCGTTTTCCTTTAAAGGGGAAAAGCGGCATCTTAAAGCTGATGTATCTTACCGAAGGACTCAGCCCACGGATAAAATCAATTCAGCTTGCGCTGAAATAGGAGGAAAAGACATGACAAGAAAAGGAATCGCATGGATTTTACTGACGGCATTTCTTATGCTGCTTGGTGTAAACCCCGGCGCTGTTTTGGCTGAAGAAAGCCATACAGCCGACATTGCTTTATTAGAGGCGGTTTCCATTATTGAAGCGGGCGTTTATGAAGAAAATACGCCGCTTACCCGCGGGGAGGTGACAAAGCTTTTAGTGCAGATGGCGGGCATGACGCAAATGGCACAGTCGAACACGACATTTGCCGATGTACCGTTTTCAAATCCGTACTCAGGGTATGTGCGCGCCGGCGTAGGGCTCGGCGTCATTCATGGCTTTGGAGACGGTAACTTCTATCCGGATAATACGGTCACCTATAATCAGGCTGTGAAAATGCTTGTCACCCTTCTCGGCTATGCGCCCCGCGCGGAAAGCTACGGCGGGTACCCGAGCGGGTATCTTACAGAGGCTTCCCGCCTTGATATGCTGCGGGGAACTTCCAATGCAGAAGGGGAAATTACCTTCGGCGTATTTGCCCACCTTGTAAAAAATGCACTGGACAAGGAGCTTTTTGCCCCCATTGGCTATGGCGATACAAGCGGGCAGTACAGCGTTCTGGCAGGGGCTACCATTTTATCGGAATACCACGGCATTGATAAGGTAGAGGGCACCGTTCTTGCAGACAATTTTACAACCCTAACCGGCGAACGGGTACGCGACGGATATGTGCTTTTGGAAAGCGGTACGTATGCGGCAGGAAAAACCGACATCACGAGCGCCATCGGGCATAAGGTTACGGCGTACATTGCCCGCGCGGAGGAAACCGTTTTGTACTACGAAAAGAAATCCGTAAGTACGGAAACGGTAGTGGAAAGCACCGAGGTGTCACCGGATAAAACATCTAAAACTGCCCTTTGCTATGTACGCGAAAATCAGGATAAGACCATCTCGATTGATGCTTCCGCGACGCTTGTATATAACTTCGCGGTAAAGCCCGGCTGGACAAGAGACGATTTGCTCGTTCCCCAGTCCACCATTCGTTTGGTTTCCCCTGACGGCGGCGATGCCAAATACATATTTGTGGAAGCTTATGAAAATCTGTATATTGAAAGTGCCAGCGAAGGCAGCCGGCGTGTGTATTTTCAGCCCGGCGGAAGCATGAGCTATCTGGAACTGGATAACAGCAGTGCAAAGCTTTCTTTTACGGATACCGAGGGACAGCCATTCTCACCGCTTTCGGTTTTCGAATGGGACGTCGTTTCCATAGTGCGAAGCACAGACGGGAAATATATCCGTGCCATTCATTCTCTTGAAAATGTAACGGGCACCGTGCAGGAGGTCAGCGACCGCGATATTCGCATTGATGACACGGTATATGAGATGACCGACTATATGCGCACGATGCTTGCAAACAACGAAATCCGCGTGGGAGACAAAACCTTATTTACGATGGATTTCACCGGCAAAATTGCGGCGGCAGACACCACTTTAATTGTACCGTATAAATATGGCTGGCTGGTAAATGCCGAAAAAGGAAAGGGCGTTTCGGGCGGTGCACGTTTTAAGATTTTCACCGAGGACGGGGAAATGAAGGTGTACGATGCGGCAGACAAAATAGAACTTGATACATACGGATATACGGATGATACCATTTTGGACGGCACAAATGCACTGTTTGAAAACGGCAGCATAAAGCCTCGTCTTGTCCGCTATGCGCTTTCCGGAAACGGTCTTCTCAAAAGCATTGAAACCGAGACGGACTATACGGCGGATATGGCAAACGCCGCACGCCTATCCGATTTCAGCCGAGATTTCCATATCCCCGAAACCGGAAAAATCGGTAAGGTGGAAGTAAACTTTATCGGGAATAAAATTCAAACCTTTGCCACCAAATACGTGGTGCGCTCGAGTACAAGAATTTTTGCAATTCCCGAAGCTTCTGCCGCAGACGATAAATATCAGATTTTGGACGGGAAAACCTTTGCACACGGCGCACATCCGAATACAACCCTTTACGATATTGACGAGGAGTATGCCATCGGTGCTGTTGTCTGGGATATAGGCGGAGCGTCCGGCGTAGGACTTCGGTATCCGGAAACGGAAATGGCATCAGCTCTGGTTTCAAAGCTGACCCTTTCGCAGAATGAAGACGGGGAATCGATTACAAACGTAACTCTTTATACATGGGAAGGAAAAACCGTTACCGTATCGGAAAAAAGCGAATTTGACACGGTACTCTTCGGACACGCCAATACCAATGTGGAAAAAGACCCTGCAGTTTTGGCAAACGGCGGTGTGAAACCGGATTCGATTATGCTGAGCCAGCTGGCGGTGGGCGATATTGTGCAGTATGAAGTGAGCCCCATGGGCGGATTTTCCACCTTAAGCATTCTCTACCGCGCACAGACCCCCGGGTTTTATGAGGCGGTAGCAAACGGCGGAAGCAGCGGCGTATTCAGCACGGTGGAGCTGCGGAACTACTACGGTGATATGCTGTTTTCGAGCTTTAAGGTGGAGAAGGTAACGCCCTTTAGCCTGATTACCCATGTGGACACCGTGGATACAAGTACATTCAAGCCGCAAGGCAAGAGCTTTGAACGCTCTTATCCGATTACCTCGGGCGCCGTGCTTCTTTGCGAAACGGATAAAAACGGTGCACTCAAAATATCTCCTATCAGCACAGGTGATATAAAAGGGGAAGATGTTGCCATCACCATATGGAGAATCACGCAGCCGATCGCAACGGTTATTTACAGAACAAAATAACATGCAAACGTACATAGAATAAAAAAGAACAGGCACATCATGGAAAATCGCATTTGATGTGTCTGTTTATATATGTGAAAGGGTTGCCCGCGTTACAGGCTAAAATGCGTTTTCTTGTATTGCAGCGGAGATATACCGATTTTTTCCTTAAATACACGGGAAAAATAGCCGGCATCGGAAAAACCGGTGCGGGCGGCAATCTCGGAGATGGAATATGTATTTTGAGAAAGAAGCTTCAGGGCTTCGGTGATACGAAAATTCAGAATGTAGGAAAAAGGGGTCTGGTTATGCTCTGCCTTGAAAATACGGATAAAAGAGTCATTACAAACCCGTAAAAGCGCAGAAAGCGTTCCAATGGAAATGGGATGCATATAGTGGGATTGAATATAGCGGATTGCCGGGGCAGTTCGCATGTTTTGACCGTTTATATCCTCGGCAAGCAGAAAATTCTGCTCAAAAAGAATGCCGGTAAAGTGCATAAGGCCTGCCCTTATACGAAGCCGAAAGGCAGCGGGCATGGTTTCATACACCCGTACCAATTCACAAAAAATTTGATTTACTTCCGTATGGGCAGGATGGTCTTTAGAAAAGAGAAGATGGGTTTTGCTAATTGTGGTAAAATCCGCTGTATCGGCAAGCAATGCGGGGTCAAAAATAAAGCCGCGAAGCGCAGTGCCGTGCGATTCCTCCGCGATGACCTTATGAATGGAATAGGGGGCGCAGAAAATAATTTCTCCCGCATCAAGGGGATAAGAAGTCGTGCCTGCGATCAAAAGCGCGCGTCCACGCGTAACTTTAATAATTTCCGCTTCCTTGTGAAAATGTGCTTCTGTAAGAATTTTACGGTTTGCAGGTCGGGAGGAATACACAGGGAAATCAGCCTGCACGTAGTGTTCAAACCGGTACGGAGTACGTTGCATCTGGAAACCTCCAAAGTCGAAATTCTTCAAAAAATTATCGATATATTTATAGAATGAAGAAAAATATATCGGTATACTTTAAGTATAAAAGAAATTTGACATATTGTCAATATGTAGGAGGAGAAATATGAAAATTCCAAATGTATGGGGACAGGGACAGCTTTTTGCCTTTTCGGCATTGGACGGACAAACAAGTCGGGTAGAAGATTTTTGCGGAACACTGTGCGGAGACAGAATCGGGATTTTATTTCATACGAAAATCCGGAGAGAACTGGCAATTGTCGGCTTTTCGACGGAGACGTTGACTTTTCGCGCTGTATGTGGAGATTATATTTGTGCGGAAACCTCCGCGGGTGTGCTTCGTATTGTTTTTAAGTCTGCACATCTTGTGGTGGGAGAGGTGCCCGAGGGAGGCATGGCAACTGTATTTACGGAAGGCGTACATAAAACGGAAATATGTGACGGTGTGGCGGTACAGGATACCGGAGACGGTGAATATACTGCTCTTTTGATGGCGGGGCGAAAATTTGCGTTCAGTTTTGGAAAAACAAAAGAAGTCGCCGCCTCGCTTGCGAGGCTGGGCATTGAGGGAGAGCTTATGGCGGAGGAGAAAAAGAAGCTTTCATTTTACCGCACGCATGGCATAGAAGGAAAGTATGCGAAGCTGTATGCAAAATGTTTGTCCGTAATGCGTACGCAACTCTTTTCGCCTGAAGGTTCTTTCGCGGGCATGTGGTCTACGCCCGACCGTCTGCCGCATCAAGATTTGTTTTTATGGGACTCCGCATTCCACAGCGTCGGCTTTCGGAATATAGACGGGAAAATAGCAGAGGATGTACTTTTGGCGGTATTTGCCTACCAACTGGAAAACGGGAAGATTTCCTGCCGTGTGAAACTGACGGAGGACAGCGTTGTGCAAAGTGAGGGGAGTCAACCGCCGGTCCTTGCATGGGGGACTTGGCTTGTTTACGAAAAAACAAAGAATAAGGATTTTTTGAAAGAGGTTTTTGACAAGAATGGAAAATTTTTAGCGTGGTGTCAGGAAAACCGACAGTACAGAGAGAATCTGTATGCGTGGTATATTGATGAGGACTACGAAATTTGCCGATGTGGAGAGTCTGGTATGGATAATTCGCCGCGGTTTGATGACACGAAGCATCTTCTTGCAATTGATTTTTCCTCCTATATGGCAAATGATATGCTGCACATGGCAAAAATTGCGAAAGCATTAGGTGAAAATGCAGTGCCGTACGAAAGAGAATACGAAAAAATTAAGAGAGCGATAAACAATACGCTTTGGGATACGGAAACGGGACTGTATTATGATTACGATGCGGACAGAGAAAAGCTGCACAAAGTGAAGTCCGTAGCGTCCTTTCTGCCGCTCTTTGCAGAGGTGTGTGATGAAGAAAAGGCAGCACAGCTAGTCTCGCATCTTACAAATTCAGCGGAATTTTCTACTGTGCTTCCCATTCCGTCCATCTCCAAGGATGATGCCACCTACGGAAGCGATATGTGGCGCGGGCCGGTATGGCTGAACTTTAATTATATGATTTGCCAGGGACTTCGAAAATATGGCTATGCAGAACTTGCGGCGGAGATAACAGAGAAGATGCTGCGGGTGGTGCAGGAATGGTACGAAAAGACAGGTGTGGTGTTTGAATTTTATGATTCGGAAAACCAAACAGCGCCCTACCGCTTGCGGCGTAAGGGCGACCCCGTGGAACCCTATGATATGCGTGTTCGAGTGCAGACAATCCGGGACTATGGCTGGAGCAGCTGTCTTACCTTAGACACTATAGCGGCGTTATAGGCGAGGGATTGATTTTTAGAAGCCCGTATGATATAATACATGTACGATAAAATTGGAAGAGGTGTGAGAAATGAAAGCTTGTATCATTCAGCCCCCGTATTCGAAGGATGTTTCGAATTCGGACACATATTTTGCGTATAAAATGGAAATGCTTGCAAAATGTGACGATACCATGGATATTATTGTCCTTCCGGAATACAGTGACGTTCCGTGCGCCACAGAAACGAAAGAAGATACGTTTTTTTATCACAAGAAGTACATAGATATTCTTTTAAATACGTGCATGGAAACGGCAAAAAGATGTAATGCGTTGGTCTTTGTCAATGCGCTGGATGCGTGTGGGGAAACTTTTCGGAACACAACATACGTATATAATCAAAAGGGGGAGCTTGCAGGGAAATATTGTAAGAAGCACCTGCCACCCTTGGAACTTAATACCTTGGAACTGGATTCAGCGTATACATATGAATTTTCAGAGCCGTATGTGCTGGAAATTGACGGACTTCGGTATGGCTTCTTGACATGCTATGATTTTTATTTCTATGAAGGCTTTGCCAATATTGCAAGACAGAATGTGGACATCATTATAGGCTGTTCTCTGCAAAGAAGCGACAGCCACGATGCGATTGAAACGATGTGTCGCTTTTTGGCGTATAATACGAATGCGTATGTTATCCGCGCTTCGGTAAGCTTTGATGAAGCGTCCGAGGTGTGCGGGGCAAGCATGATTGTGTCGCCTTATGGCAAGGTGCTTGCGAATATGAAGGGCAAATTCGGTATGGAAACAGCCACATTTGACCCGCGTGACAAGTATTATAAGCCTGCAGGATTCGGAAATCCCGATGCTGCGCATTATGAATACATCGAATATGGCAGAAAACCATGGCAGTACAGACCTGCGGGAAGTGCCATTATAAAAAATGAAAAGCAGATGGGCTACCCCAGAGTATGTGCCCATAGAGGGTTTAATACAATTGCACCGGAAAACAGTATGCCGGCATTCGGGGCGGCAATTGCACTCGGTGCCGAAGAAATTGAGTTTGACCTGTGGCCTACAAAGGACGGGGAGATTGTATCCTGCCATGACAGAAAGCTTGAAAGGGTAAGCACGGGTACGGGACTTGTGACGGATCATACATTAAGCGAACTGGAAAGCCTGGATTTTGGCATTAAATTCAGCGAATCCTTTGCCGGCTTGTCTATTGTAAAGTTTGAGGATATTTTGCAGAAGTTTTCAGGGCATGTAATAATGAACGTACATGTAAAGCCGCTGTCATATACAGAGCCGTACCCGGAGGAAGCCTTGCAAAAAATCATTGCCCTTATCCAAAAATATGACTGCGAAAAGTATGTCTATCTGATGCTGGTAACCGATATGCAAATCAAGCA
This sequence comes from Clostridia bacterium, assembly GCA_045648645.1. Lineage (GTDB taxonomy): Bacteria > Bacillota > Clostridia > UMGS1883 > UMGS1540 > SIG447. The sequence goes on along the minus strand of JAZROH010000094.1, from coordinate 3,578 downwards.
ATTTAAGGAATATGCACCTGAAATTCCGGTGTGCGTGGGACATCTGGGGGCGAGACCCTGGGATATTGTGGACAGAGCAATCGAGTTTGGGTGCGAAAAGGTACAGCTTTTCAAGCCCTACTATTCGAAGGAAATGGTAGAAAAAGCCCATGCAAACGGGATTAAGTGCAATGTGTTTTGGTCGGACGACCCGAAGGAAACCGAAGAATTTTTAGAACTGGGCATTGACACCATTCTTACAAATGATTATAACCGCATCAGCCAAGTGGTGAAAAAACATAAAACAATTGGATAATGTTATAGACGAGAATGCATGAAGTTGTTGCCAAAATATTTAGGTGGCAGTATACTGTAGAATAGAAGTTTTATGTGGGGGTAGGCTATGGAAGGAAAAAAGTATGATGTAATCGTTGCGGGCGGCGGTGTGGCAGGCGTCGCGGCAGCGGTGGAGGCGGCAAGAAGTGGGAAAAAGGTAGCAATCATAGAAAAGACGATACAGCTTGGCGGGCTTGCTACCACAGGGCTTATTAATCTTTTTGTTCCCATGTGCAACGGCAGGGGGACACAAATCATAAAAGGAATGGCGGAGGAGTTTTTGCACTTATCCATAAAATATGGGTTTGATACGTTGCCGCCGGACTGGCAACAGGGAGAACCGGGGCAGGGGAAAACAAAGCAGCGGCTTGTAAGTCGCTTTTCCGCACCGATTTTCGCGCTTGCGCTATGTGAACTTCTTGCCATGCTTTCCGTTGACATCTATTTTGATACGGTGGTAACAGAAGTAAAAACGACAGACGGACATATAGATGGCATTTTCATTTTTAATAAATCCGGCTATGCCTATTATGAAGCGGATATGTTTGTGGATGCTACGGGTGACGCGGATGTATTGTATAATGCGGGCGTTCCTACAGTTACAGGCGGTAATTTTCATACATACAGCGCCTTTTGGGCGAGCCTCGATACATGCCGCGCGGCTTTGGAAAAAGAAGATATCGGAAAGCTTGCCGTGTACAAGTCGGGTGGAGGTGCAAACCTCTATGGCAAAGGACATCCAAAGGACATGCCCCTTTGGGACGGGACGGACGGGGCTTCGGTTACAGAATATGTAAAAGTAAACCAATTGGAGCTTTTAGAGAAGCTGAAAGGGGACACACGAACAACTCGTGATATTCTTATGCTTCCCATGATGCCGCAATTTCGTACAACAAGACGAATTGATGGGAACTTTACCCTTAGAGAAGCGGATGCCTATAAGCACTTTCCCGATTCTGTCTGTGCGATTTGCGATTTTGAAAGACGGGATTTTCTGTATGAGGTACCCTACGGAACCTTGGTGCGGGACGGATTTGATAATGTTATTACTGCGGGAAGATGCGCAAGCGGGGAAGGGTATGCTTGGGATGTGCTGCGGGTAATTCCGCCGGCAATTTTAACGGGACAGGCTGCAGGTGCCGCCGTGTGTCAGGCAATGGACACGGGAAAAGCAATTTGGGATATTGATGTGGCAGAATTACAAAAAAGATTGGAAAACGAAAATGTCATGATTCATTTTGATGACAGTCTTGTTCCGGAAGACCAATATAATGTGGAAACTGTGGATGTAGGAGAAATATAATGCACAGAGGATGCAGGATGCGAGAAATAACGCTTAAAAAGGCGTTTTTATGCAGAATTTTCTTGACATTCTTTTCCATTTATGGTATCATCGTACATGACGCAATTTTAGAGGAGTGAAAAAGAATATGCGGTATTTAAAATGGGTATGTACGGTGCTTTCTATGCTTTGCATTTTCTGCGGCAGCGTGGCGGCAGAAGAGCCTATGATGGACACGGCAACACCCGGTGTAGAGGGAATTCACGTCGAAGAAGTGGCACCCGCCCCTGTATTCGAAACGGTATCTGTGCATGTGGAGCTTACAGGCGTGCCGGACGGTACAAAAGAGCTGACGTTCGCACTGTATGAACAGGGCGGCGCACAGGCGGCAGATGAAAAAAACGTGACCGTGACAGAAGGTGTAACAAGCTTCAATCTGGAATTTCAAGTTCCTGCATATGAAATCGGGGCACAGTTTCTGCTTCGAATTGAAAAGGGAGATGCTGTGCTTGGATTTATAGAGCCGGCGTATAACGAAATCTGGTTGCAAACGTATTTAACTGCTGTGGAGGATGCACCGCTGTACCAGACAAGTTTTTATTTAAATATGCAGCCCCGGTGGCAAAGACAGACCCGCGTTATGGTAGATAAGCAGGAAGCAATGGGTGCTTATTATCCCATGGGCGGCGATGTATATGTCAGCGATGCGGTTATCAGTTTGTTGCATGTTAACGTAACCAAAACAGATGAATACGTGTTTTTAAGTTCGGAAACCGGCGGCTACACGATGCAGTTTTTCAAAGACAATATCTATGCCTGTCGCGGCGGCATAGGATATAACCTGTCCGCTCCTGTATTTTGTCAGGACGGGATGTGGTATTTGCCGCTTTCGGAGGTTGGCGTATATTTTGCCTGTCATTACAGCTATGAGGTAACAGATACCGAAATTGTGCATACGGTCAAACGTTCCGCTTATGCGCTTTGGCAGGAAAATGAGGTTTATGTAAACAGCCGTGATATTCACAGCCGCACAAATTACCTCATTTGGATTTCGAAAAAGGATTATACAGTTAATGTATATCTCGGTTCAAACCGCAATTGGAATATTGTAAAGAGCTTCCCGTGTGCAATCGGCGCACCACGTACGCCCACCATCGAGGGCGAATTCGAGTATATTGAACGCCTCAATCGCTGGGAATATCCCAACTATTATTGCGGCCCCGTAATGCGTTTTTACCGCGGATATGCCTTGCATTCAACGCTAATTCAGTATAATGGAACAGCATACGATGACCGGGTAGGTGTGCAGATTTCTCTGGGATGTATTCGCTTGCATCCGGAGGATATTAACTGGCTTGTGGCGAATGCACCGATGTATACGAAGATTGTGATTACGCCGTAAAATATGGATTAAATGTAAAGCTCGCACAGAATTTGTGCGAGCTTTTTGTAAACAAAAACTATAGGGTGTGGCGTGATGCGGGGATTTCGCAAGGTTTCTCTGTTCTTATTCTCTCCGCCAATAAAAAAACACCCTATCGGGTGTTTCTCAAAAGGATGTTTACGAAAAAAGCCGATTGAGAGAGAAATAAGTACAGTTATTGAAAAATAGCTGTGCTTTTTCTTTTGCTCAAAAAGGCTTTAAGTTAATAAGCTATTAAGTCGTATCGAAATGATGCGACTTTTTTTAATGCAAAAAGGAGGCATACTTTTATGAAAATATATACTGAAAATTTTACGATTATACTAAACAAACATATAACCAATACAGAGATTGATCCCTATGAATTTAGAGTGATTTGCTATCTTCTAATGCTGGCAGATGACGATGGTATTTGCTTTCCATCATACAATACGATTGCCGAGAAAATCGGCATAGGCGAAACGAAAGCAAAGAATGCCATTAAGCATTTGATAAAGCTTGGAATTATCAAGAAGACTAACCGTACAAAAGAAAATGGCAGTGCAGGAGCTAATTTAT
>JAZROH010000093.1:0-8345 GCA_045648645.1 Clostridia bacterium | reverse complement strand
CACTAAGATTGACGCTTCGTCTTTGGCGCCCCTCTCTTTCCATGATATGCAAAACTATGCATGGGCGAGAACAGAAGCGGAAAGCCTTGCGGCAAAAGGTATTGTAACAGGTATAACCGAAAGAATGTTTGGCCCGCAACTCAATGTAAACCGTTCTGATTTTGCGGCAGCACTTGTCCGCGCACTCGGCCTTACGGCTGATGGCAGCGACCAGTTTACAGATGTAAATCCTGCGGCAGATACGGCAAAGGAACTGGCTGCAGGAAAAGCCCTCGGTATTTTGAAGGGCACGGGTGACGGAACGTACCGTCCCGATGCGGCGATTACCCGTCAGGATATGATGGTCATTTGCGCCCGAGGTCTTCGTGCGGCAGGAAAGCTTTCCGAAGGGGACGCTTCTACTCTTTCTGCATTCGCTGATGCCGGTGAAATTGCAGAGTATGCCGCGGCAGACATTGCGGCAATGGTCGGCGCAGGGCTCGTAAAAGGCAACGCCGACGGCACGATTAACCCCAAAGGAAATACAACCCGCGCAGAGCTTGCGGCGCTGATTTCCAGAATTGCAATGTATTAAATGAAAACGGTGGGCGGATTTTATCCGCCCGCCTGTTATCAAAACAGGCGGCTTGTTTAAAAAGGAGAAAAGGAAAATGACAACACTTCGGTTTGCGCCCTATGAAATAATGGCGGCGGATTTAGGCACGGAAAATCCCATGCCGGACCTTAAAAATGTATCGTACATTCACGCAAAATATGAAGTTTCGAAAAACCTTTCCGCTGAAGATAAAAAGCACATGGGAAAAGGCATGGTGCAAACGATTTTGCCGTATCTTAATGAGGACGGCTATAATCGTGACCTTAAAAAACGCGCGTTTCGTGCCGCAATATTGGAAAATGAAAAAATGCGGGCAGTCTTTTTGCCCGAGGTGGGCGGCAGACTCTGGTCGCTTTATCATAAGGAAAAGAAAAAAGAGCTTTTGTTCGTAAATAACGTATTTCAGCCGGGTAACCTCGGCATTCGAAATGCGTGGTTTTCCGGAGGCGTGGAGTGGAATGTGGGCATAAAGGGGCATAACCCCTTAACCTGTGACCCGCTTTTTGCCGCGGAAAGTAAGAATGCAAGTGGTGAAAGCATTCTTACGATGTATGAATATGAACGCCTTCGAGGGTTTGTGTACGCTATTCATGCGTATCTCCCCGCAGGAAGCGACAAGCTGTATATTAAAACAACGGTAGAAAACAAATCCGATACGGAAAAATATATGTATTGGTGGTCGAATATTGCCACAGAGGAAAAGGGCATGCGCGTCCTTGCCCCTGCGGACGAAATGTTCCTCTGTCAGTACGGCGATAACCATTATTTTATTGATAAATGCCCTGCCCCAAACTATGAGGGCGAGGATTTATCTTATCCCGAACGGGGCAAACGCTCTAACGACTTTTTCTACATTGTACCCGATGAAGCCAAAAAGTGGGTAGCAGTTGTAGATGAGGACGGCGAAGGGCTTTTGCAGCTTTCCACGCCCGAACTCCGCGGCAGAAAGGTGTTTCTCTGGGGACAGGGAAGGGGCGGCAGGAACTGGAACCGCTTTTTGCAACGAGATGAAAGAACGTATATCGAAATTCAGGCAGGACTTCTCCGCACCCAGATGGAGCATATTCCCATGCCCCCCAAAACCACATGGAGCTGGACGGAAATGTATACGGTAGGTAAAATTTCGCCCGGAAAAGCGAGAGGGGACTGGAAGAAAGCATCCGCTGCCATGGCAGACTATGTAGAGTCCATTTATGATTTCGACAAAATCGATATTCCCACAGACGGGAAAAAAGAAATTAAGATGTATGGCTCCGGCTGGGGCGCTTTTGAAAGCCGCTTCGGTGCAGTCAGCGATATTTGCGCCTTCCCTGCGGACAGCATGAATGAAAAGCAGACGGAATGGAACTTCCTTTTGGATAACGGCTATCTTGCCGAAAATGACGGCGTAAATCCGCCCGTAAGCTATGTGACGGATGCCCCCGTTTTGGAAATGCTCGAAAAATCGATGGAAACGAAAGAGGGAAACCATTGGTATACCCTATACCACATCGGCATTATCCGTTATAAACAAGGGGACATTGACGGCGCACTTACCGCATGGAAGCAGTCTGCCGAAAGGAAAAAAACGCCGTGGAATCTTCGGAACATTGCCATGGTATATAAAAATGATAAAAAAGACCCCGAGAATGCCGTCCGCTTCATGCGGGAAGCAATAGAAGAAACAAAGGGAAATGAATGTCGCGGTCTTATCGCGGACGCAGGTGCGCTATATACAACCTGCGGTGCGGATGATGCCTGGCTCGCCCTTTTTGATACGCTCTCGCCCGCAATGCGTGCCCACGGAAGATTGCAGCTTTATTCTGCAGTTGCCCACTTGCACCGTGGCGAAAAGGAAAAAGCGGCGGCTTACATAAACGAGGACTTTTTGCTTTCCGATATTAAGGAAGGGGAGCTTTCTGTTTCCGCACTCTGGGGAGAAATTTACGGCGATACGAAGCCGCTTCCGGCGCATTTGGATTTCAGAATGCATGAATAGGAGAAATAGCCATGCAGGAATTTTTTGATAAATTTAAAGAGGATGCCGCAAAGACCTTTGCAGAAAACGCATGGCGTTTTTCAAAGGAAGAAATTGCAAAAAAGGCAGAGGCGGCACAGCTTCCCGCGGCGCATCGGGATATGCTTTTGGGCTTTCTCGATTATGCCGCGTCCCGTCCCGATGTGTTAGCGCATATGTGGCAATGGTACTACGCTTTATATGAAAGCGGCGAAGCAGTGTTCCCGATAAGCCGAGTTCAGCACATGCCGCGGCATGAAGAGGCGGAAAAAGTACACCGCGGCGAAATGGAGTCTGTTCTATACCTCGCGGCAATTGATGCACTTGACGCTTTTTTGCAGAAAACGGGGCTTTGCGAAAGCGGGTTTGATTTTCTGGAAACGTACCGCAAAACGTATCGCCGCATGGCAAACTTTAATTTCGTGCGGGATGAAACGTATGCACTTTTCCGCCTTGGGTATTTTCTCTACGGATATTCGCATCCGTTTACTTTGAGCATTGGGCGGCTCAATTATGAAATGGTAACCTTTAAGGATTTTTGCGAGGTTTACGAAGGCGAAGACGGGCGCATTTGTATTGCGCTTCCCACAGGGGCTTACGGCGAAGACGGGCTTCGGGAGGAAGAAGGCTTTCACCCGCCGTATGCAAAAAATGAAAAAACGCTCACAGCCCATACCTTCGACAGCGAAGGGCGGCTTACAAAAGAGCCCATTACCTTAGACCTTACAAAATACCGTCTTTTATATAAACCCGGCGATATGGTGGTCACAGTGCATATTCCGGGCGGGGACAGACTTACAGAAGAAGCCATTTCCGCTTCTCTTGCCGCAGCAAAAAAGATTTTCAGCACCTATTTTGCGCATATGCATTTAAAAGGATTTGTATGTCATTCGTGGCTCTTAGACCCGCAGCTTCGCACGGTGCTCGGGGAAACCTCGAATATTCTTGCGTTTCAGAGGCGATTTGACGTAATTTCTGCCACGGAGGATAAAAATGCCCTGTATGAACACGTATTTGCGGTACCGCTCTGTCCCATAGAAGAACTGCAGCCGCAAAATAAATTTCAGGCAGGCATTTTAAACATGGTCAAAAGCGGCAAAAAAATCCGCGCAGGCTATGGCTTTTTGAAGGAGGAAGACAAATGAAACGCGTGCATCCCGACACGTTTGGAAAATATATGCCCTCGCGGGAGCTTTTCTTAAATCCCCATAAGGGATTTACCACATTTCAGCGTTTTAACGGTGACAGGCTCAACGCAGACTGGTCTGTGGATACGGGCTGGAAAATGGAAATGATACCATCGCAGGAGGGGCTTTATGCAGGGAAGGTGGAAAACTTTCCCGACACCCGTATTGCCTATTTCCGCGTTCCGTGGAAAACACTCGAGCCGGAGGAGGGCAAGTATAATCTTGATTATCTTGAATTTCTTTTGTCGCGGGCATGGGAACGGGGACAGCATACGATGCTCCGCATAATTGCCCATGCGGCACGTCCGGAACTGGATTTACCCGATTGGTTTTTAAAGAAAATCGACTATCCGCCGCGAGAACCGCGGGACAAAGCGTCCCCCCGTCATCCGCTTTACTACGAGCTGTACGGAAAGTTGATTCGGGAAATCGGCGCAAGGTTTGACGGAGATAAGCGGCTCGATAGTCTGGATATGGCGCTTGTCAGCGCATGGGGCGAGGGTGCACATATTGATTTTCTTCCCGCTTCCGAATGGAAGCCGCTAGTGGCAGACTACATGGAGGGCTTTCGGAAAACCCCGATTTCGGCACAGTTTAACTGTCCGGAGTCTGTGCACTACGCAAACGAATGGCGCCCCGTCGGCTATCGGGCCGACTGCCTTGGCGATATGGGCAGTCACATGTTCAATCACTATCCCAATTATTTCCCGAAGCTTGCAGGCTTGTGGGAAAAAGCGCCGGTACAGTTTGAGGTTTGCTGGGTTATGCAGCACTGGATGGATGAGGGTTGGGATATAGACTATATTACCGAGCAGTCCTTAAAATGGCACATCACATCCTTTAACGCAAAATCCTGCCCTGTACCGCCTGTATGGGAAGGCAAGGTGCGCGAATGGATTAAAAATATGGGATACCGTTTCTCTGTGCGCCGCATGGTATACCCTTCCGAGGCTTCGGCAGGGGAAAGCCTCGGGCTTTCCATGTGGCTTGAAAATCGCGGCTGTGCACCGATTTACCATAAATACCCGTTTGTGCTTCGTTTGCGCGGAGAAGGCGGAACATTTGATTTTGAAACCGATGCGGATATTACCACATGGCTTCCCGGTGACAATATTTGGGAGGGGGAATTTCCGCTTCCCGAAAACATGCGCCCCGGCACATATTTCCTCGAAGCCGGTATTCCCGATGGATCGGGCGGTGTGATACATATTGCTACTGATGCCGAAGAAACGGAAGGCTTTAGAAAACTCGGCAAAATTTGCATTAAATAAGAACGGAGAGTGCAATTATGAAAAAAATGTTTACAATGTTTATCGCAGCTGTAATAGTCCTTATGGTAGCAATGCCAACCTTTGCCGCATCCTTTGCGGATACGGACGGGAAGTCTTGCGAAACCGCAGTGGAGGTTTTAGCTTCTCTCGGCATTGTGGAAGGCAAATCGGAGGGGACATATGAGCCGGACAGCACGCTCACCCGCGCCGAAATGACAACGATTATTCTGCGGCTTATGAATCTTGCAGACAGCGCAGAGGGACGAAGCATTTTCTTGGACGTTCCGTCCTCTCACTGGGCATATGCAAACATTGCCGCGGCGCACCAGCTCGGCATTATAAACGGCACAAGCGAAACCACCTTTGCGCCGGACGCGGTTGTCACATACGAGCAGGCGGTTAAAATGATGGTAGCGGCACTCGGGTACAGTATACAGGCAGAAGCCCTCGGCGGATACCCCGCAGGCTATCTTTCGAAGGCTGCGCAGCTTGACCTTTTGAAGGGTGTCGAAAAGGGCGGGGAAATGACCCGCGGCAATATGGCGGTGCTTGCCTACAATGCCCTCGATACAGAACTCTTTTTGCAGTATACCTTCGGGGACGAAGCCTACGATTTTGAGACAAACGAAACCAAAAACTTACTTTCCTATTATCTAAAGGTAACCAAAACCACCGGTGCAGTGACGGCAACGCCGATGGCACAGATAGACGCCGCATCCCACAGCCGCCGGCTCCTAAGCGATGAAGTGGCAATGGGTGCGCAGATTCTGAAAAAAGGCGAAACGGATGCGCAGGATATGCTCGGCATTCGGAGCGATGTATACACAAAGCTGCCCGATGACAGTGAAATCCCCGTGATTTTAGCCATTGTCCCCCGTGCCACCGTCGAGGTAACGGAGGTTGCCTCCGGCGCGATTGACGGGAAAACAAACACAAGCGAATTCGTCTGGGAGGATGAAAACGGCACGGAGCGCAAGGCCTCCATTGCGGATGCGACCTTTATCTATAACGGACGCGAGGAAACTAAGACGAGTACCCTTCTTGCCCCGGCAGTCGGTAAGGTACGCCTGATTTCCGACGGCGGCGAATACACGATGGTTATTGCGGAGGAATACCGCTCCTATTTGGTAGACCGTGTACTGACTGAGGATATGCAGGTGCGAACAAAGGACGGCACCCTTCTGCCGATGGACCTTGCAGACGCTTCCCTTCCCACTATCCTTACGGATAATAAGGGAATGGCGCTGAATATTGAAGATTTGGCGGAATGGGATGTTATATCGGTTGCAGAAAGTCTGCCGGCAAATGCGAGTCGTGTACGCCGCATTTACCGCTCCTTTGAAATGATAAGCGGCAAAGTGATGGAAATGAGCCAAAATCCCGCTACTGCCGTGATTTCGGACGGCACATACAATGTAATTTCTCCCCTTGCCTTCGGCACGATTTCCGTAGGCGGCACGGGTGCATTTTATCTGGACTTTTTAGGAAATATCGTGGCAGTGGATGAAAGCTTCGAAAGCCGCAGCACCTACGGCTGGCTCGCAGGTGCCGCGAACACCAAGGGACTGAATGCAAAGCCGCAGCTGAAGATTTTCACCCAGGACGGGGAAATGAAGGTGTTTGACACGGCGGAAAATATTACCTTTAACGGCGCAGGCGTGAAAAGCAAAGACCTCTTAAATAGCGGTGCTGTATATGCCGAGCAGTGGGCACGCGACGCACGTCCCTCCCTTATGGACAGCACCGGAACGGTCGTAAACCAGCTCCTGAAATATGAGGTAAATGACGCAGGTATCATCACGGCTATCGAAACGGCAGCCAACACCAGCGACCCGACGCGTGCCGATGCCGATAAGATTGACAACAATATATTTAGCATGGACTGGTTCTATAATGACGCAAAGGGCGCCAGCGCAGGGGATGCAGTTGAATTTAACGGCACAAAGAATGGTAACCTTGCAGCACGTATAGACAGCAAGGTGGAAAATGTGGCGGGCGTATTCTTCGGCAAGGTGTGGACAGACGCTAACACCAAATTCTTCATTATCCCCCCTGACCGTAGCCGTGACCAGGATTACATGCTGCGCCCCTTGAAGGAATTCGGGCTGGAAGAAAACCGCGTGGCAGACTGGGTATCCTTCTATGACGTGAATGATGATTATTATTGCGGTGCCATGGTTATGCATAACTATATGGGTGTGGGCGCGACCATTAGCGACTCTTATCCCGGTATCGAAGTTTCTCCGGCACTCATTCTTGGTACATCGACCATTCTCGGGGAGGACGGCGAGGTTAAGAATACACTGAAGCTTTACAATCATTCCGGGCAGGAGGTATCTGTCACGGTCGAAGAGGATTTCCGCTTCCTGTACAATCAGGCAAATGCAGATATAAATGCAGATAAAAACTGGTATACCTTAAGCGGGGATACCAAGATGTATCCGCAAAGAACAGCGACCCTCTCGGCACGTCCCGACAATATGTATCTCGATATTGCCGACATTGAGCCCGGTGACGTCGTGCAGTACGAGGTGGATGCCGCAGGAAAGCTGACACGCGCAAGCGTAATTTTCCGCCATAGCTATGCCTGCCAGATGGAAGCCTTTGGGCATGCATCTGCGGGTAACTTCTACGACTGGGGCCCCACAGCTGTAAATACCTACGCCAGCGGCGGCAAAATGCTGATGAACGGAAAGGTTGTAAAAACAACCGCGTTCGGTCCCGTTGTGGAGGTACACCCCGCATTTAACGCCTTTGACAATGATGCCGATGGAAACAGAATGACGGCAGAAGGTATAGTGGATACGAGCCGTACGTGGACGCGTACCCTGTGCTCTGACGGAAAATGGGTCGTTTGGGATACGGAAAAGGAAACTATGCGCACCATAACGGCAGCAGATGTTGTGGAGGGGGATGAACTCTTCACCTACTGGAGAAATACATCCCAGTGGCTTACGGTTGTATATCGGTAATAATTTTTACGTATAAGCAAAGGATACTGTATTATGCAGTATCCTTTTTCTTGTTAAAATGTAGTATTTTTCCTACAAAATGTGGATTTTGTTCTATTTTTGCGGATTTGAGATGCAACGGACTTTATTATACTGTATGGTATAATACAAATAGTAAGTCTTGCAAGGCAAGGCTTTGCGGTTTTTGCCGCATCAAATATAAAAAAGAACGGAGAATGCAATTTGAAGAAGATGCTCACCATGTTTGTCGCAGTTGTAATGATACTTACAATGGCGACGCCGACTTTCGCCGCATCCTTTACGGACACCGCGGGGAAAAATTGT
>JAZROH010000092.1:0-25767 GCA_045648645.1 Clostridia bacterium | reverse complement strand
GCAGATATAGCCATTACTTGCACCGCTAAAAAAAGAAAAGGGTTTTCCTCAGAGGGCAGATGTGATAGAATAAGGGTAACAGAAGGGATACCAAGATCCGGGATTTCTGCCGGGAGCTGAAGCCCCACGGCGGAAGCAAAGACCGGTGGGAAATTCATATTGAAACGATGGGAATCGACAGGAGTCCCCTGTCTTGCCACTTGGGAAGGGTTTAAACAAGTCCTCGCGCACACGGAAGGCGGTTTTGTCTGTGATTTTGAAATTGAAGCCGCGCCTGTAGTGGGTGGCACTTTGTTCCAAAACGAGGATATAAAGGTTACAGCTTTCCCCAATCAGCACGTAAAAACCGACCCCGCCTCCCCGCCGCTTTCCTTCTCTTATAAAATAGAGAGCGAGGGGAAAACGGTTGTGTTCTCCGGCGATGTTCGTTCCATCGAAGAGCTAAACGAAATCGTTTCGGAAGGGTGCGACGCGCTTCTCCTTGAAACAGGGCATCACAAGGTGCAGGATTGTTGCCTCTGGGCAAAAGAAAAACCTATTCAAAAGCTCTATTTTCTCCACCACGGGCGGGAAATCCTCGCCGACAGTACAGCTTGTCTTGCCGTGGCACGGGGCATTTTGGGAGAAAAAACAGACATCTGCCACGACAGACAGGAAATTCATCTATAAGGATAAGGAAGGGAATACTATGAAAATGAAATTTGCGGTTTTATGTGACCTGCATTTACCGTTTTTACAAAACACTGCGCAGTATGCAGCACTGGACTGGGCAATCGAAGAGATACAGCGACAAGCGCCGATGGCAGTTGTGACAGTGGGCGATATTACGGCGTACGGCGAAATCGCGTCAATGAAATATTTTACCGAAAAGAGTAAGAGCATACCGTGCCCGCAGCTTGTTCTGTCCGGAAACAGTGATATCCGGCAGGCAAAAACCCGTGATGCAGTCCTCTCCCACACCAAAAGCGGCAGTCTATCGCTTGGTGATATTACCCTTGTCGGGCTCTGCGCGCATGACAAAATTATCACGATAGAGGATAGAAAACTTCTTTCCTCCCTTACGGGCAAGATTGTACTATTCCTCCATTATGATATTCACTCTCTGGAAGAGGACAGCCTGGAATTTCTGGAAACGTGGGTAGAAACACGGGAAGTACATATCATTCACGGGCATCGGCATGCAGATTCCGAAACAGTTTGCCGGAACACAAAAATCACAGGGCTTCGCTGTCTTGACCCCGATAAAACGAAGGGGCAACCGCCGTGTATCTATTTCTTTACCATCGAAGAGGACGGTACGCTGACAAAAGAGGAAGTGTGCTTTACCTTCCCCCACGATAATCTTAAAAACCTGAAATCCCTTATCGGTTTTTCCTGCTTCTGCCCCAAAACCGATATTCCGTATGCGGCGGAACACGGCATAAAAGCCATCGAAGTGCGTAAATTTGGCGGACAATACGGAAGCTTTCCTGAAATTGCGGCACTTTGCGAGGATTTCCGTAAAAAAGGCGGACAGTATATTTCGCTGCATCTGCCCACCATCGGATGGCAAAACGGAGAGGTGACGGGCGAAGCGGACTTTTTCGAAGCCATTGCATTTGCAAAGCTTCTGCGTGCCGACGGACTTACGCTTCACGCCCCGCGGGTAAGACGGGATGAGATGCTGCCTGACAGCACCCCCTGGAACACGTTACTTCGCATGATACAAATAGGAATGGAAGCCCTTCCGGAAAGTACGGTTTTAGGCATTGAGAATGTACACTTAAATCCCGGAGAAAAGGATGACGGCATGCGCTTCTTCGGCTGTGCGCCCGAGGAATGTCTTGCATGGATGCAGGCAGTACGTGCATGCTGTGGCAGAGAAAATATTGGTATGACGCTGGACACAGGGCATGTCCGCTCCAACGGCAGTATCGGAAGCCGGTATACTTCGGGGGTATGGTATGAAATGGTGGGAAAGGAAACGGTTGCCTATCACATCCACCAGCGCAAAATGAAAAATGACAAACGTGCCAACCACATGGCAATTTCCAACTGGTACGGTGAAGAAATTTCATATTCGTCCTTTTTCTGGGCATGGCAGATGGGAAAGCTCAACCATAAGCCTATGTTCTTTGAAATGAAGAATCTGGAAAACTGCATTGAGAGCTATGCCGCTCTTGATAAAGTTCCGGATATTGCGTTTTAAATTTAGATAACTAAAAAAACGGGGATGTCCCCGTTTTTTTAGTTGAAACAAATATTCACAAAATATACAGCAAAATATATAACATGTGCGTAACGCTGCCGGCAAGCACAAAAAGGTGCCACACTGAATGCATATACCGCGTCTTCTTAAAGAAATAATAAAAGCCTGCACCTACGGTATAACAAAGTCCGCCGGCAATTAAAAGTCCAATACCGCCGCGGGTCAGCAAAAACCCAAATGCCCGATACGCAAATACAATGCACCAGCCCATCAAAAGATAACACGCTGCCGAAAACTTTTTGTATCGCCTAATATCAATACTGTTGAGAACAATTCCCACGATTGCCGCCGTCCATACAATTCCGAATAAAGCCCATGCAAGCGTAGGGTCAAAGTCCCGTATTGTGCACAGCACAATGGGAGTATATGTTCCCGCAATTAGAATAAAAATGGAACAATGGTCCATCACCTGCATAACCTTTTTTGCATGAAGATGCGGACGAAGCCCATGATAAATACTGGAAAAGGTGTACAAAAGAACCATCGCAATTCCGTACACAATTGCCCCTGCAAGGGCGTAGCCGTTTTGGTGCCTTGTAGCAATCACAATTCCAAGCACCAGGGATACAATCCCTGCGACACCACCTACAATGTGGGTGACCATGTTCATAATTTCTTCGCCTTTTGTGTAGTCAGGAAGCTTTCGTTCCGCCAGTTTTTCTCGTGTCATGTACATTCCTCCTTACACATGGTTTTCATAACTATTATATATCGTTTTTGTAATTATGTCAAGCCTTCAAAGCAATTTCACTCTGTTTTTACAGCGTCTTTCCCGAAAAGATTTTCCGCTGTCTGCAAAAAGGCAGGACTTGCCGTAATCTTCCTTTTGGTTTTATATGTTTTCCCGTCTACTAAAAAGACAAGCGCATCGTTTCCGGGATTTGCCACAGTGGCAGGGTAGAAAGCATCCAGCTTCCGTACAAAATCGCCGTCTATTGTAATGGTTACACACCCGCCCGCCTGTGCCATACTCGGCAATACGCGAATTTCCTCCGCAAGAATTTTCGGCTCTTCATCTTCCCGAAGGCTAAGTGTGCCCCGCACCAAAACAGCCGTTCCCTCTGTTGCCGCTTCGTCGCACGCGCCAAGCACCTTTGGAAAGACAATTACTTCTATATTGGATGTTAAATCCTCCACCGATAAAAATGCCATAATTGCATTATTTTTCGTCATTTTATTTTTTCTCGCCGAAACGAGCCCTGCCACCTCTACCGTCTGGCGGTCATGATACACGCCGCTCTCTGTATCCTTAAGCTGCATGATTGTGGCAGGTTTTATCGCGGCAATGCTTTCCTTGTACGCATCCAAAGGATGCCCCGACATGTAAATGCCAAGTGCCTCTTTTTCCTTCGCAAGTCGCACCTTTGTGGCAAGCTCCGGCACATTCGGGTAAGTGTCGGTAGCCGGAAGGGCTTCCCCAAACAGAGAAAGCTGCCCTGCAATATTGTTTTTCATGCGGCTGCCCCGGGTTTCCAGCATGGTTTCATAGTGCACAAGCATCTGCGCACGGCTTGCACCCGTAAAGTCAAAGGCGCCGCCGGCAATGAGTTCTTCCAGCGCCCGTTTATTCATGTCCTTACCGAGCATTCGCTCAATAAAATCACCCAGACCTCTAAATGCACCGTTTTCTGCTCTCTCCCGCGCAATATTCTCCGCAAACGCCTGCCCTACACCGCGAACAGCACCGAGCCCGAAGCGAATATTTCCGTCTTCCTCCGCAAATTTATAAAAGCTTTTATTAACATCCGGTGGCAAAAGCTGAATTCTCATTTTTTCACATTCCACCGCATAGGCTGCGATTTTATCGGTATTACCGAGAACACTGTTAAAAAGTGCTGCCATAAAGTATACCTTATAAAAGCACTTAAGATACGCCGTTTCGTACGCCAGTACCGCATATGCCGCCGCATGGGATTTATTAAAAGCATACTTGGCAAAGTCAATCATATCATCATAAATTTGATTGGCAATTTTTGCATCTACACCGTTTCGCACCGCGCCTCTAATCACAATTTCGCCGTTTTCCTCGAGTCCGTGAATGAAAACCTCCCGTTCCTTTTCCATAACATCGGTTTTCTTTTTGCTCATGGCTTTTCGCACCGAATCCGCTCTTGCCATGCTGTACCCGCCGATATCCCGAACAATCTGCATAACCTGTTCCTGATATACAATACAGCCATAGGTGACCTGCAAAATAGGTGCAAGCTTTGGATGCAAATATTGAATTTTATCGGGATTCTTCTTATTCTTAATGTAGGTGGGAATTGAATCCATCGGTCCCGGACGATAGAGAGAAATGCCCGCTATAATATCTTCTAAATTGTCCGGCGAAAGCTCGCGCATAAAGGACTTCATCCCCGCACTTTCAAGCTGAAATACGCCCGCCGTATCGCCACGGCTGATAAGCTCGTAAACCTCCGGCGCATCATAAACCATCGTTTTGGTATCCAGCGTAATCCCTGCCATCTGGGCGGCATCCTGAATAACCGTAAGGTTTCTAAGCCCCAGAAAGTCCATTTTTAAAAGTCCCAGTCGCTCCAGTGTACCCATTGGGAACTGGGTCGTGAGAACATCATCGTTTTTCTGCAGCGGAACATGCACGTAAACCGGCGCATTTGAAATTACCACCCCCGCCGCATGGGTGGATGCATGGCGCGGCAGTCCTTCGAGCGCCAAGGAAATTTCGAGGAGTTCCCGTATACGGGTGTCATTCTCATATGCTTCCTTGAGCTTCGGGTTCATATCTATGGCATCCGCAAGCTTTATGTTTAAAATATTGGGCACCATTTTGGCAATGCCGTCTACCTCTGCATAAGGCATCCCCAGAACACGACCCACATCCCGAATAACACCGCGTGCTGCCATAGTACCAAAGGTAATAATCTGCGTTACTCTGTCTGCACCGTATTTGCGGTTTACATAGTCAATAACCTCCGGACGGCGCATATAGCAAAAATCAATATCAATATCCGGCATGCTGACGCGCTCCGGATTTAAGAAACGCTCAAAAAGAAGCTGATAGCGAAGCGGGTCCACATCCGTTATATACAAAGCGTAGGCAACGATGCTCCCCGCCGCCGAGCCTCTTCCGGGTCCTACTGCAATGCCGTTAGACTTTGCATAATTTACAAAGTCCCATACAATCAAAAAATAGTCTACAAAGCCCATGCTTTCGATAACACCGAGCTCATAGGAAAGCCGTTCCTTCGCTTCCTCCGTGGGCGTACCGTACCGCTCCGAAAGCCCTTTTTCACAAAGTGCCTTAAGGTAGGAAAAGGCGTCCGCCCCGTCCGGCACATCGTATTTCGGAAGCAGGCGCTGGTGGAAGGAAAAATCGAAATTACAGGCATCTGCAATAATTTGCGTATTGGAAATAGCGGAGGGGGCATACGGAAACAGCGTCTCCATCTCCGCTGTGCTTTTTAAATAAAATTCTTCGCCTTGAAAGCGCATGCGGTCCGTATCGCTTACATTTTTGCCCGTCTGGATGCAAAGGAGAACATCCTGATACCGCGCATCCTTTTTCTCAATATAGTGTACGTCGTTAGTGGCAACCAAGGGAATTCCGGTTTCTTCCGAAAGCTGTACCAAAAGCGGATTCGTCTTTCGTTGTTCCTCTATTCCGTGGTCCTGCAACTCAATATAAAAATTACCCGCGCCAAACACTTCCCGATACCGAAGTGCCCGCCGCTTTGCGTCCTCATAATCTCCCCGCAAAAGCGCACGGGGAATATCGCCTGCAAGGCATGCAGAAAGCGCAATCAGTCCTTCGCTGTGCGCCCGAAGGGTTTCCATATCCACGCGTGGTTTATAGTAAAAGCCTTCCGTAAAACCTACGGAAACAATGCGAATCAAATTTTTGTATCCCGTTTCGTTTTTTACAAGCAACACAAGATGGCCTATCTCCTCGTCGCGTCCCGCCGTTTTATTTTTGCGGTCGCCATCCGTTGTATAGACCTCACAGCCGATAATGGGCTTTATGCCTTCTTCCTTAGCCGCGTCGTAAAAATCGATTACGCCGTACATAACCCCATGGTCAGTAAGTGCCAACGCGCTTTGCCCTTCAGCCTTTGCCTTTTTAACTAAATCCCGAATCCTGCATGCACCGTCAAGCAAGCTGTACTCGCTATGCACATGCAGATGTACAAAACCCATACGCGCCTTTCCTTTCTAAATTATGCCGCGTTCCAGCTTTACCCTTAAAATTCGTTCAACGCTCTTGTTAATGCGTTCTTCTTTTACTCTGCCGCTATTTACCGCACCGCGGATTGCCTTTGCTGCTTCCTCTATATTCGCAGGCATAAGCAGCATATCCGCACCCGCTTCAAAAGCGGTGAGTGCCGCTGCGCCCGCGGAATAATATCCCGTGATTGCACCCATGGAAAGGGAGTCGGTAATAATAATGTTCGTATATCCTATTCCGTTTCGCAAAATATTCGTCATAACGTTTGTGGACATGGAGCACTCCATATCCGTTTTGGTCAAATCCTTATTTACCATGTGGGAAACCATGACAAAATCCGTATGGGCATTAATGCCCGCTTTAAAGGGCAGAAGCTCTGCCGCCTGCATTTCCTCAAGCGTCCGCTCGCTTACGGCGCGTCCGCTGTGCGAATCCGCGTGGGCACTCCCGTGACCCGGAAAATGCTTTAGTGCACTTGCCACGCCGCTTTCCCGCAGTCCCTTCACCATGTTTTCCACCATGCTACCGACCATTTCCGGCTCCGTGCCAAAAGAGCGGGCGCCGATTTCCGTATTCTCCTCATTTATCAGTAAATCCGCCACGGGTGCAAAATCCGTATTAAAGCCCAAAGCCTTAATCTCTGCACCAATGATTTTCCCGATTTCGTATGCCCGGCTTGCGTCACCGCTGTCCCCCACTTCCCGCATCGTTGGCTGGCTTGAAACGCCCATGCCCTCTATGCCGGAAAGACGGGAAACCGTGCCGCCCTCCTCGTCCACCGCCGTAAACAGCGGCACTTTTGATGCATTCTGGAGTTCCTCTAAAAGCTTTGTTACCTGGTCACGGTTTTTAAGGTTGTCCCCAAAAAGCACGACGCCCCCTACGGGATGTTGGGAAAGCCCCTCCCGCACTGCATCGGTAACCTCCGTTACGGTGCTCCCGTCCCCAAGCGCTTCAGGTGTCACTACAAAAAGCTGATATATTTTTTCATCCAAAGACATCGAAGAAAGCATGGTTTCTGCCGCCGCCTTCGGGTCTGTTTCGTACATTTTTTCTATGCCTTCCAAAGAAATATCTACATCCCCCGGTGTTTTCTTTTTACAAGATACCGCCGGAAAAACACAAAGGGTTGCCAGAAGAATAGCCAGTATTTTTTTCATAGTCTTGTTCCTTCCTTGCAAATTCGAGGCTTGTTTTTTGAGAAAAGGGCACGCAAACTCTGCGTGCCCTTCTTTTCACACTGTATAACTCTCAAAGCGAGAGATTATTGGTGATTTGCGAAACATTCGCTGCAATAGATCGGCCTGTCATTCTTCGGAATGAAGGGAACCTTTGCTTCCTTACCGCAAGCTGCGCAAACAGTTGTGTGCATTTCGCGGTTTTCGCGAAGTGCCTGCTTCTTAGCAATACGGCATTCCTTGCAACGCATGGGCTCATTCTGGAATCCTTTTTCTGCGTAGAACTCCTGCTCACCGGCAGTAAAAACGAATTCCTTACCGCAATCCTTGCAAACTAATGTTTTGTCCTCGAACATAATGATCTCCTCACTTTGATAAATGTTACCCCTACCGGAGTCGAACCGATCTCTCTGCGCACCTTACGCAGCCGCTCCCTCGAGCCTTTGGGCATAGTATTATTTTAAGCCTTACGGCGAAAAAACATATGGAGCGGGTAACGGGAATCGAACCCGCACAGCCAGCTTGGGAAGCTGGAACTCTACCATTGAGCTATACCCGCATCATTTTGGATATCGTTCCACATATTTCTCAATTTTATGCTTGATACGTTGCAGCGCATTGTCAATGGATTTAGGGTCTTTTTCCAATATACCGCCTATTTCCTGATACGACTTCCCCTGCATGTACAGGCTGAGCACCTTTCGTTCATATGCACTTAAAAGACTGGAGAGCCTTGTGCCAATGTCTGAAAATTGTTCGCGGGAAATCAGTATTTCCTCCGGGTCCACAATCTGCTCTTCGCGGCTTACAACATCCATAAGTGTCATTTCATATTCCGCAAAGCCCAAGGGACGGTCTAAGGAAACATAGGCATTAAGCGGCGCATGCTTTTGGCGCGTTGCCATTTTAATGGCAGAAATCATCTGGCGCGTGATGCAAAGCTCCGCAAATGCACGAAAACCGGACTGCCTGTCCTCTTTAAAATCCCGTACAGCCTTAAAAAGCCCAATCATACCCTCTTGCACAATATCCTCGCGGTCCGCACCGATAAGGAAATATGTTCTCGCCTTACGGCGCACAAGCGCACGATATTTGGAAAGAAGATATTCCATTGCCGCATCGTCCCCCTTCTGGGACAAGAGCGCAAGGGCTTCATCGCTCAAAGCTTCAATTTTATCCGGACGCACTTCGTTTTGCATTCCATACCTCCTAAAAGCTTCCATGCGATAGATATAGTATACTAAATTCAAATAAAAATGTCAAGCAAATTTTATAATTTGTTTAAAAATTCTCCAAAATTTCCCTGCGTACCATCGAGTATGGAGGAAACTTCCCATCCATGGGAATTCGAACAGTCATCGTCGGATGCGGTGCCGATTCAATTGCCTGTCCCGCCTCATCATACATTTCGGTAATCGTTTTTGTATATTCTTTGCCAAGCGGCGTCATAACCTCAATCGTATCGCCTACTGAGAATTTATTGCGAGAGCTCAGCCGTAAAAAGCCTGGCTCTTCTTCCAAAACCATGCCTATTACCTGATACTTACGCACATAGGAATTGGAATCAAGATATTGACAGCCTTCTTTCGCCTCGCCGTTCCAAAAGCCGTGACAGTATCTGCGATGGCTAACCTTTTCTACCATTTCAAGTGCTTCCTTGGAAACAGTATAGCCTTTCGGATTTTCATAATATCTGTCCAGTTCCTGCCGATACGCCTTTACCACAGTTGCCACGTAATATTCCGTCTTCACTCTTCCCTCTATCTTCAGGCTGGACACCCCTGCTTCCAAAATTTCCGGCAAAAATTCCAGAAGACATAAATCATTGGCATTAAATATGTAGCTACCTCTGTCATTTTCTATAATGGGCATATATTCGCCCGGTCTTTTTTCCTCCATCAGCGTGTACTTCCAACGGCATGCCTGTGCGCAGTCCCCGCGATTGGCATCCCGCCCTATGAGATAATTGCTGAGAAGGCATCTGCCCGAATACGAAACACACATTGCCCCGTGCACGAACATTTCAAGCTCCAGACTCTCCGGTGTATGCTTCCGGATGGAAACAACCTCCTCGCGGGTAAGTTCTCTTGCAAGCACAACGCGTTCTGCACCCATATTGTGCCAGGCAAGCGCCGTTTCCGCGTTTGTAATATTCGCCTGCGTGCTTACATGAATGGGAAGCTTTGGTGCCGCCTTTCGGATAAGTCCAAAAGCACCAAGGTCGGAAACAATGACGCCGTCCACACCCATCTCCGCAAGGCTTTGCACATATTCGCCCAAAACATCCATATCGTGTTCCCGCATAATAACATTAAGCGCCACATACACCTTTTTATCCCTTGCCTTGGCAAAATCCACGCCCCGTTTCATATTTTCAGGCGTGAAGTTGTCACAGGCGGTGCGCATGGAAAATTCCTCGCCGCCAATGTACACGGCGTCCGCCCCGTATAAAAATGCCACCTTCAGGCGCTCTAAGTCCCCTGCCGGTGCAAGTAACTCTGCTTTTTTCATATTCTTTCTCCGTTCTCGTTTTATGCCTATTTAGTATATCGGATTTTTCACAAAAAGTCAAGTCCCTTTCCCCTTGCAAAGAAATTCTGTTTTTTCTCGTCTGTGCTTGCAATCGCAAGAAAAATATGGTATACTATTCTTGCGACACAATTTAATACAATTCCGTTCTGCACGTATTTTTATTTTGGTAAAAACGCAGGGCTTTTTTTCACGTGCCAGAAATGGGATTGGAAAATTGTGTCGCAGCAATGGAGCTTTGCGTTTTTCGTGCGCTCGGCTTCATTGCCGGCGCATTTTTTATGCGCCGAAGCGGCTCCGTTGCAGCACAACTTCTTTAAAGAGGATAGTATAGCTATCCTCTTTTCCCTTTAAAATGATTTGTGGGGTGTGGGGTGTCGCACCACACCCCGGTGGGCGCATCATGCTAAAAGTCTTACTGCCCGCTTTCCGCTCGACAAGCCTCTTTTCCCCTTAAAAAAGAGCCGCCCCAAAGGGACGGCTCTCTATTTGTATAGTGTATAGTTTAGGGATAAAATCGCAAGCCCCATCTGCGTTTTGCCGCAGGTACTTGCACGGGGAAATTATTTCGCGTCTACGCCGGCAGCGTATGCGATAAGGTCAACAACCTTGTTGGAATAACCCCACTCGTTATCGTACCAGGAAACGAGCTTTACAAAGTTGTCGTTGAGGCTGATACCTGCATCTGCATCAAAGATGGAGGTGCGTGCATCATGGATAAAGTCGGAAGATACAACTTTATCTTCGGTGTAACCGAGGATACCCTTCAATTCGCCGTCAGCAGCCTTCTTAACAGCAGCCTTGATGTCTTCATAGCTTGCTGCTTTTTCAAGACGGCAGGTAAGGTCAACAACAGAAACGTCTGCTGTGGGTACGCGGAATGCCATACCGGTAAGCTTACCGTTGAGTTCCGGAATAACCTTGCCAACTGCCTTTGCTGCGCCGGTGGAAGAGGGGATAATGTTGAAGGCTGCGCCGCGGCCGCCTCTCCAGTCCTTCTTGGAAGGACCGTCAACCGTCTTCTGGGTTGCAGTCGTTGCATGAACTGTGGTCATAAGACCTTCAATGATACCGAAGTTGTCATTGATAACCTTAGCTAAAGGAGCTAAGCAGTTTGTTGTGCAGGATGCGTTGGAGATAACCGTCATGTCCTTGGTGTACTTGTCATTGTTAACACCCATTACGAACATCGGTGCATCTGCAGAAGGAGCGGAAATAACAACCTTCTTTGCGCCTGCCTTAATGTGTGCGGAAGCCTTTTCGGTGGTTGTGAATACGCCGGTGGATTCTACAACGTATTCTGCGCCGCATTCCTTCCAGCCGATTTCTTCCGGGTTCATTGCAGCGTAAACAGCGATTTCTTTGCCGTTTACAACGAGCTTGTCGCCTTTAACAGCGATGTCACCCTTGAACTGACCATGAACCGTGTCGTAACGAAGCATATAGACCATGTAGTCTAAATCGATGAACGGATCGTTGATACCAACAACGTCCACCTTGCCCGTTTCCATTGCCGCTCTGAAAACCAGACGGCCGATTCTGCCGAATCCGTTAATACCTACTTTTACTGCCATTTTGCCATACCTCCATTTATTTTATTCCACGGTGATGGATTGAATCACCGGTTTGGCCACAGGTGTTTCGCCCTGAACGGGAGTTGCCGCCAAAGCGTCGAGAACTTCAAAGCCCTCTGTCAGCATACCGAATGCCGCATACTGTCCGTCAAGGAAAGTAGCGTCCGCATGCACAATGAAGAACTGGGAGCTTGCGCTGTTCGGATTTTGGCTACGTGCCATGGAAATGACACCGCGTACGTGGGAA
This sequence comes from Clostridia bacterium, assembly GCA_045648645.1. Classification (GTDB taxonomy): domain Bacteria; phylum Bacillota; class Clostridia; order UMGS1883; family UMGS1540; genus SIG447. Next base: position 13,808 of record JAZROH010000092.1, on the reverse strand, counting down.
ATATCATTCTGTGCAAATCCGTTCATTGCAAATTCGCCCGGGATCGTTTCATCGGAGCCGCCGAAGCCCGTTCCTTCGGGGTCGCCGCCCTGAATCATGAATCCACTTATAATTCTATGAAAAGTCAGACCGTCATAAAAGCCTTCCTTTGCAAGCTTTACAAAGTTTTCAACAGTTTTAGGTGCTTTGTCGTGGTAAAGCGCAAGCTTCATTACGCCGCCGTCAGCCATAGTAATGGTTACATTCACAGGTTTACCCTCCTCAAATACAACTGTATCCGGCTCTTCCGTCGGCATAACTGTTTTCGGCGCGGGCGTTTCGGTGTGAAATGCACAGCCGCCGAGTGCCAAAAGTGCTGTCAAACATAGAATTGCGGATACGATTTTCATAAATTTACGCATAGTACATCCCTTTCTGTACATTCATTGTAATTATAAACCATGTTAGGAAATAATGCAAGTGTTTTTTTAGTTTTCGTCAGTATACCCAAATTTTTCACGGATAAGGATGGCTGTTTCGTCATCATTTTGAATCCAGTATCCCGAGCCGGTGCCGGTAGTACCCGGTAAAATGTGGGTTTCCATTTGACAGCCAATAAATGCCTTGGCGTAATTGATTACGTCGCTAACCTTTAAATTACTGATAACATAGTCTGTTACTTTATCATATACCGCAGGAATTTTTGAGATATATTTCATCTGCAGCTTTTGTTCGATAAAAGCGGAAATGAATTCCTGCTGCACGTCCAGACGCTGAATATCACCCATAGCATAATCATGTCTGTACCGGATAAGACCTTCTGCCTTTTCTCCGTTTAGAACTTGCATGCCGGGGTCAAGATGAATGTGTAAGTCCTGATACGGGTCATCGTAATGGTAGGGACGCTTTACATTAAATTCTACGCCGCCAAGCTCGTCCACAATCTCGCGGAATGCACGGAGATTGATAATTGCAAAATAATGAATGGGAAGACCTGTTACTTGCGATACGGTATTAATTAAGGTTTCTTCCTTTTTCATACCGCGGCTTCCTGCATAACTGTAAACCGAATTGATCTTGCGCGTTCCGTTTACATACACCCGCGTATCCCGCGGAACGGACAAAACGGAAACCTTATCGGTATCAGGATTGAGGGATGCCACCATAATCACATCCGTATTCGCACCCACATGATCCTTTCCCACAATAAGGAAATTTACAATCCCGCCTGCGCGGACCTTTGCCAGAGAATTGCCGTGGTCCCCTATTTCAAACGGATGACTTGTAATCCAGGCTGCCATAACGCCGCCAAGCGCTGCCACCGTTGCCAGTAAAATCAAAAGTAAAATTTTAAAAAATTTCTTTACATTCATACTGCTTACTCCAATACATAAAAAAGAAACAACGAATCTCAGCGTGCAGCCAATATTCATTGTTCATTCTCTCATTTTTAAAGATGCACGCAGATGTCGTGTTTCTCCGAAGGAAACATTGCTTCCTTTCGGATGGACTTCGATGAAAAAACCCTTGTCGCAAGACAAGGGTTTTTTACTGGTGGAGGGGGGTGGATTCGAACCACCGAAGTCACTGACAACAGATTTACAGTCTGCCCCCTTTGGCCACTCGGGAACCCCTCCAAATGTCTGGAGCTGGTGATGGGACTCGAACCCGCAACCTGCTGATTACAAATCAGCTGCTCTGCCAATTGAGCTACACCAGCGCTTCACGACGCAAGAAATATAATACCACATTCCCCGTCTTTTTGTCAATACTTTTTCCAAAATTTTTTATATTTTTCATTCACAACTTCTATTTTTGCCGATTTTTCGGGGTTTATGCGCTGAAAAAAACGGTATAAAAATCCTTTTTTTCGGGAAAATATACAGCATGGAGGCGCAAACATGAAAAAACTGACCGACCTTATAAATGCATATACCGCCCGTCGTGATGCTCCCGGAATCGATGAAAATCCTTGGGAAAACATGCAGGTGGGGAAAAACATTGATGTAAACTTAAAAATCTTACAGGATGCCTTCGGCGGTAGCAATGATGTAATCATCCGCCGGTTCCGTTTCGGGCAAAGCCGAAAAAAATCCGCTATGCTGTGTATTGACGGGCTTATCCGCGCAGACCGTGTGGCACTCGAAATTATAAAGCCCTTAATGTACGGCAGCTTTCTTGGGGACACCCCTTCGGCATTGCCCCGCACTATGGAAGATGTGCAAGGGGTGTACATGACGGCGGGGGAAAGCAAAAGCCGTGAAACGTTCGGGGAACTGATTAGCGGCGTTCTTTCCGGCGATGCAGCGGTATTAATCGACGGCATTCCCGGCACGCTTGTCATTAACGCCAAGGGCTTTCCGCAGCGCAGCATTGAAGACCCCCAGACCGAATCCGTCCTGCGCGGCCCGCGGGAAGGCTTTGTGGAAAACCTGCGGACAAACACCGCCCTTTTACGACGTAAAATTAAAAGTCCGCTTTTCACGCTCGATACCGTAACGATTGGTAAAAAAACCAACACCTTTGTAACGGTTGCATATGTGCGAAACATTGCCGACCCCGCGCTTGTCGAAGAGGTGAAAAAGAGGCTTTCCCGCATTGATACAGACGGTATTTTAGATTCCGGCTATGTGGAGCAATACATTTCCGACGGTGGCTCGCCCTTTTTCTCTACCGTGGCAAGCTCGGAAAAACCGGATGCCGTTGCCGCGAATCTTTTAGAGGGGCGGGTCGCGGTTATTGTGGACGGGTCGCCCTACGTTTTAACTGTGCCCACCTTTTTTATTGAGAATTTCCAGACGGCGGAGGACTACTATATTGCACCGCTGTATGCCTCCGCCCTTCGCGTAGTGCGCTTTACGGCATTTCTCATCAGTATTCTGGCGCTCCCCTTATATGTGGCACTGACGACCTTTCATCAGGAGCTTATCCCGACGGAGCTGCTTCTTTCTATGTCTGCTGCGGAAGGAAACACGCCGTTTCCGGCTGTAATTGAAGCGTTTCTCATGATTGTGGTTTTTGAAATATTGAAGGAAGCGGGTATACGGCTTCCGCGCCCTGCGGGACAGGCAGTCAGCATGGTAGGCGCCATCATCATCGGGGAAACGGCAGTTTCTGCCGGTATCATCGGTGCTCCCATGGTTATTGCTGTTGCCATTACCGCTGTTTCTGCTTTTGCCGCGCCGGCACAGGCAAATGCCTCTATGATTCTTCGCCTTCTTTTTTTGCTTCTTGCAGGCACATTCGGGGGGCTTGGTCTTTCTTTGGGGCTTCTGCTTCTTTTGCTGCACCTTTCGGCACTTTCCTCCTTTGGCGTTCCATACCTTTCTCCCATTACACCGTTTCATACGACAGATAATAAGGATGCCATGCTGCGCCTGCCGCATCGCTGGCTTTTAACCCGCCCGTCCGACCTTGCAAAGCGAAATCCCCGCCGTCAAAAGCCCTGAAAGGAGTTCCCATGAAAAAGTGTATTTTATCCTGTATTTCCCTTTTGCTTTGTTTGAACCTTTGCGGATGCTGGAACAGACGTGAAATAGGGAAAATTGCCATCGTTATGGGCTTTGCCGTGGACGAAGGCGAAAAGGAAGATGAAATTGAAATTACCGCCCAGATTGCCAACACGCGCACGATTGCCAGCGCCAACGAAGGAAAAGGCGGCTCCAGCGAGCAAAAACCGTATTTGAATTTATCTTCCACGGGAGATTATGTTTTCCCCGCCATTCGTTCCTCTGTTACTAAATCCGGAGCAAGGCTGTACATGGCGCATAATTACGTTGTAATTTTCGGGCAGGACACCGCCGAACGCGGGCTTGGAAATTATATGGACTTCTTTCTGCGCGACCATGAACTGCGTCTTGATATGAATCTTCTGGTAGCCCGTGGGCGCGGGTCGGATATACTGGATACGGAAACAGGCTTTCAAAGCATCCCCGCCCTGCACATCAGAGATCTCATCAATTCTCAACAACAGCTTTCCACCGGCATGACCGTAACCATTCTTGACTTTATGAATCGCCTTGCCGCTGACCGCGGTGCTCCGCTGATTCCCATTATTGAAGTAGATGATGCGGACGGAAAAGAAGTTCTGCACATGACGGGTACTGCTATTTTTTCCAATGATACTATGATAGGCGAATTGGATGAGCGGGAAACCCGTGGATATCTTTGGGCGAGCAATGCCGTGGAGCAGGCGGTAGTTATGGTGCATGCTGGGGATGACAAGGCAGGAATTGAGGTTGTCCGCGCCGGCGGCGGTATGCAGGCAGAGGTGGGAGAAGATGGAGAAATCACCATGGTCATTACCGTAAACGCCACAGGTTCCTTAGGCAGCGAACGAGGAAAAATCAACTTTACAACCAAAGAGGGCGTAGAAACGCTCCTTGGTGCTTTTGCGGGCGAAATTGAAAGCGAAATCCGCGCCTGCATAGAAAAGAGCAAACAAATGCGCGCGGATGTTTTGGGATTTTCCGATGTGGTTTACCGCAGCCACCCAAAGCTTTGGGATGGGATGCAGGGCGAAGATTTTTGCGATTTGCCTGTCCGCATCGAGGTAAAAACGCATTTAGACTCCTCCGGTCGCATTGGAAAACCTGTTGAATAAAAGGAGAAACACTATGTTTTCAACCCGTCAGCTTATGTTTGGAATTGCCACTTTTATAGGCGGTTCCTCTCTCTTTACGGTCTTCGTTACCCAGATTACCTTTCAGGAGTCCTGGATAAGTGCCCTATGTGCCCTCGCGCTCAGTCTTCTGGTGGTTCTGATTTATACCCTGCTTATTCGAAAATTCCCGGGGCTTGGGCTTTTGCAAATGCACAGCGTTGTGTACGGAAAGCATCTGGGGCGAGCTTTAAATATTGCCTACACGCTTTTTTGTTTCGGCTTTGCCGCCGTAAGTCTTCGAAATCTCGGGGATTTTTTCACCGGCTACATTATGCCCGAAACCCCCATGGTGGTCGTGCTCGCCATGCTAGCTGCCACCTGCGCACTGGCGGCAAACTGCGGCATCACCATTGTAATGCGTAACGCATTTTTATTTTTCATTTTTATGGTCACAGCCCTCCTTATGAATTCCCTTATGTTGCTTCCCAATATGCATCTTTATAATTTTCTGCCTCTTTTACGCCTTGGGCTTTCCGCGTATGCGCAAGGCTCCTTTGTCCTTGCTGCGGCACCATTTTGTGAAATTATTGTATTTTTAATTTTGCTGCCGTATGCGGACCGGCAGGCAAACGTCCGTAAAAGCTTTTTTTGGGGGCTTTTGCTTGGTGCCTTCTATCTGCTGATTACATTTTTGCGGGATATTGCCACCCTCGGCACTGCCCTTTCCTATTTGACCGAGCCCACATATGAGGCGATACGCCTTATCAATCTTATGGATGTTTTTTCCCGCCTTGAAATTGTGTTTGCGTTTGCGCTGATTACAATGCGGGTGTTTAAAATGAGCGTCCTTTTTTGTGCCATTGTCAGAAGCGTCGAGGATACAATAGGAAAGACCTTTGAAAAACGCGGGCTTTGCGTTACGCTTATTGCCGTTATCACCGTCCTCTGCGCCTTGTACTTTTTCCCAACGGGGCTGACGCTCCCTGAATGGTTTCGCACATCCGGTGCCTATTTCTTCGGTGTTTTTGAAATGCTTTTGCCCCTTCTCACGCTGCTTTTGGCTTTCGTTCGTCGTCTTGATACAAAAAAATCATAAATATGCGTTGTGTTTTCCAAAGCTGTATGCTATACTGTTTACAGTAAGGAGGAATTTTCCATGCAGAATTTTTTTGAATTGATACAAAATCGGGAAAGCTGTCGGGACTTTGATACCCGGCCTATCGAAAAAGAGGATTTACAGCGCATGGTGGAGGCTGCCCGTCTTGCCCCTTCCGCCTGTAACTCCCAGCCCTGGCATTTTACGGCGGTAACGGGTGAAAAGGCTGCGTGCCTCGCTAAATGTACGCAGGAAATGGGAATGAATAAATTTACGGACAACGCCCCTGCGTTTATTGTGATTTCTGAGGAGCGGGCAACACTTGCCGCATCTATTGCGGGAAAGGTAAAGGACCAACAGTTTGCGCCTATTGATATCGGCATTGCCACCGCACATCTTTGCCTTGCGGCGACCGCTTTAGGGCTTTCCACCTGTATTTTGGGATGGTTTTCTGAAGAAAAAGTGAAAAAGCTTCTGGACGGGGCGGCAGGAACTCGCATTCGGCTGATTATTGCTGTGGGATACGCCCGCACAGATGCACACCGCCCGAAAAAACGCAAAAGCTTAGAAGAAATTTTAAATTTTGAATAATTTTTAAATTCCGCAAAATTCTCTTGTACAAAGCAGGGGTTTCTGCTATACTTATATAAAGAAGAAATTTTTTCCAAATCACAAAGGAGCAGAAAAGCCATGAAACAAGCTACCCATAAAACCAGTATCGGCGGACAGGCACTTATTGAAGGTGTTATGATGCGCGGACCGAAAACCACAGCCATGGCAGTCCGCAATCCCGAGGGGGAAATTGTTATTGAAAAATGGCCCACAAAAGGAAACGAACGGGCAAAATTTTTCAAGCTTCCTTTCGTCCGCGGTATTTTTAATATGTATGATTCCCTGAAATACGGCTATAAATGCCTGATGCGTTCCGCAGAAATTGCAGGGCTTGAAGAAGCCGAGGAAGAAACAGACGAAAAGAAAAACAAATTTATTATGAGTATTCTCATGGTTTTAAGCGTAGTGCTGGCTGTTTTTCTTTCCGTGGGGCTCTTTATTTATTTGCCCTCGCTTCTGTTCCGGTTTTTAGCAGGTGCAGTACCGGCAATTGACAATCGCATCTGGCGCGCTGTTTTTGAAGGCGGGTTACGTATTATCATTTTTGTAGGGTACATGTGTGCCATGCTTTTAATGAAGGATATTCGCCGCACCTTTATGTATCACGGGGCGGAGCATAAAACCATTTTCTGCTATGAAGCCGGGCTTGACCTGACGGTGGAAAACGTTCGTAAAATGCGTCGTTTTCATCCCCGCTGCGGCACTTCCTTTTTGATATTGGTGCTAATTGTGGGTATTATTGTATCCATGTTTATTTCCGTCGATGCGCCACTCATACGTACGCTGATTAAGATTTTGACGTTGCCGGTGGTAACAGGCGTCGGGTACGAGCTTATTAAGTTTGCAGGCCGGCATGAAAATTTCCTGACCCGTATGATTTCTGCACCGGGGGTATGGCTGCAGCATATTACGACCATCGAGCCGGATGACGGACAGATTGAATGTGCCATCGCCGCCCTTTCCGAAACCCTTACCGGCAATCGGGAGGATGACAAATGGTAATCCGAAATCTTTTGCAGGAAGCCGGTATTGACAGGTTGGATGCCGAGGTACTTCTCGCACATGTTTTGGGCGTGCCGCGGGAAAAACTTTTATTTTTGTATAACGAACCCGCCGCGCCGCCAGCTGCGGCGGCTTTTTCTGTACTTTGCGAAAAACGAAGGGCAGGCTGTCCCATTGCCTATCTTGTGGGGGAGAAGGAATTTTACTCGCTTTCCTTTCTGGTAACGCCCGCCACACTTATTCCAAGACCCGATACGGAAACGCTTGTAGAATGGGCAATTGGAAAAGCCGAAGGGAAGCGCGTTCTTGACCTTTGCTGCGGAACGGGCTGTATCGGCATTACCACCGCCGTGCAGACAACCGTCTCTTCTCTTTGTCTTGCAGATATTTCCGCTTCCGCCCTCTCTGTTGCAGAGAAAAACGCTGTCCGTCACCGAGTGCATGCCTCGTTTATAAATATGGATATATTAAAGGAAGATATTCCGGGAGAATTTGATTTGATTTTATCAAATCCCCCGTATATTGAAACCGATGTCATCCCCACTCTTTCGGAGGATGTACGGGAATTTGAGCCCCGTCTTGCCCTTGACGGCGGCAGGGATGGACTTCTCTTCTACCCTGTGATTATCCGAAAGTCTGCCGTCGCCCTTTCTCCGGGCGGATGGCTGGGACTTGAAATCGGCTACACGCAAGGAGAGGCCGTTGCCTGCATGATGCAATCAGATTTTACAGATATAGAAGTTTTGTCTGACCTCGGCGGAAACCCTCGCGCGGTGGTGGGGCGAAAAATCGGGTAACGCCTGCGCATTACGCTTTATTTAAAAGATAAGAGGCTACCAGAATGATACTGTATAGAACAAACATATATTTTTTCGCCATTTGTTTTTCTATTTTCATGATAAATTCCTTACGAAATACAATATCAACCATACAGAAAAAACAGTATAAGCAACTGCCGAAAAAGAGCGGCACGGAAAGCACATGAAATGTCGTTGCCGCTTTAAAATCAAGCTGTAACACGGCAATAAAGCCTCTTGTAAGACCGCATCCCGGGCACCGCTTTCCGAAGATTGTATTCATGAGGCATACGGACACTCCCAAAAATCTATTGAAAAAATAAAGGAATACAAAAAAGACAGACCCTGCACAAATTCCGCGCAAGGTTTGTCTTTTTCTTTGGGGCAAATGGATATGTTTATGCCAGCGGATGTCCATAGCTGTCCCTAAATCCGCCGGACAAAATGGAAATCAAATCCAACAGTGTGCCAACGCCACACAAGCCATACGTCAGGAAATGGAGCACACCACTGCCGACTTTCCCCACATACATTCTGTGCAGTCCGCCAAACCCAAAAAATCCGATGATGCATAAAATCAATGCGACCGTCTTGCTTTTCCGCGGTCCGTATCCCATACCATTTTGCATCACATTCGTATTTACACTGTCGTTGCTGTTTGTAATGGTAATCGTCGGTTGTCCGTTCGCGGATTTCTTTGCGTCATCAATAACATTCCCGATATCATCTTTGCAATAGAATTTTCCTTTTGCCTCTACAAGGCAATCCTTACAGAAGGGCTTTCCGCAATAGACGCACATGCCCTGCGCGTCAACCTCAGGATGGTTTGTACATTTCATTTTTCTTTACCTCCGTTATCATTTGTTTCTATGAAATACTCTTTTGCTTTATAAAACACGGATCGTGAAATAAAAAGCACCGCAATTCCGATCACAACGCAGCTTAAGAAACCGCCAAGCAACAAAACAGGCAGCATATTTGCAAGGTTCAGATTTGAAAAATCGAAGAATGTCGTATTTGCAGAGCCAACCAAGAATGCAATTCCTACTGTCAAAACCACACAAATCAGTGCAAGTATAATCAGGAATATGATTTGTGAAAAAACAGATTTTTTCTTCAAACGCATCACCTCGCTTTGCTATGTATTTTTAAAACCTCTTCAACGCCGCGTTCGTGTCAATTATTAGTATACCATAGTATTTTTATAAAGTCAATGAATATTTTATAATAGTATTGTAAAAATTGATTTTCGGGGCGATTTAATGAAGAAATCCTTAAATGAAAATATCCGTCTTTTGCGCACCGAACGGGGCATGAGTCAGGTAGAATTTGCAAAACATATGAATGTTACAAAGCAATGTATTTCCAACTGGGAAAATGATAACGTTTTGCCGTCTATCGAAATGCTTGTAAGGCTGGCGGATTTTTTTAATGTAACGACCGATGCTCTTCTGGGACGGAGTATGGAAAAATTTCTGGATGTCAGCTGTCTTTCGGATGCGCAAATCACGCATTTACAATTGCTTATCAGGGACCTCGCGGCAGTCAACAAACAAAATACCGCAAAGAAAAAGTAAGTTCCCTCCTATTATCTTTTTATACAGCTTTCGTTTACAGTGCTCGCTTCTTGCATATAATACGGATGCGCGGCATTTTCATGCCAGGCAGAAAAAATTCTCGTGTAAATTTGACAAACTGCAAAAGTTATGATATACTAAGCGCCAAGGTGGTGCAGTATCCTAGTCAGGATGCCGATTCCCAAGACGGGCCTAAAAATCCGTAGAAGGGCATATCGATGAAGTTCCTGGTGTTGGCTTTCGACGCCCAGTCGGGGGTCGATGCTGGGGGTTAAGGTTTAGGGGCGATTCGCAATGGCATGCGAGCGTTGACCCCTTTTCCGTGGAGACCTGCGTGCGTGCTTCCGCCTCTGCTCGTCCCTTGTGGGCGACGGAATGGAGTACGGCGCAGGAGTAAACCTGTCATGCGGTGCCTTATGGTGCTGTGGACAGAGTAGCCTGCCTTGCGTGGGTATGAAGGATAACGGTTCAGGCTCTGCTTTTGTCGGCCAACAAAACGGAGATATTGCTGTTTGAAATCCTATCTGCAAAAAAGGCTAAGAATCGGTTTGACTGTTGAGGAAATCTCCTAGGCTGTTCATTGCTGAGGAATACGGAGGATTGCAGTGCGGACTAAGTGGCAATCCGAATCGAGCCTTTTGGCTCGGCTTCTGTTTAATCGGAAACGGCCCGGAGTGGCGACGCGCGGGCACGGAAGCGGGAAACCCGTCTCGGACCTATGCCGCAAAATTTACTCCGTATTCTGCCACCAAATTTTTTATTTAAAGGAGAGACCCCTGCTGTGAAGGACGACGTACCGCAAAAACGAAAAAAAATGCGCGTGAAAAGCAATCATACCCCTAATCGCAAAGTCAGTGTTTCCTGGATTATTACCACGGTGCTTCTGACCTTTTTTCTTTCTGTTGCGATTACCGTTTTAACCTCCTCGCTACTTGGGGATGTAGCCGTAACGGTTGCACTTTTGATTTTACTTTGTATCGTTCTTCTCGGTATTATCTTTGATATTTTAGGTATCGCCGTAACCACGGCGGCGGAAGCGCCGTTTCATGCCATGGCATCAAACCGTGTCATGGGTGCCGCACAGGCAATTCGCCTTATTCGAAACGCCGAAAAGGTTTCGAATTTTTGTAACGACGTTGTAGGTGACATTTGCGGTATTGTCAGCGGTGCCACCGGCAGCTTTATTGCTGCAGAGCTTGTAACGAATTTTTCCTTTAATGCGCTTCTTACAAGCCTTTTTGTAACCGGCACGGTATCTGCCATGACCGTTGGCGGAAAAGCACTCGGGAAAACATTGGCCATAAATCAGTGCAATCAGTTTGTATTTTACATTGGGAAATTTCTTGCACTGTTTTCATTCCGGCCAAAGAAAAGCAGGAAATAATATGTACAAACTTCTGAATCGGGTAGATTCCCCCGCGGCTCTTTGTGACCTTTCTTATTCTGCACTGGATACGCTCAGCCGCGAAATCAGAGAATTTTTAATCGAAAACATTCCAAAAACAGGCGGACATTTCGCCTCCAATCTGGGCGTTGTAGAGCTTACGATTGCGCTGCACCGTTCCTTTTCTGTCCCGAAGGACAAGCTTATCTGGGACGTAGGACACCAAAGCTATGTACATAAAATTTTAACAGGCCGCAGGGAGAAATTTGATTCCTTGCGGCAATTTGGCGGTTTATCGGGATTTCCCAAGTTTTCCGAAAGTGAATATGACGCCTTTGATACAGGGCACTCCTCTACCGCCATTTCTGCCGCCCTCGGCTTTGCGGCGGCGCGCGATTTGCATGGGGAGAACGGGGAAGCCATTGCCGTTGTAGGCGATGCGGCTTTTTCCGGCGGTCTTTCCATGGAAGCGCTTAATCACATTGCCCATTGTAAGCATAAGGTCATTGTTGTTTTGAATGACAATCAAATGTCGATCGGGCAGGTGGTAGGCGGTTTTTCGCAGTATTTGAATAAAATCCGCACCCGTGCTTCCTATTATACCATTAAGCGGGAAACAAGCGACATTCTGCACTATATCCCCGTTTTAGGAAAGCCTACCGCCGGTGCTATAAAAAAAGTAAAACGCTTTTTGAAATACTGTATAACACCGGGCGTTGTTTTTGAAAAATTAGGTTGTAAATATCTGGGACCTGTGGACGGACACAATATCCGGCAGTTGTGTGACACCTTCGAGGAAGCGAAAAAGCTGTCCGAATCCGTTATCATTCATGTTTTGACGCAAAAGGGGAAGGGGTATGCCCCTGCCGAAGAAAATCCTTCGGCATACCATGCCGTATCGCCCCCGAGTGTATCTTCGGAAAGCTGTTCTGCACGTTTTGGAAAAACCCTTGTTTCCCTTGCAGAAAAGCACGAAAAACTGGTTGCCATTTCCCCCTCGATGCCCCATGCATCCGGTCTTGGAACCTTTATGGAAAAATATCCCACCCGCTTTTTTGATACGGGGATTGCCGAAGCACATGCCGCCACCTTTGCCGCAGGGCTTGCCCGCGGCGGCGTTTTGCCCGTGCTGTGCGTGTACTCCTCTTTTCTGCAGCGGGCATACGATTCTCTCGTGCACGATATTGCTCTCAGCGGCGGACATGTTGTTTTAGCGGTGGACCGTGCAGGACTTGTAGGGGCGGACGGGGAAACCCATCAGGGGATTTTTGACCTTTCGTTTCTGACGCATATCCCGAATATGTCGGTTCTTGCGCCTGCCGACCTTGCTTCTTTGGAGGAAATGCTTCGCTACGCCGTAGAAGAGCATGCGGGGCCCATTGCCATCCGCTATCCCCGCGGAAGCCTTGCGCCTATTTCCGCCCCGCCCTTTTCCTTTGGAAAAGCGGCTGTCCTGCGGGAGGGTACACATATTACCTTTGCCGCTATCGGCCGCATGACGCATGCGGCACTCTCAGCCGCGAATGCGCTTTACGAAAAAGGCATTTCGGCAGAAGTAATAGACCTGCGCACGGCAAAACCGCTGGATATGGAAACAATTTATGCTTCTGCAAAGAAAACGGGCGCGGTGATTACGGTAGAAGATAATACTGCCCCCGGCGGCATTGGCGAGAGAATTGCCGCGGCACTCGCCGGCAAAGATTGCCGCGTTTCGGTGCGGGCATTCCCGGATACGTTTGTACGGCAAGGTACTGTAAGTGAGCTTATGCGGCTATACCAAATGGATGCCGAAGGACTTGTGGGGGAAGCAGAAAGGATTTTAAACGTATGAAGACAAGGCTTGACATATATTTAACCGAACAGGGACTTGTCACTACCCGTGAAAAGGCAAAAGCCGTAATTATGGCGGGCGAGGTCTATGTAAATGAACAAAAAGCAGATAAAGCGGGACAAATGGTTTCCGAGACGGATAAGGTGGAAGTGCGGGCGGATTCGCTTCGCTATGTGAGCCGCGGCGGCTTAAAGCTTGAAAAAGCCATGGCATCCTTCCCCATTTCTTTAGATGGGGCTATCTGTATGGATATCGGGGCATCCACGGGCGGCTTTACCGACTGTATGCTCCAAAACGGCGCGGCACGAGTTTACGCCATTGACGTCGGGTACGGACAGCTTGCCTGGAGTCTTCGCACCGATTCACGGGTTGTCAATTTAGAGCGCACCAACATCCGCTATGTTACGGAAAAAGAGGTGCCGGACAGACCCGACTTTGCCAGTATCGATGTTTCCTTCATTTCGCTCCGGCTCGTCCTTCCCGTAGCCTTCGAGCGCCTGCGAGATGGCGGCGAGGTGGTGTGCCTTATAAAACCGCAGTTTGAAGCAGGGCGGGAAAAAGTCGGAAAAGGCGGCGTTGTACGGGATAAAGAAACCCATCGCGAGGTAATCGAAAACGTAATTTCCTTTGCAAAGGAAATCGGCTTTGCGGTTTTGGGTCTGGAATTTTCCCCCGTAAAAGGACCGAAGGGCAATATTGAGTACCTTCTCCACCTTTCCAAATCCGATAAGAAAAGCATCGAGGCGCCCGTAAACGACACTGTGGACCGCGCCCACGAGGAAGCCCGATAAAAACATCGTAAAACAGAAAATAAATATCCCCCCGTGGAACGGGGGGTATTTCATTTTCGGGCAAAGCCCTAATATTACTGGCAACGCACAAGTGCGTCTTTTTATTGGCCTGCCAGCCACGCAATTGTTACTTGTT
>JAZROH010000091.1:0-28137 GCA_045648645.1 Clostridia bacterium | reverse complement strand
CTGTCCCAACGTTTTTCCATGCCGGATGAAGTTACAAAGGGGCTTTTGAATGATATTGGTACATCGTGTGCTTAATGCTCCCACACAGGTCATTCGGCTTTAAAGCTGAATTTAACGCTACTTTCCATCTGTATGGGAGCAAATTTAAATAAATATCAAAGTGCCTCCTGTCGTAAACAACAATTTGGTCAATAATTGTCTTGTAGAAAATATCATCCTGTTTTTTCGCATAAAGTAAGTCTGAAAGATATTCTTTTACTTCTGCAATGATTTGTTTACAATCATAAGAATTTTGATTTGATTTATTCTTTGTAGTCAAAACCCCGTTTAATGCAGCAAGTTCTTTTTCGTAATTTTCTTTCTTTTGCCTGTATTGTTCCTTTGTCAAATCTTCGCTCAAATACAAATCCAGTAATCTTTCTGTTTTTGATTTGAGATTTTCGATTTTTGCCTTTATTGCATCTTCATCAAGCGGTCTGCTTTCTCCGGCATCAAAAACAATCTTTAAGACATCCATGACACCATTTAAAATGATTTCTTTGTTTGTTTTTAAGTTTTCAATTACTTTTTGTATTGCAAGCATAAAATCCTCATCACGGATTTGAGAATTTATATTGCATCCTATTTGGTTCCCCGCAGAATCAGTTTTTGGTAAACCGTGTTGCGCGGCTTCGTAACATCTCCATGCTTTATATATGCTTCCGTCTTTTCGTTTCTTCGTTCTCGAAACGAATCTGTTCCCACAATACCCGCATTGAATTTTTCCCGATAGCGGATAACGATTACTGTGTCTTAATTTAATTTCTTCCGATGGAGACCGCCTATTCAGTTCATCCTGTGCCATATCCCACATTTCTCTTGAAATAATAGGTTCATGATGATCCGTCAGTTTTATAAATTCTTCCTCACCGTGATTATATTTTTTATGGTGTGTAAGATAATCAGGCGTATACGTCTTCTTTTGGATTAAATCACCACAATATTTTTCATTACGCAGTATCTTTAAAATAGAGGTATTCGTCCACACTGCATTGCCTGTTACGGTTTTATATCCGGCTTCCCGAAGTTCTTTTGCAATGGTATATGTACCTTTTTTCTCATAGACAAACTTATGGAAAATCAGCCTTACAATTTTTGCGCCTTCTTCGTTAATATGCAAAGCACCGTTTACAACATCATAACCGAGCATATCCCGTCCGAATACTACACCTTTTTCCATTTGGCGTCTTTGTCCCCATTTTACACGTTCCGAAGTTTTTCGGCTTTCTTCTTGCGCAAGGGATGCCATTATAGTGAGTCTTAATTCTCCGTCCGGCGCAAGCGTATCAATATTATCAAGCGCAAAATATACGCCTACATTAAGCGCTTTCAATTCTCTTGTATATTGCAAAGTATCCACCGTATTTCTTGCAAATCTGCTGACTTCTTTCGTAATAATCAAATCGAATTTACCCATATGCGCATCTTCAATCATTTTATTGAATGCTTTTCTCTTTTTTGTATTCGTTCCCGACAAACCTTCATCAGCATAAATTTCAAACAGCTCCCAATCGGGATTTCGTTTTATGTACTCTTCAAAATACGATTTTTGACTTTCAAAACTGTTTGCCTGGTCATCTTTGTCTGTCGAAACGCGACAATATGCGGCTACATATAACATGATAAACCACTCCTTTCAATTAAATTCTAACATTTGCTATGAATATTCGCAAAAAATTACTTCCTTCGAAAATTTTTTTCAAGCAATTCTATTGCATATTCGTATTGAAAGTGGTTTATTTTTTTATGTTCAAACAAGGTAACAAGTATTGCTTTTTGCATATTGAGAATAAACTCTTTATCTTGTTGATAATTTTCGTTTTCACAAGTTACAATGATCTTATCTTCCATAAAGCAACACCGCCCCTTTCTTCAATTTTATGTGTAATACAGTTTGTACTATTCTGCCTTAATAGCATAACTAAAGGGACTGACGTATTACATGTGAATGGTAATATAATCGGTGCACACTATTACGCAGAGTTGGTTTTTGTATCATTCCCTTTAATTATCCCATTAAAACTTAGAAACAAAACGGATGGCAGCGTGGCAACTGCTCCATAGGGATTTCACCTTCCCGGCTCTGCCGGAACCACTCTCATTGCATGGGACGCTTTTAACGCTCGCGCTGTGACTAAGTGGAAGTATCATTATACCGATATGTAGTCGTCGCCGTAAAGAATGCCAATTCCTTATGCGATGTAAGTATTTCTCGCTCAGGAGTATAGCCCCAAAATGAAAGAAGAAGAAAAAGGCTTAAACCGTCTTGGCGTACCCACCGCATAGCTCGTACATATCGGTGCATATCGACTCAGAAACAGAATATCTCTGCGAATAGTTCTATCCGAAACAGAATACTGAAATGCTAATTCTGTCATCGAACATTTCTTGTTTCGCATAAGGATAAAAAGTATTTCAAGCCGTCTTTCAAAAGAAGTCAACTGTTTATCCAAGTCGATTGCACCCCCTTTCGCTTATTATTGTAAAAGGTGTTGCGGACAGTTTTTTTCCTAAATAAAAAAGTTTTTTAAAAAATTGTCAACATTGTTCGGCTCCTGAAATCTCATCTTTGTTTGAAAGTTCGATAGTTCCTTAGGGTTCCAGCAATAATGTATCTTTTTATATAAATCGACCGTGTTCTTTCCATAGTCTGCTCCTTTGGATTTAATGTTCCGAAGAAACCGTCATCCTTAGAACGAAAAAGAGACGGGCAAACAACACCTCAATTAAGAAGTGTCATTTTGCCCGTCTTGCAGTTCTGCTGATTAGCAATGTTATTCTTTAGTTTTCGTCTTACGTATTTAACACCACCAATGTTCCGCTCTCCCAAAATTAAAGAACTATTTATATCCTTTATGGACTATCTCAATAATCTTGTTTTTTGCCTGTCAAGCGTTTTCGCACGACTTTTATGTTCTTATTCCAAATTCACAAACACACGAACATCGATAAAAAATACGTTTTCTTTCGTTGCAATTGCATAGTCATATGCCTGTTCTTCTATAGCCACATTCTTAAGTGCGAATTTGTTATTGCCTACACCGTTGATAATTCCATTTGCAACTATAAAATAAACACTTTATTCCGCCTAATCTGAAACATCTGCATCTTCTACAAAAAGTGCCGGCTTTTCGAAAGACAGTGCGAACTGGAAATCGGTTACAAGCATCAAATTTGGAATGGATTTTTTTTAAATACTCTTGTAAGCCTTGACACAGCCTGTTCATGATTTAACAGGGTATTGAAGGAATAGGTTACCGCACTTGTTTCATTTACTGCATCGTTCTTGCACACCTTTAGGACTGCAACAGAACATCATTGGTGCCTGCAAACGGATTGATTGCCGCCAAATTTACAGAGGAAATCATTACGCTCATGGCGTAAGGCATATAGTTTTTCTCTAAGGTGTCGGTAATTTGTTGTTTAATGGGCGGATTGCTCATTCCATTACTTCTATTCCAAAAGTTTCGGCAAGCCATGCAGTGCAGTCTTCTGTCCACATACATGCTTGCGGAATATTTTTTGCAAAACATTCACCGTGCCCGCCATTAGGATATAAGTGCATGGCAAAAGAAACTTTATTTTTGCGAAGGGCACGTGCAAGATTGATGCTGTTTTCCACAGGTACGCCACCGTCTGCTACCGTATGCCAGATAAACATGGGCGGCGTCTCTTCTGTTACATTTTTTTCGCCCGAATATTGAAGGCGCATCTCCCACGTATCCTCATCCTTCAAAAACATAATTGCAGAGCCGTTATGACCGTGGTCCACAAAAGAAACAACAGGATAGCAAAGTACTGCAAGGTCCGGTCGGCTACTGACTGTATCAATCGGATCAGTAGCAGAAAGTTCTGCATCCATGTGCCGCACCGCCGTCATACATGCAAGATGTCCGCCTGCCGAAAAACCGAGGACGCCGATTTTATCGGGAATAATACCGAATCTTTCTGCATGATACCGCACATAGCGGATGCCGCGAAGTGCATCATTTAAAATCGCCTTTCTGCCATAGGGGGCAATACGATATTTTATGACAAAAGCACTTATCCCGATGGTATTAAGCCACTTTGCAACCGGCACACCTTCGTAGTCATCTGCGCGGTTCGTGTATCCGCCGCCCGGAAAAACAATTATGCATGGATGCTTTTTTCCATCATTTATAAGGAACGGCATAAGTTCAGGCTCTTTCTGTCCGATGGTTTTGTCAAAATAAGGTGTTCTACCTTCCCAAAGCTTATACATTTTCATTCTCCATTCCAAAGTTTTCTTTCATCCAGATTGCACAGGTTTCAGGCCATGTGCATGTCTGCGGAATATCCTGTGCAAGATTTCTGCCGTGACCGCCGTTCGGATAAATGTGCATTGCAAACGGCACACGCTTTGCACGAAGTGCAAGTGCCATGTTGAGTGCATTTTCTACGGAAACTGCACCATCTTCCACCGTATGCCAGATAAACATGGGCGGCGCATCTTCCGTCACATTGTTTTCTGCAGAATATTTATGGCGCATATCGTAAGTGTTTTCTTCCCCAAGAAAATTCCGTGCAGAACCGCCATGATAAAACATTTCAAAAGAAGCGACTGCATAGCAAGGTACCGCAAGGTCAGGTCTTGAGGATTCTCTATCGATGGGGTCATTTTCATCCAGTTCCGCATCACCGTGACGAAGTGCTGTCATATAAGCAAGGTGACCTCCGGCAGAAAAGCCGAGAACTCCGATTTTATCGGGACAAATTCCAAATTCTGCGGCGCGATGGCGAACCAGGCGTACACTTCTGAGGGCATCGCCCAAAATTGCCGGATATGTATAGGGTGCCAGACGGTATTCCAGTACAAAAGAGTTAATGCCGAGGGTATTGAGCCACTGGGCAATCGGTTCGCCCTCGTGATTTGCCCGATGATGATAGCCACCGCCCGGGAAAACAATCACGCAAGCATGTTCCTTTCCGTCATTTAAAAGATACGGCACAAGTGACGGTTCTTCCTGTTCGAAAGCAGAATTAAAAAATGGGGTTCCGTTTTCCCAAAGCTTAATTTTTTCCATGTTCCTTTTCCTCCAGTTCAGTTTTTAAAAAACGAAACACTGCTTTCACGGTTTTTTGTCTTACAGTTTCTCTTTCCCCTGCAATGCGCAGCGCATAAGTTTTCGTTTTTTCCGGCGTATTGATACGTACATATACAAGTCCCACCGGTTTCTTATCAGTTCTGACGCCGGTACAAGATTCGGCAGACGAAACGGTCTTCTCTTCTTTTAAAAGCTTCTCAATTACAAACCCTTTCTCAGACATCAATATGCAGCGTCTCTTCAATTGCTTTCTGAATCAGGCCTTCCGTATCCATAAGTGCTTCCGATTTTAAGAATTTTTCACGTCATGGCTTTATTGTAGGATGCTTTGGCACGAAAATGGTACAGCAGTCCTCGTAAGGTAAAATGGACGTTTCATAGCTGTCAATATTCCGTGCCATAGCAATAACATCTTCTTTATCCATGCCAATCAGCGGTCTAAAGCACGGCATCGTGGCACCAGTGGCCTCGTGCTCTTTTTATTAGACCATAATTGTAACCGTTTCTCCTTGATGATAATGCTTTCTCTGTCGAATTCCCGCATCTCTTATCCAAACGTTATAATCGCATCCACCTTCCCCGATACACCATTGAAATCTCTGTCCTTCTAAAAGTCCGCGAAATCGTTCTTCGCTTGTAGCCCAAAAACAAACATCAGGATCCACATGTTTATAAAAGCCCAATTCTCCTCCTATCAGACCATGGTGCGGTAGTTGGAAAATATCGCTTTTCAAATAATCTCCGTACATTGATCCCATTCGCATACATGCATCCACCTGACAGTCACCCATAAAAAGATATGTTTTTCCGCTTTCAAAACAGAAACGCCATGCACCACTAAAGTCATTACCGGTTAAATACTGACAAGGTTGCATCATATCCATTGTCCACAAAATTTCCACCGTCACACCGGGGAAAAACATTTTTTGCCCTGCATGAAGTGTATAAACTTTCGCTTCAGGAAAACTTTCTTGTATTGCGGCAAACAAATTTTCTTCGTTTTCTTTAATGACTTTCATATTTTGGCAGAGAAGTTGCTCAGAATCCGTATCTGGGAAACGCCATGCGAACGATTCAACGCTCACAAGTGTTTTGTATTTACAAAGAAAAGTAGTCGCAAGTTGTACATGATCAATATCCGGGTGCGAAAACATCCACATAGATATAATAGGTTTCCCACACGACGTTCGCTCAGTTAAAAAATTATACAAACGGTTTGCATCAGCATCCGTATATAATCCACCATCCATAAGAATAAAACTGCCGTCGCCTGTCTGTACCACATGACATATACCGCTTACCTCCTGTCGCAATTGTGTAACGGAGGGTTGAACCACTTGTGGCATTTGCTCATACCTTTTCTCTTCCGGAAGTTCCGACGAAAGTGCCACGTGAATCTGCAAAATACGCGGCACCGCCATCCAGCTCATATAAATGCAAAGATTCTCTCTTGTTAATGCATAGAAAAGATTTTTTAAATGAGACATTTCTGTTCCGCAAGGTAATTCTGACATGCTACGGCATATAAATCCTTCCGCCTCCAGTGTTTCAATATAAGTCTTACATTCATATTCATTTGTGTATCGAATACATTGCCAAATCTCTTTGTTTTTCATCTTCACCGGTGGTAAGATAATACCTGCTACAGTTTTGTATTCGGGAATTCTCATTTTCTCCTCCATATTATTTAGAACGCATTACTTCTCGACAAGCTCTACCTTGATGCTTACCGACCCTTTTTCGTGCAGATTTGCCGGTAAAATACATTTAATCCCCGTTTCTGTTTTTTCATAAGAAGCTTTTACGTCATTAATAAAAATTTCTTTCACATTTGAAGTGTGCAGTACCACCTGCATATCCCTTACGGGTTTTATTCCATCTATTTTGGGAATAGAATTTTCAAAGTGGTTATGTCCGTTATCCGGTCTTCCGCCAAAGCTTCCTTCCCTTTTTTTAACGGTAACTGTAAAGCCTTCGGCTGTCTCTTCAGAAAGAAAGATTTCTGTCTTTGCAAGCTTTCCTTCCATATAATCAAAGGTAAAGCCATCATCCTCATAAAGCGTGAAGGAACCCGCCGTACCGGGATATACCTCTATACGATAATCATGCTCCTTTTCCAGAATATATTTCTGCGGTTCCATTGTTACAATAACAGAACCCTTTTTCACAAAAAACGCGCCGCCACGGCCCTCAGGAATTTCATAATCCACCGCGCCGCTGTATTCCTTACCGGTAAACCAGTCTATCCATACGCCGTCCGGCAACTCAAAATGCATATCAAATGCACCGACCAAGAGGCTGTCCCCAAGCATATATAAATTATCTGTATGGTCAAACCGATCAGTCTCTTCGTACATAAGCGGCAAAGGACGTAAAATCGGGAGTCCCGTTTCAGCTGCTACATGTGCCATAGAATAGATGTACGGAATTAGAGAGGAACGAAGTTTGGCATAAAAACGAATCATTTCTTCTCTTTCCTCTTTTAAAAACCACGGATACTGCCAATTTGCCCAACCGTTTTGCTGTGTCCACGGAAGCAGGAAACCATAATGTAGCGCCATGGGGTCTGTCACATCCATATCGCAGGATGTATTAGAATGTCCGCACATGGAATAGTTGAAAACTGAGAGCAGTGTTTTTTGTCCGCCGCCGGTATCTCCTGCCCATGTCGCAGCATAACGCTGCGTTCCCGCGTATGCACCTGCCGTATTCAAAAACGCACGACGTCCCGTATGTGCTTTAAAGCCTTGCTGCATCTGCTTTACAAGGAGCACAGGATATACATTATGCACTTCGTCATCCAGATATTTTCCGCCCCAAAGTCTATCCGGATGTGCAATCACCTGTGAGCACCCGTCAAGCTTAAATGCCGAAGCGCCATTATCCACGAATTTTTTCAGATGTTCAAACCAGGGTTCCCCGTGTTTCATTTCTTTATCCATAAATACGGAAAATTCAAAGTTATCGTCTAAGATTTCGGCACCCGTATAATCAGAACGTTCCTCTTTAAAAATCTGTCCGTCCTCTTCCCAAAGAAGGTCGTAGTTTTCACAAAGCCATAACGAAAGCTGCATCCCCATTTCGCGAAGATTAAAGAAAAATGTGCGGTTTCCGCTTTGATTAGCAGGCATCCAATGAGGCAGATAAAACCTGTCTTTATCCCATTTTTTATCAGTAGAATCATCATAAAAGGTTTCCATCCACGTAGGCTCAAGTCCCATTGTGTCACACGGGATATCTCTTTCTCGCATCATTTTTGTGCTCATTAAAAGGTCTCGCGCATTCGTCTGGTCATTATTTACAAACGTATATCCGTAAGCAAATTTCGGCAACACCATAGGCTTTCCTGTAAGGTCTGTGTAAAGGCCCAGAAGTTCTTTCATACTGTTGGCCATCAGAATATAAAAATCCAGTGTTCCTTTTTTTGCCTTAATTTGCAGAAGATTTTCATCTGATTCTCCGATATCAAATGTATGATCATACGTGCAATTTACAAAAATTGCCCATCCCTCGGAGCTCATCAGATACGGCATGGGGCCATACCCTACAACATTACGAATATACATACGTGCACTTGTTCCGCGACGCATAACACTTCCTCTCGCACTATCCCCCAACCCGTAAAACCGCTCTTTGGGGGATATTGGAATCTGAATTTCGAAGCCTTCTTTGCCTTCTTTTGCCGTGATGAATATCTCTCGTCTGCCGCCGGCAAGGGAAATCGTATCACCATCTAAATGCATGCTGTATTTTCCTACTTTACAGTTGTCTCCTTCCCCTCGTCTGCTTTCTGTCCCTTCATTAATAATTCTATACCTAGATAACATTCCGGCGTTTTCCTCATGCGAGTGAAAACGAAGAATTCCTTCTTTTACTATTTTATATCTCATTATTCCTGCATCCCCCAATCGAGTTTTATCTGTAAATGATTGTCATAAGCGGTACGGTTAAGCGCGTTATATAAAGTGCCTTATCTCCAGATTCAACTTCTTCCTTCGAGATAGTTTTCACTTTCCCCACGCGAGAATCAAAGCAATATAGATATCTGGCATCAAGTATCATGGATTCCAGCGTTACGTTCGATGGTCCGTCTTTCGACTTATCGTATAGCGTAACCTCCGCCGCAAAGCCATATTTTGTCTCTCTCAAAATCGTTCCGTATGACATCAATTTCCCACCATAATTTCTAAATGAATTGGTTTCATTAATTACACCATTTGATGAATTTTTTTCGTAATTTGCCGGATGTTGCCCACGGAAAAGGACACTTATATTCACAGCATTTCGGTTTGCGTCTGTTTCATATTGAATTATATCACCCGCATTAATATCTGAAGCCGAAATGATTGCCGGGCGGACACCACCGTTACGAAGGACTACCGGATCTGTCTCCCGATTTGTGGAGGCTTCCCCAAAAAGCACCTTCAATTCTGCTCCTGCCATTATGGAGGTGCTTCCTCCGGTTTCCGGACAGACGGCCAATTTACATACAGTCTCGCCATTTTCATCCGCAAGGAAAGATACACTTTCTACAAGTCCCATACTGGCTTCATTTACAGGATATTGCGGTGCCGAACCGTCTTCATCACGTCTATCCCATACCATTGCAGAAATAACGTGATCTTCCGTTATATCATACAGCCCGACATCATCATATATCTCTGTATATTCCGTACCGTGCTTCATGGCATCCCAGCTTTTTATGTAATAATCTTTCTCTTCGCCCGAACCGGGAATTACAAAAATAACTGTTTCGCTTCTGACAAGCCAATTTCTTCCGAAAGAATTAAGTCTTCCTCCCATAAACAGAGTCCACTCATCCGATTCTTTGCCGTTATCAAGCTGATAACCCTTTTTTATATACGCATCTAAGCTGAACTCATCTATCCTTGTATTGTTTTCAAAATCATATCTATAATCTGCCGCCGTCTCCAGCAGTGCAATTTTTTCACCATTTTTCTGATATTTAACAAGCTGGGGTTTAATCGCATTGTTTTCTAAAAGCGGACTGCTCGCTGATAGAATTTCTGCAGCATCAACAGAAGTTTTGTTGAAAACAATCTTTTGTGTGCAATCCAAAACCTCCGCCTTGCCTTCTTGTGTAAATAATCGAAGCTGCGGACGCGCATCCATCCCTTTTGTAAATGCGGCATTTAAAAGCCACGCATAATAAACACCTGCCTGTACATCTGTATTGATGCCTGCCACAAAATTATCCATGTTCAAAGAAAAGCTAACCTCTGTACCAAGACGAGGGAATTCAAACCCCGGTTGTTGCAACAGACTGTCTGCCAATTTATACTCCGTTTCTCCGACAATTACTGCATCCGTTGAAATTTCGTTCAATGTTCCGGTAATAGAATTACTTGACAAAACCGCTCTGCGGTACTTTCCGCTAGCGCTGTCTGCAACACTAAGAATATCCCAGGCTTTGCAATCAGCTACATCCGCTTTTGTTCCATCAGGAAGTGTAAATATGACCGGAATATCATTATCAAAAGATAGTTTCTTTATGCCAAGACGATTTTCAAAAACATCTACAGTTCTTGCAGACTTTTGCACTCTTTCGATTACATAGTTTTCATAATTTTCTACCACCACAAACTCTACCGTATTGCCCATCAACACAAGTTTAATACTGCCGGTTTGTGGTTGTAAGTCCAGTGCGCTTGGTGTTGCAACCGGCTCCCCGTTTACAACTACGGAAGCGCCTGCAATTGTAATTTTCTTTGTTTCGCCATTATCCTCATAGCATAACACCGCATTTGTTGTCTCCGGCAAAACAGAATATCCGGGAATTGTTTCCACCGTGGATTTTGATGTTACTGCAAGTATATTTAAATTATCTTCCGACGTCTTACAATAGGCAACAATTTTTTCACCAAACAAAGTATCTGCATTTGTACTGCCAATCTCTAAAATTTTGTCTCCTACTACAATTTCGGTATCGTTTAACTTTCTTGCAGGTGCTACAATTTCTTGTGTGTATGTGGCGGTAATCAGTCCTTCTATTTTGCTAACGTTCATATAATTAGAAAGAGGAGTTTTGGAATTATCTTCTGTATACGAACCGGAATCTGCACCATATCCTTCCGGCAAAAGCATTGGAGTATTAATCGCATTATAAAGCAAAATCGCCATATCTCCACGACTAATTTCCGCGTCCCCAACGGCACTTACTCCTTTTAATATGTCTAACTGATTGGCACACATTATGTAACCGGCCGGAAATCCTCCTGTTGCTTCTGCGCGAACAGAATAGCCCAAAAGATTTACGACCATTTTGATCGCTTGAGCGCCTGTTACAAGTCCATCCGGCATAAAATGTTTTGAATCCACACCATTGATTATACCTAACTTGTATGCCGTTGTTATTGGATAAAATGCCCAATGTTCATAATCCACATCATCAAAAATCAAAGATTCATCTTCTAACTCCTCCATTTGCATAATCCGAAGAATGGTCACGACCATTTCTGCGCGTGTTAATGTTTCCTCTGGTTTGTAGTTTCCTTCTTCACGTCCTTCAATAATCCCGAGGCCCGCCAAAACTTCCGTTGCCTTTTCATACTTGGTTCCTACGGTGTCTGTAAAACTCTCTGCTCGAAGGGAAAGAGCGGTCGAAAAAAACATTATCAATGTCATCGCCAAGCTCAAAAATGTCTTAAAAAATCTCATAATCATCTCTCCTACTCTGTATCATTGTAAAAATTTCGAGTTACTGATTTTGATGGGCTTCCTCGGAGCACAAGCATCGCCGACCAATCAAAACTTTTTACTTTATAAACAGTATTTTCCAAAAGTGAAAGCCTTGTCCCTTTAAAACAAAGGCTATCCAGTATCCACGTGTCGTTTGTCTTTCGGTACAAACCTCCTAATGAATACTTATCGCCTTTTAACACCATTCCGTTTTCCACTAATGGCATCATAAGATCATCTTTATATGCACCAATCGGTACATCATCAGGATATTCTGCAAAGATAAAGGAATCTGTCGGAAGCATTATGGAAAAGCCTTTATTTTTGAAAGCCGCTTTTGCTGCGTTTCCTGCTGCAAGAAGACATATTGCCTTTTCATCCCGCGTCATTTCTACAGTCTGTCCTTTCTCACTTCCGTTCACATATAGCCCAAAGCGTCTTCCATCTTTGCTCCATTCTACAAAACACTTTCCGTCTTCTGTATTTATATTCTCGGAAAGGAGTTCCTGCAAAAATATTTCCTTTGTTTCGGTATTCATGCATGAAACAAAAAACACTGTGTCCGAACATTCTTTTTTCTTTTCAAATGAGAACAATTGATAAAGCGCAACACAAGCCTCCGCCTTTGTCACGCAGCTGAAATCTGTTTCTACTCCGGCATCTGTCGCCTTTATGCGATTTAAATGCAATTGAAGTGCAATTTCAAAAACCTCCGGCACGTCCTCAGTCTCCAAAATCGGATTAACTTTCGCTCCTTTTGTTTTTTGCATCTCTATGCTTTGAGCAATCCAATTCATCATATCTTCCGCCGACAATGGTGCTTCAGGTAAAAATGTATTGTCTTCTTCTGAATGGAAAATCCCATATGCTTTTCCTGCCGCAATCGCCTCTTTGTAAGAACTTGTATCCGGGATTTCTTTAAATTCATCTGCTTTTTCTGAGAAAAGTCCTAGCGTACGAGCCAAATAAACGGCAAATTCGCCACGTTTTATAGGCGTTGCCGGAAGGAAGCTTCCCGCAGAGGCTTCCTCTATAATCTTTTCTCTGTACAATTCTTCAATCGCATCCTGCGCCCACGGATAACTATCTAAATCCGAAAAATACGCCTTCTCTTTCAAGGCAGGAAGTCCCGCATTTATGTTTACTTCGTTCCAGAATTTATTTTGAACTGTTTTTGTATGCAAACCGGAAAATCGCACGTCGTTAAGCGGGGTTACTGCAAGCAAAACGGCGGCATACGGCGCAAGCGATAAACGCAAGGTCGCTTCTGTTCCCTGCATGTTCTCCCCCTCTGCACCTGCCACATATTCCGCCGTCCATTCTGTAATTTTTATACTTTCATCAAAACTCACAAGCGGAATAGAAGCATTGACCGTATTTGTCTTGTTCTGATTCATCACCATGACATAGACTTTTCCGTCTTTAACAAACCCATGGTACATCAGTTCTTCACCTGCATGGTGAAATAATCCCGGATATTCTTTTTCTACAAAATGCTTATATACAAGTCCCTGCTCTTTTTCTTTAAATGAAACAAGGCCATCCCATATATCTGTTTCCGTAACATTATATAGAGGAATCTTCACATCATTTCTCTCCATTGCACCGGCGATGGTATAATAGCCATGTGAAACAGCACCTGCCATAAGACTTTGGTATATCATGTGCCGTTCAGCCATTGCATCCGGCATATATCCATACCATTCAAATGCCTGCAAAAGCGAAAGCACGGGCTTTAAGCCTTTCGTTGATTTGCGTGCAAGATTTACGTAATTATAAACATGCGCTGTATCCATCTGTCCTTTTCCTGTACTTGTTTTCGGCAAATACGGATCTATACATAAGATATCTACATTTTTTGCTGATGCTTCATAATGCTCCGGTGATGCCTCACAAATATATACCGGATGATTGTCATCAAGCGAGCGGATAACACGATAGGATTCTCGAAGCTCGGGCTCGGGATTAGCCAAATTCAAAAAGGGTTCGTCCATGACCGCCCATGCAAAAATCCTTTCATCATCCTTATAACTTTCTACCACACTCTTTGTTTTTTCCAAATTTACCGCATTCGCTGCCGGCTTCATCCCTTCGTAAAGTGTAACCAAAACCTTAAGACCGTATTGTGCTGCCGCTGTAAGGTTTGAGACATTTCCCTGCACTACCGTAATGCCTGCCTCTGCGCACTTTGCATATTGCTTTGGGTCCACATGATATGCAATCACCGGCGTAAAGGGCGTCCCGTCCTTTTCACGCCACACGCCATCCTCACCCAAGTGTGTGGGACGTGTAAATTTATATATAGGGGTTCTTGCCTCTGCCAGCACCGTCCCGTCTTCCTTTGTAAGTATTCCTTTGACTAAATATTCTTTTTTAAATTCTTTTAAAAGACCCGCATCAAACGAGAAACATGCTTCTGACTGCTCCGAAAGTGCTACCGTTTCCGCATGCAATACCGTATCGCCATCCGTCAACACAAAGGAAACTTGTCCCCCGATTGCTTCCGGGAAATATTCTGTCAGTACATGTGCCGTTGCCGTCCCACTTGTTTGCTCCGGATAATAAAAAGTTGAATCGGTTTTAATTTCCAGCATGTCCGGTGGTCTTACCATATATACCGCTACGTCATCCACCAAAACCTCTTCATTTTTGTTCTCACTCTCAAGACGCGGCATTACAGCTATACTGTTTGCCGCAAAGGGCGCTACAAAATTATAATATACGTCCTCCCAACCGTCTGTTTTTCGAACGGAGACCGTATTACTTCCTTGCAGACATTTATAGCCGCCTTCAATTGTGGGTCCGGTGGAATACATCTCAAGTTTCGCAGTTGCTTCCGCAGTACCGCTATCTTTTCGAACTCGAAGATGAAGTTGATATGTAGCATTCCCAATCGCCGTAAATAATTGCGACACATAAGGATAAGAAGCTTTCCCCGTACCGCCGACAAGCTTTATGCAATTTCCATTTGCGGTTTTATCGGACGAAACGAGCGAAACGCCCGTTCCGTCCGACTGATTAAAGCATCGGCTTCCCCAATGTAACGGTTTATTATCCTCTACGCTCTCGAAGCCTCCGTTATACAGCAAATTCGCTTCTCCTATTGGTTGTAGCGGGATCTCTGTTGCCCCAATCGTAATATCTGTATTCTCCGCTGCCTGTATCGACATCGGTGTTCCCATACACAACAGTAAAGCGAGCAAAACAGACACAACCCTAAAAAAGCTCTTATTCCACATTATTTGTTCCATTCTGCGATTCTCTCCATAATCACTGCAGCCTCCGCACGCGTCGTATGCCCGATCGGATTCAAGCTACCATCTGCATTTCCTTGGATAATTCCCAATTGCACCATAGCGACAATATCTTTTTCGGCATAATCCGCCACAATTTCCCAATCCGAAAAATCTGTTTTTTCAGTATCATCAGATGTCGGCAGTTCCTTGATAAGACGCATCCCTCGTGCACAAATTGCCATAAGGTCCTGTCTTGTAATTTCTGCCTCCGGCATGAACTTATTTTCACCTACGCCGTTTAAAATCCCGAGAGATTTACCGATTGCCACAGCTTCTGCATATTCTGCCGTAGGATCCACATCCGCAAACTGTTCTGCTTCTGATTCTGCCGCAAGCCCCAATGTACGAATCAGAAACATTGCAAAGTCGCCACGCGTGATTTTTTCAGCCGGTGCATAGATGCCCTCGCCTTTAGTATTCACAATACCATTTTTGTACAGTTGTTCAATTGCCTGTTCTGCCCAAGCATAGTCAGCAAGGTCAGTAAAATAGGTTGTTTTTTCTTTCGAATCAGTAAAAACGGATTTTGCGTTTTTCAAATTGATTTTTTCCACGTGGTCCCAAAAAGCATCCTGATCAAGCTTGCTGAAATCAACGCCCTTAAAGGAAGAAAGTTCCCAAACTGCCACCCCGTGCTTTGGCACGGTAACTTTCAGCACATCCGAATTCCCCTTAATTTTTTGTTCTTCTGCGCCATACAGACAAAGTGCAAGGTATTTATTTATGGTTACATTTCCGTCAAAGCTTTTCAGCGGAATTTCAAACGTTGCCTCATCCGTGATACTTTGATTCATCACAATCATATAAAGCTTGCCGTTCTTTATATATCCGTGATACATTACATCATTGTCTATATAGTGGCAGAAGCCGGGATATTCCTTTTCTACAAAATGTTTAAAAACATCCTGCTGTTCATTCTCAGCAAAACTACATATTCCTTTATATATATCTGTTTGTGTAATTTGGTACAGCTTAATATTTTTTCCATCCAGCTTCATAGGATCATCCCAGGAATAATAGCCATGTCCCTTTGCCCCCGCCATATACGCCTGATAAATCATGTGTCGTTCCGCATCTGCATCCGGCAAATAATCGTACCAATATAATGCCTGTAAAAGCTGAAAGGTTGGTTTTAGGCCGTTTGAAACCCGTATGGAATCCATCGTTCCGTTGAACACATGTGTTGTATTCATTTGACCACCGCTATAGCTTTTCGTTGCGGGCAAATACGGGTCATGAGCTAAAAGGTCTACGCATTTTACCGTTTCCGGAAAATATTGCTTTGTTGGTTCACAGATAAATACAGGATGATTATCATCTATGCTGCGAATCAACCGGTAAGATTCCTTCAAATCCGGGAGTGGATCGGCGAGCCTCAAAAATGGTTCGTCCATAACCGCCCAAGCAAAAATCCGCGGGTCATCCTTGTATTTTGTAACAACATCAATTGTAAAATCACGGTTTTGCTCATGACCGGCAGCCTGCATTCCCGGATACAGCACCATCAAAATTTTAAGTCCATGTTTTCCGGCTTCTTCTATCATTTCTTCGTTTCCCTGCACAACGTTAATGCCCGCTTCCTTTAATTTAGGAAAGTCAGAAACGCTCCAAGCGTGGTAAACTCCCACAGGATAAAATGGCTCTTCGCCCTTCGCCTGATATATTCCTTCGGCGCTTAAGTATTTCGGTCTTTCAAATTTATATATTGTTTCCTTCTTTGTATCCAAAGTCTTTCCATCTTTGTCTTTCAAAACAGCTTTTAAAATGTACTCTTTTTTCAGTTCCTTAAGGAAGGATGTCTGATAGCGAAATTCCACCTCAGATTTTTCGTTTAATTGTCCGCCACCGCTTGACAGAACAGTTTCCCCGTCAAGCAGAGAGACGTCCACAGACCCTCCGACTGCTTCCGGAAAATATTCCGTGGCAATCTTTACCGTTGCCATGCCCTCTTCCTGCTCCGGATAGTAGAAGAATGCATCCGGCACAATCTGCATCATCTCCGGCGGACGAACCATGTATACGGAAATATCATCAAAGTAACATGCTTCTCCGCTTTCATCATGCAATCTGGCAAGGAAACTAACGCTTTTTGCCGTAAAGGGCGCAACAAAGTTAAACAGAACCTCTTGCCATCCACCTTCTGTTGTCCGAATGGAAAATGTATTGGATTCCTGTACCGTTTTTGCGCCGGGCAGCATCTCGGGCCAAAACTCAAGCTTTACGGTCATGGCGCTCTTTCCTCCATCCTTATACACCATTGCCCGCATCTGATACATTGCCCGTCCCTTTGTGACAAAATCTTGCAAAATGAAAGGATAATTTGCCGGGATTTCGCCGCCTACAAGTTTCAAGGAGTTTCCTTTATAAGCCTCTGCGCCCGAAACAATCGATGCCCCTGTTCCGTTTTCCATATTATAGCATCGACTGGTCCAGCCAACGGGTGTATTATTTTCGTCCAGTTCCTCCAGATCCCCGTTTTTTATAATATTTTCCACACCATCGCAAGCAGGGAGTCTTACAGTGGTTGCACCGACTTCAATCTCTTCCGGATTAACGGTTTCTTGATTCGCCGCTGTAACTCCGGTCATACTCAATAACGAAAAAAGCATAATTAGACAAAGAAATAAAGATATTTTATGTTTCATGTGATTAATTCCTCCTATTTACGATGTACTTAATATGAATACAGTGACTTACTCAGAAAACGTCCCCATTACGTACGGAGAAAGCATATTCTTTTCATCCCACGCGAGTGCTTTGTAAACATATTCACCTTCTGCCGGTATATCTATTGCTGCAGAAAACGTAAGCGGTACTTCTCCCACATTTAATACATTGCAGGTTACTCTGTCACTAAACACAACAGATGCCGGGGAAGCGCTTTCAATTGTAAACTCTTCCAGCGTTTTCTTCAACGGAGTAAATATGCCGTCTCCCGTCTTTGTGTACCGTGCCAAAAACAAGCGGATGGTTCTGTTGTTTTCCTGATTGACGTAATCCGTTCCAAATCCGGTAAAGGTTGCAATTATCTGCCCGTCTTTTTTTGAGAAGGTAATATTGTCCGGTGTATTTACTTCTAAAAGACGAATATTATCCATATTCGCTGTGACATTTTTCGTTCTGCAGCCTGCCATTAATTTATATTCCTTTGTTTCGGGTGCAGTAAAATATATGGAAAAATCCTTCACCCAGTGGTTGTTTCCCTCGGGAGATGTGCCGATATTTTTCCCTTCGGTAATCGAATTCACATAAACAGTTGCGCTATATGCATTTGTCTCGGTTATATCATCGCCACTCATGGTATCTGCCTGCAACACATACCGTTTTCCCGCTGTTAAAGTTACGACATATGAAAGTTTTGGGGAAGTCACACCCGTTTCAGGCGTAAAATGGACGTAGTGATTTCCGTTTTCTTCCACAAGCACACAGTAGCTTTGGTCCTCGCCCCACTTGGAAGCATCCACGCCCCATTCTCCTGCCGGCTGATAATCACTTGTGAATCCTTCAAAATCTGTATTTCGAACAAGTGCATCATTGGCTTTTACAGAAAAATCATCCAGATATACCTTTCCCTTCCCTTTCAGCGTAACACGAATGGTATAAATATCCGTTTTTTTCTCATTCGTGTAACAGAGCATCATTTTTCTCCAGCCCATCGCTGTGCCATCGTCATACTTGGTTTTTGTGAAAAATCCCGTTCCGCTGGCTCTAACGGTATATCCGCTGGAATCTCCTTTGTATAACACCAGTTGTACAGTACTGCCTTCGGAGAGTTCCGCTGCGTTCATATATGCGGAAACGTCATATTTTCCGCCTTCTACCATCGGCACAAAAGCATCCACCGTAACTTCACTATCCGCATTATCAGAAGAAATACAAAGTGCCGTTTTACTGCTTCCATGGGTATTTGTCTTTTCGATAGTGCAGCCCGTTTCGCTTACAGCAAACCCCTTGGGCATGCCGGTTGTAAAATGCGATTCCATATCGGGATTTATAACCATCTCCTCACCTGTTAAAGCATGCTTTTTAACCGATACATTATCTATATCCACCGCTTCATTTTCTTCCAGTGTGCTAAAAACACTAATGGCAAGCTCCATTTCGACTGCACCTGCCGGTGCCGTTGCAATTGCGCGGCGTAGATCCCATTCGCCGCCGGTGGGTGAGACATATTGCTCAACCTGTGATACATAACTCTTATCCCCTGCCGCTGCATAGAATCTTATCCACAAACGAATTTGCTTTGTTGTACGCATCTGCAATTGCCATAAATAATGTTCATTCTCTTCTATTGCAATTCGGGGTGAAGACAACGTACCTTTAGCCGAAAACCTTGCAAATATATTCTCATCTTCTGTCACCGCCGCAGCCCCGCCGCTCCAACCGGTCATTTCCTGTGAAAAATCTCCGTTTAATACAGTGAGTTGTTCTTCCTGTGCCATCACTAAATTTGTTACCGAAGAAAGAATGAGTAACGCCATAAATATGCTGATAAATTTAATTGTTTTCATAAGCTCTTTCCTTTCATTGTTGTTTATGTTTTTTGTTTCAACCTTTTGCGCTGTAAATACACCTAAGTAACAATCTTTTTTTCATTTTCCGTCTTATAAACAGACCCTTTCCTCTACGATTGTACCATAACCGATTCCATATATGTGTGCAAGGTACGTAATCCATCTACACAAAGCAATCGAATCTGATAAGTTTGCCCATCATTTGGAACTTGTATGGAAGAGGATAGTGTAAGGGGCGGTTCACCGGCAACAGATGCAGTACAAAGCGTATTAGTAGTTAAATATATGCCTGCCGGCGCCTTTCCTTCCGATAATGCAACCTTTACAAGTTTTACATTTCCTGTTTCATCCACTGCATAAAGCCCGGTAATCAACAGAACGTTTTTATTATTTCCCGTCGCATAATCCGTTCCATATCCATTATATTTTGCCGTAACAGTTTCGCCCGGCGTTAACTTAGATATCTTATTGCCCTGCGCATTATATACACCTATCGACTCCGCACCGTCCGCTTTTTTTATGGAAATGTTATCATACTCTGCGCAGTTTTGATAATCCCCTGTTGCGCGCAGTGTGAAAATAATCTCCGAACTTGTGCCGGAGCCTTCAAAATAAATGGTCATTTTTCGCCACTCTAAAGTTCCGGGTAACGTTGCCTGACCGCTACCGCAATATCCTACCTTTGCACCGTAGTCACTTGCTTCTTTCGCGCCACCTTGCGGATTTATTTGCCAGGAACGATAATCAAAAGAAAGAATATATTTTGCTCCTTTTTCGAAAGTAAAAGTTAACTTTTGCGCCCACGTTTGCCCTTGAATTCTCAAATACTGATTTCCGTCCGCATCACAGCACAAGGTAAACGGAGTAGTGTCGGTTCCAAATGAATTGTTAAAGGCATGTATCGCTTGCGCATCTGATTTCATGCCTTCCAAGTCACTATTTACAACCATTTCATCGGTTCCGATTGCCGCAACATCATCAAGATATACGCTTCCTATGCCCGAAAAGGTAATTCGCAGTTCCAAATTTGCAGAGGCGGAAGGCGTATACCGAAGCAAAATCTTTCTCCATTTATCTTCCTTATTTGTAAAAGCTTCAGTTGTTAGTTTTCGATTTGTCACTGCCAAAGAATTGTATTCATAAACCTCGATTTTTACGCTTGCGCTTTCAAAGTTCTTTGAATTCACAAAGGCTGAAATATCATAATAAGGCGTACCGAAAGCTGCAGGAAACGGAATGGAAACTGTGACCGAATCTTCCGCATTTGTTCCGGAAAGCTTTAATGCATTTTCACCGTCATGTACTGTAGTCTTTTCAATCGTTGCCGCACCCTCACCTGTTGTCGAAACCTGTATATCTGTAGGTAGACCGCTCCCTTCGTTTTCAAAACCGCCGTTTTCAATTCTGTTTCCGAAAACAAAGCTTCCCTTCTGCATTACAAAGTCATCATAATGATAGTATACTGTGTCGCTAACAGCTTTCGAGCTATGATTATTTAATTTTATACGCATATACGAAGCACCTTCAGGAGCCGTATATGAAAGAACAAACGTTCTCCACGCCCCATTTGTGGCATACATATATATCGAACCATCTGAGCCGATTTGTGTTTTGTTTTCGTCATACGAGTACCAGAACATACGATGGTTTTCCGTTCCCGTGCGCATTCTAAAGGATAAAACATACGTTTCTCCGCCTTTCACCTCTACATAAGGTGAGGTAACATAGCGGTTTGCAAGGGTCAGTGTTAAAAACGGGTTTTCGCCGGATTTATCAACCTTAATGTTCATCCAATTCTCTTCCCCGCTTCCCATCTCCCATTCCGAAGGATTATTAATGCTATTTGCTACCTGTGAAAAATCGCCGTTTAAAAATATGCCCTCCCCTGTTGCCGCCGTAGGCATTGTGAAGAACGAAGCCATCACCAATGCCGATGCCAAAATCATTGCCCGTAGTTTTTTGCTCATTGAAAAAACCTCCTCGTTTTCTCTTTTTTATTTTTACCCCTCAAGGGATAAATTCAAATTACTTGTCAAACCACACCAATATTTAACAGGAAGCATACCGATTTCTTGCAATCATGTCATCCTGGAAAGCTTTATCGAGATTCACAAAATACACCGAAAGTCCACACACTCTGACCATTAAATTCTTATATTCCTCCGGATTTTTCTGTGCTGCCTGCATTTGTTCCACGGTAACAAAGTTAGGCTGTAACACTTGCCCCCCACTGTATGTGAAAGCTTTGAGGAAATCTGCAAGAAGCTCTTCCGTCAGATTACCATTCGTTGGCAGCATAACATCCAGCACCGAAATTCCGCCGCTTTTTTCAAGATGCAGCGCCTTAAGACTTCCTATTGCATCTGTAATGCTTTCTGTTTTCTGAATACGGCTAGGTCCAACGCTCTGTCCTAATACATCCCCTGCATTTCTGCCGTCTGCCGTGGCGCGAACGAAGGGAGCACCTGTAAGATAATGCGAAAAAGTAAACGTAGAAAATACATACTTACCGCCCCGCTCGTTGTCCAATGTCATTACAAACGTATTTAAATCTCCAAATACCTTTTCGGCAAATGTATCAGCTTCTTCCATACTGTGTCCGTACTTCAAATATTTTTTACACTTTGCCTGTATTTCTTCATATCCCTTCCAGTCCTGTAAAAGCGCCTTTTTCAATTCCATTAACGTAATAATCTTTTCTTCATAAACCGCTTTTTTAATTGCAAATAAAGAATCCGTAAGCGTTGCAAACCCATACGCGGCAATTGTTGCCGGATTATATTTTGCGCCACCGGCTGTATAATCCTTTCCGTTTTCCAAGCATCCCTTCAATGTAGATGAGAATACCGGAGACGGATGCATGTCGGTCCATTTTTCCCCAAACTCCCTTCTTACTCCTACAACATAAGAAATCATATTCTTCATATTTTCAAAGTATTGTGCATAAAACGCCTCAAAGCTGTCTGCTTCCTCAATTATCTTTGGTAAGTTTTCGATCGTTTTTTGACAAAATCCTTTTTTGGTAGTTGCATTCAGGCTCAAATCCAGAACTCTCGCCAAATTAAAGTAGAACATGGCGCCAGCCGAGTGTTCACACCCCTCTGTTATTGTTTCCTGACAGCCGCCGTTTACATATAAACGGGCGTCACGTTCTTCTCTCCCTGTTGCTATAAGTGCAGGAATAATAATTTCATCATTTAAAAGAGCGATAACATTATGTCCCTCAATCAACGCCTTCCCAATTAGTTCCAAATATGCTTGCGGAGAATCCTTGCTAATTCTGCAATTCAATTTCGGGTTAATCAAATTCAATCTTTTATGGGTGTTTATAAAAAGTTCCGTTACTTCATTAAAAACGACCTTGCCGTCTGCATCACATCCGCCGAGCTCAACGCAGGTACTAATATCTGCCCATTTATGTTTCACCGCGTCACATTTCAAATCCGGTATACAGAGCCATCTTTCCAGAATATCCACAGCTTCTGCCTTCGTCATTCTGCCGCTTTGTATATCCGCTTCATACAAAGGAAACAAGAGACGGTCAACATGTCCTAAGACAGAAATGCCCAGTCCTTCCATTCCCTGCAAAACTTCTCGAACAAACAGAATGGTTGCCAATCCTTCGTAAAACGTCTTGGGCGGATTTGCCGGCACTTTACATGCGGTTTCCTTTATCATCATAAGATATCGTCTTTCATCCGCATCCTTACTTATGGCAAGTTTTTCTTCCGCGGCTTTTGAAAACCTATCCGCTATTTTAATAAGCGCCCGTAAGCCCCTTCCCGCCGCCATATAAAAAACAGATTTCTCGCTGCCTTCAGGCTCTCTTTGCAGCATTTCGTCTACGTCTTTTATAATACCGAGTATCCCTTTTTCAAATATCTTTGTATACCCAAGGCAATGATGGTCTTCATCAAACATTGGTCCCCAAGCAATCCCCAGTTGTGGTTCTTCCTCTAAATAACCAAACTCTTTTATGTAATCCTGTCTCCAAGGTGCATATCGAACCTCGGGGTCAACCCCCCAAGAGGCGATATTTCCCATCGCTCCGCCGCCGTATGTTCTGGCATCCCGTATTCCCATCTCAAAATAAAAAGGGCAATATGGTAAAAGAACCGGCTCAAAACTTTCCGCCAGTTTTTCATATAAAACACTCCGCAATGTCAGCATCGATAAATCGGGGTTTTCAGCTTTATAGGTGTTCATTTCTGCATATATGTAATCTCGCAATTTAATGAACGACTGATTCTTTTCTACTTCTCGAATGGTGTCATAATATTTTTTTGCTTCTTTGGTAAATACATTGTCAATCATATACGGTCCTCCTCTACGAAATACTTTTAAAGTTTTTCACAAATTCATTTTAACATATTGCTTTTTTTATTCCAATGATATATAATATAAATAAATTGACCTATTATATAATTCATTTTCTTAAAAGGTGTGTGTTTTATGGAAATTACGAATTTACAAATTGACTATAACTGTGGAAACAATTTCCATTTTGACCGTCTGGATCCAAAACTCGGTCATCTTTTCGTACTCTTTAAATCTGATGCAGAAGTGCTGACAAAAAATGGGTATGTTCATGCCAAACCCGGCAATTTCATTTTTTATAATCAAAACGAACGTATGGAATACTGGACGGAGGACTGGCCATTCCATCATGATTTCTTTCGTTTTTTCCTAACAAACGAAGATAGTAAATTTTTTACTATTCCTACTGCTACTCTTTTTACTTGCGGACTATCAGATAAACTTAAAGATATTTTCCACATGTTAACCATTGAATATTTTTCTGTTTCCAAATCCCGTAAAATCATTTTAGACTTATTAGGAAGGCTTTTTCTCATCAATACTACCGATTTTGTTAAAACGGACGCAACCGATAAGGCGACAGAAAGTCATTATCAGACACTTTTTTCACTCCGTTTGGAAATTTTAACCTCTCCTCAAAAGGAATGGACAATTCAATCACTTTCCAAAAAAGCCATGATGAGTCCGTGTTATTTTCAAAATTTATATAAACAGATTTTTGGGATAAGTTGTATGAATGAGATTATTAATGCTCGCATCAAAAAGGCAAAAAATCTTTTGCTTTCCCAAAATAAAAAGGAGAATGAAATCGCTTCCCTTTGCGGATATAATAACGTAGAACATTTTATTCGACAATTTAAAAAACGTACAGGCGTAACGCCCTCGCAATATAAGAAGCAGCATACTGCACCTACAAAACAAACTTAACCTCAAATAAACAGAAATAAGAAACAGCCCTGAAAACTTGATGTTTTTAGGGCTGTTATGTGTGTTAATAGGAATACAAGCTGTCAAGAATTCCCATCTCTATATGGTATGAAATCTTCTTTACAGGAATTGCAGACAAAAACACCGTTTTCCTGGGTAATCTTCTTTTCAGTGCAGTATTTTTCCGATTCAGCAGTTGGAAGTTTTTTCACAATGAATGTGGGCAGAAAATAACATCTGAAATTATAGTTATTTTACGAAAATCTCTCATTTCCCGAAGATTACCCAAAGACTAGTAAATCCGATGTTCTCTTTCAACGTGCCGACAGCCTTCCAGGCTGTAAATAACCTCCATTGTGGCACCAACTGCGTCTGCCATGCGGTAGAAGCCGAGGTCATTTGGATGACAGCCATCCATGGTGCAGGCATCGCGACAGTCACCGCCGAAAAGGCGTTCGCCGTCAATGAAATATACGTTTTTGTCGCCTTCTTCCACGGCGTGCATAAAGGTGTCGAAAATAATCTTTCGCCTTGGTACCCATGCCGCGCGGTTCGGGTCAAAGTTCGGTGCACTCATCATAATAATAGGCATATCAGGATGTGCCGCGCGAATGGCGCGGAACATTTTCTCATGGGTGTTTTGCAGATATTCAACCGATAATGCATTGTGATCGTAATCGTATACAAACATGGACATATCAAGGTCTCTTATATACGCCGTGATGCCTTCCGATGCATCTGCACCGCCGGAAAAACCAAGGTTAATAAAATCAAAATCAAAACGGCGTGAAAGAAAAGCCGGATAGCTGTTTCCGGGCTGAGATGCACAGCCACCCTGGGTGATGGAACTGCCGTAAAAGACAACGGGTTTTTCACGCTTATATGTGTCACCCGGCAAAAGTACGGCATTATCTTGAAGACCAATATACAGATTGGTTACTTCTGCATATAAAGGGAAATAGATGGTAATGTCACGCATGTCTTCCTCGGGAACATCATAAAATTCCACAAAGTCCGTAATGCCTTCCCCTGCAAGTAATGTATCAAAGGGCGGTTTATATGTACGGTAATAGGTACTGCGCCCGTTTTTGTTAAAATAAACAGAAAAGCTTGCCGACCCCGTCAGCGGCATATGGCTCATAGGCTCTGTGGAGGGCATGTCGGCACGGATGGCAATAAAGGGGGAATTCGTTTTAAAACGAACCCTGCCGCCGCTTGTCAGTGCCGCACGAGATGTAATCCACGGGTCAATAGCTTCCGAAACAGACAGTGGCAGACGTATAAAAGCCGGCTCAGTCTCAGGATTATACAGGCCGTAAATTTTAAAAGGCGGTTTTCGTACGTCATAAAAAGTAACGTCGTCACGGTTAAAAGGTTTCACAGCAAAATTTTTGTCTAATTCTTCAATACGCATAAAAATTTTCCTTTCATATTTTTTCGTCTTCTAAAAAAGTGATATAATGTGACCGGTACTTACCTTAACAATTTATCCTCCATTTTTTGAATGTCATTGTATGCAGCATGCAGAAAATCATGTAAATCTTGCGACATCCCTTCTGTGAAATCGGTATTTAAAAATGCCGATACCATTTGAATTCCCATGTCCTTCCCCACAATAAAGCCACCCATACACAATACATTTGCATTATTAATTGCGCGACATTTTGTAGCTGCATATACACTTTCTACACACGCGGCACATATCCCTTTATGCTTATTGGCAACAATGCTCATTCCCATGCCGGTTCCGCAAAACAAAAGCGCTTTCTCATATTTCCCGCTTTGAATCCCCTCTGCTGCAAGACACGCCGTTTGGTAATACGGTTTTCCATCCTCTGCGGAACATGCGCCCACATCCTCAAATTCTACCGCAAGAGACTTCAAAAATTCTTTCACGGCTTCCTTCAATGCATATCCGGCACTGTCAGCCCCAATTACAATTTTTTTCATAACAAACTCCTTTAATATATAATACAGATTTTTCTCATTGTAACACAACATAAATTTTTATACAATGATATAAAATGGAAAAAATATGAACTATTCTATTATTAATAAAAACTCGCCCACATTTGCAAACAGAGTTTTACGAGCTTTTGTTTTCCACAAAAAATAAAAAGCAGGGGGCAAGATGCAACTATCCTGTAGTATCGAAAACGAAGTTTACCTTTATCGTCTCTTCAAAAAGTATATAGGTTTCACTTCTATGGAATACAGAAAGCTGAGGCAAAAATAAGACATTCACTGCCGTGTGTTTGATTTTTTCATGTTAATATTTTATCTTCCCCCGGCAAGACCGGTGATGCGCAAACTAA
Organism: Clostridia bacterium; assembly: GCA_045648645.1. Classification (GTDB taxonomy): domain Bacteria; phylum Bacillota; class Clostridia; order UMGS1883; family UMGS1540; genus SIG447. Next base: position 964 of record JAZROH010000091.1, on the reverse strand, counting down.
CCTTGATGTCTGAATCCCAAAGTCATCATTGGTTTTTTTCATTTATTTAGCGTGAATAAAAATTGATACATGTACCATTTTATCGCCCGATTTTTCAAAATCCGGAACCATTCTTCCAAACTTTCTATCTCCCCAGTAGAACCGGTGGACGTTTCCACGCCTAAAGGCACAAATAAGCCGGAGGTATTCATTTGAACACCTCCGACTTATTCTAATAACAATTCGGTCTGACCGCAAAATCAAAACCACCGGCTGAAATGACTACATTGTTAGCGCCCGATGAGCAATGGATAATAAGTATATTTCCGCTTGCATCCCTGCCCCCTATGATACCCACATGGGACAGGTCATCAAGGAATGCTAAATCTCCCGGCTCTGCAGATGTGAGTGCTATGCGAGAGCCGTTTGATGCTTGTGTGTTTGTTCCGTGGCCGATTGCAGATTCCGAAAAGCCTGCATTATAAAATGCCCAGGTTACAAAGCCGGAACAGTCAAGTCCGAAAGGGCGCATGGAGCCGCTTGACCGGCTTCCTTCCGCAGTAACGAGTTTCATTTTTCCCCATTCAGGATCCCAGCCTACTGCCGAGGACTTTCCGCCCCAAAAATAGTTTACTTTGCCAACAAGAGAGCATGCTTTTTTCACGACAGATTTTCGCGCTTCGGAAAGACCTTCAGGAAGTGTATTTATAATCTCTTGTGCCGTCGCATCAGAAATCGCAAGGCTTCGCATTGCGCCTATAAATCCGTCCACATTTGCAAGTAAGGTTTCAAGTGCCTCTTTTTGTTTTGTATTAAAACCATACTGCGAAATCATTTCGTCCTTTGTTTTGGTCGTAATGGTTATGTATAAGACAGTTTCGGAAGTGCTTCCGTTAGAAACCGTTGCGGTTCTTGAAGATATTGTGTGCATATCCCAAAACACTTCTTTCAACTTTTGCTTTTTGGCATCGTCTATGACAACAAC
>JAZROH010000090.1:0-20753 GCA_045648645.1 Clostridia bacterium | reverse complement strand
CTTCTTGCAGGCGGCGTAGAAAGGCAGTTTTCCGGAGAGGGGACGCTTTTGCATACCCTAATGTGGCGGCAGGCGGCATTTTACAAAATTATACCTGAAATTCCAATAGATACGGATAAGCTCTGATATGAAGGCAGAGGTAAAAAACAAATACGAAAAGAAGTAAAAATCGGCGATTGAATTGCTACGTATTTTATTGTACCATTATTATAGAAGAAAAGGTTTCAATGATTTAACCCGTGTGACAGTTTGGAGAGGAGTGATAAAAGTAGCTACGCACATGGGTAAGACAAAAACACTATAAATTTTTAGGAGGATGATTACATGAAGAGAACATTTGCAAAAATTGGAGCATTGATGACAACGTTGGCGCTTTCCGTGGGGCTTGCAGTCGTTCCGGCCATAGCAGCAACAGAACAGGAGATTGCTGCTGCAGAGGCCGGCATGCAGTCTCTGCGGACACATGGCGGTTTTGAAACCGGTGGTATAATTGCAGATGGAAACGTAAAAACACATGCAGGAGCATATTCTCCCGGCGGTGACTGGCAGGTTGGCGACAGCGGCTGTCTAAATGATTTCACTAAGTTTGCCGCAGATACCTGCGCTACAAATTCGGGTGATAATGATTTACGTCTCATGGCTGTAACGAATGACACCGAAAAGCATCCGGAAATTGCTGATATGGGTTACGTTCTAAAAATGATCAATCCGTATAATGATCCCAGTGGAATTGATGGATTTTCTCTGCCTTGGGGCGTAAAGTATGGAATTTATAACCAGCTTCCCGGTCAGACCTATCGGGTTTCTGCAAAGGTGTACATGCATAAAGGGAATCTGGCGAACAATATCGGTGTTTTCCTGGGTGCAGGCAACGGTGTTACAAGTGACAGAATGTTTGCTTATAAGAGTATGACAGGGACGGCCGATACGTATGACAAATGGATTGATATTTCATTTTGCTTCACGGGCGTAAACAGCCAGTCGGGATATAACTGGTTCAACATATACCTTTCAACAGATGTGGGCGAAAGAAATGCAGAAGGGTATGTCGGACATACCGGTTATGTGCTTTGGGATGATATTACAATTCAAACGGTGGACAATCTTACCTTCACTGAAGAAATTGCAGAAGTAAAGGGCGGCCAAAAGTACGGTGCAACATTGGTTTTAAGTAATTTGGAAAGCACCCCTAAAAACTACATTTCCATCAAGGCAATTTATTCTAAAGCTGGCGGAACTGCACATCTGGAGTCTCTTGTGGTAGATGAAGTAACTGCAACAGCAGTTTCGGAAAAGAAAGCAGGGCAGGCACTTGAAAATATCACCTTTGACCTTTCGGAATTTTCTACGGAAAAAAATTATTTTGTTAAGGTTATAGTGCGGGAGAAAAATGAACTACTGAAACCTTTCTTGAAAATACAGGCGGATTAACTGAAATGAAAATACATTTTGAAGAGAGTCAGAATTTTTGAATGGAGTGAAAGTATGTTTGCAAAAAGAAAAATATGTGCAATCTTTTTGTGTGCAGTAATGCTGTTTGCTGTATCTCTGCCGTCCTATGCAGCTACATTTGCGGACACAGCGGGCACAAACAGCGAGAGGGCAGTAGAACTTTTATCGTCCTTAGGGATTGTGAAAGGAAAAACGGAGGATGCATTCGTACCGAACGATAATTTGACGCGTGCGGAAATGACAACGATCGTGCTTCGCCTTATCGGTATGGAAGGGAAGACCGGCAAGGGAGCGGCAACATATGCGGATGTACCCGAAGACCACTGGGCGTATTCGGGTATTATGGCGGCAACCGATATGGGAATTGTAAACGGCATATCGGAAACACAGTTTGCACCGGATGAACCCGTTACCATGGCGCAGCTAATCAAAATGTTGGTTATTGTTCTGGGATATGAAGTGTCGGCAGAAGCCAAGGGCGGCTACCCGTCCGGTTATCTTGCGGAGGCAACACATCTTTCCTTGTATCGCGGGGTATCCCTTCGCGCGGATGCACTTGCCACAAGAGGCGAGATGGCAATCCTTTGTCAAAATACATTGGAAACAGAGCTTTTCGAAAAGCTGACGTACGGCGAAGATTCCTATGCGTATCAAAGAAGTGAGAATACACTTTTAGGACAGTATTTCCACGTAAGCCATTATACTGCAATTTTAGAAGCGACCTATGACGCTGCGTTGTCTTTGCCAACGCGTACACTTGAAAAGCAGGAAGCATATTTCATTAACCAGAGTGTTGGCGGACGTACGCCCATGACTTCGTTTGTTGCAGATTGTGGCGCAATTGATGTAAAGCCGTACTTCGGGGCGAAATGCGATGTGTACATAAAGTCAGAAAATAATGAAGAAGACCTGAAGGCTGTGGCAGTATTCCCGACGAAGATGACGGAGATTAAGAAGATTGCCGCAGAAGATATTCTGGCAGATACAACGGCAGACTGCATTTCATACGAACAAGGGGATGCACTTTATAAGGCATATGTATCGGGCGCACGGATTGTATATAATGGACAGGTGTTAACCACGGGTGCCACGCCGGCAGACTTAAGTCCCGCTATCGGCAGTGTGACGCTTGTATCCTATGCAGCGGGCGATACGTATGATGTGGTAATTGTTGAATCGTATACAGATTACGTTGTAGAAAGCGTACATTATGATAACAACACGGTATATTTTGCAGACGGCGACAGCGGGTATTCTTTGGTAATAGATGTAGAGGACACAGCATTCGTTACCGATATGACAGATACATACGGACAGCACATAGAGGCATACAACCTATATCCGGATGACGTGCTTTCCATGGCAGTCAGCAAGGATGGAAAATACCGCAAGATTGTACGCTCCGATAGCGTGTTCGGTGGCGTTGTAACGGAAAAAAGCGATGATTCCATAGTGGTAGACGGCACAGAATACATTCTGGCGGGCAGCGTACATGCACCCTCGCAGCTTGCGCCGTTGGCAGTTGGACAAAACCTTATATTCTATCAGGACTTTCTCGGCAATATTGCGCAGGTGAAGGTAAATCGTTCCTTCAAATATGGTTACCTTGTTAATGCGGCAACAAAAGGTGGACTGGATAAAACGATGTACGTGAAAATTTTCACGGAGGACGGAGAAATGCACGTGTTTGAATGTGCAGACCGCGTTTCTGTAAACGGCATGTCCACTGCAAAGGATGATGTTCTGGGAATTGGCAGTCCCATATGGGACGGAACAGCCGCCATTCGTCAGCTTGTTCGCTATGAAGTGAATGAAGATGGAAAGCTGAAAATGATTGAAACGGCGGCGGATAATACGCTGGATCCGATATCTTCCGCAAGTGATGCTTTCAGCTGGGATTATCGAATGGACAGCTCTTCACAGCTTGTCGCATCTGACGGTACCATCTTCCGGAAAGCCGTGGAATTTGTCGGCGGTAATCTTTGGAACTGGGCGGGTAAAATTGCACCTCGTGCACAAACGAAAATTTTCTTAATTCCCAAAACAGCAAGTGCTGCGGATGATCAATATACTATGGGAAATTATTTGATGTTTGAGCATAACGACATGTGCAAGGATTTGGACTTTTATGATACGGCAGAAACCTTTGTCCCCGGTGCAATCGTAAGCTATCTGGATGATGGCGCGGCAGGCGGCGGACAGTTCCCGGCGCAGACGGAAGAAATGGCGGTTATACAGAAGGTTTCTAAGAGTCTTACAGACGATGGTGACATTGCGTTTACACTAAATATTTTCACTACTGGCGGCGTTAAGAAGTCCCTGTATGTGGAAGAAGACTTCCAGTGTCTCTACAAGGCGGCAAATGCGGATATTGAAAGAGACCCCTATTGGTATTCTTCCAAGAATGCAGACGGCACACTGGTGCAGGATATTCCAGGACCCACCGAGGGACGCGGCAATATGTATTTAGACGCCGTAAACCTTATGCAGGGTGATGTAATCCAGTATGTAGCATCCTTTACCGGGGAAGCAACCGCAATTTCTGTAAAATACCGTGCAAGCTATGCGGAAAATGTTATGCACGGCGGTATTGATGATGTTACCCCGTACCAGAATAAATTCAACTATTATCTCGCGGGTGTTTCGGTTGGTATTGTAGAAAAGGTAAATGCATTCGGCTTTATCGGAGAAGGACGGCTGGTTGACAAAGCCGGTCGCTATAACGGCGAATCCTCCTTGTTCTTCTTCCCGACGGGCACGGCATACCTGGTAGATCAGAAAACCGGTGCATGTACCCTTGTGGGGCTTGATGATGTTTATAAGGGAGACGTTGCAGTACGTGCCCTCGTAACTAATACCCACAAAGCGTACTTCATTTACAGAGATTGGGAACAGGAAGGCGAATAAATAACGCAAAAAAATAGCCGGGGCAAAACGGCAGAACGGAGAAAACGAACATGAAAAAAAGACTTACAGCACTTATTCTCAGTTGTATCTTGCTCTTATCCCCCATGAGCCTGTGGGCTGCGACGTATTCGCCGGGGATTGACGTCGTACAAAACGGCGGATTTGAGGCAAGCGGCGGCTGGGCAAGTGCAGGACACTCATCGTATACGAAAGAAAAGTTTAATCGGGGAGGCACATCCCTTCGGTTTGAACTGGAAGACGACAATTTAAACACATACAGTGCGCAAACCTTTACAAACGTAATTCCGGGCGCAACATACACGCTTACCTTCTTTATTATGATAGAAGATATGAGCGAACAGGCAAAAGCCGAGATTAAGTTTGAGGTATACAGCGCGGATAACAAAGGCTTGCAGGGCGTTTCTTTTACTGGATTTACGCCGAAAATCGGAAAATGGAGAAAATACACACGGACCATTACGCTGGACAAGAATGCACACCACATGTCCCTTTTGTTGCGTTGGTTTGGTAAAGGTATTGTGTATTTCGATGATATTTCGCTGACAGTTCCGCAGGCAGAATTTAAAAACAATCAGGCGGCAAATCAAAATCAGATACCGACCACGATGCCCGACCCTTACGAAGGGGCGCTGGAGCTTATCGAAAACGGCAGCTTTGAAAAAATAAAAAGCAATAATACGCCGGAAGGCGAAGGGTGGCTTTCTTATAAGAATTGGCAGGAAGGCTATGTTTCACTGACAAAGGACGCACATACGGGAAACTCCGCCGTGCATATCAAAACCGATAATGGTGGAAATCCGTGGGTATGCTACCTTGTGCCGATTTCCCCGAATACAAGCTATGTGGTAAGCACGTTCTTAAAGCCAAAAGGTGTAGTGGGTAGAGTTTGCTATAAATTTGAGTTCTATACAAAGACGATGGCCAGTACCGCAACCTCCTATGATACCCCTGATTTGCAGGCGACGGATGACACATGGACGCAGTATATTCAGGAATTTACAGCACCTGCCGGTGCATACTTCCTTAAAGTGTATGCCCGCCTTTACGGCAACGGCGAACTCTTTGTGGATGATATGACGGCTTACGCCACAAGCGCCGCACCCTCCATGGACATTTTCACCGACCATGAGTTTTACTATACGGAATGGGGCGGAAATGTTAAGGTGACTGGGGAAATGAATACAACTGCGTACCCGGATCTTGCAGGCGGAAAGGTACACTTTACACTTTCCACAAACGATGAATTGCTTCTGGACCTCGGTGAAGCTAAGGTTACGGATGGCATTGCAGAAACAGAATTCCCCATTTCCGTGATGGAAACCATCGGACAGGAATATATCATCACGGGTGATGCATTTACAAAGGATGGAAAATCCGTTGGTGCAAAAACAAAAAATGTATTCCGTTATAATCGTCCTACAATTATAAACGATGATAATATGATTGAGTTTGACGGAGAAATCTTCGTTCCTAAATATTATTATCACGGTGAATGTACGGAAAAGGGAATTTTGGAACAGAAGTCCTATGGTGCAAATACTATTCTTATTGATGCGGACTATATAACACTTGGCACAATGCTCGAAGATATTCTCGATATCTGTGAAAAGCACGACATGAAAGCCATTCTTTGTACGTACTTAAACATGGATGCAGGCGGACATATCAATAACCGCGCCAATACGCAGGATGCCTGTCGCAGAGTAAAGGATCATCCGGCAATGCTCGGGTATCTTACCTCTGACGAGCCTTACACTACAATCGGTGCAACATACGCTGAGGATTTGCATGATACCTACCGTGTAATCCGCGATATTGACCCGTATCATCTGGTTATTACAAACGAAGCGTCACCTTCCGGATTTTCTACGGTAGCAAAACGGGCGGATCTTACGACTCACGACCCCTATATCGGTGAAAATGCTTTCGCAAATTCTCCGGTAGACTTTGTTGGAAAGCGTATGAAGCTTTTGAAGGAAAATGCAGACAAGAAGCCTACAATTGCAGTATTGCAGACCTTCTATTGGGGTATGAACGCGGGTATTAACGGGGTGTATTTCCCCACAGCAGATGAAGTACGGCATATGACATACCAGAGCCTTTTGCAGGATACCATCGGTATTGCATTTTACTCCTTCCTTGACCCATTCCGTGATTCGGCAACGAGAACGGCAGTTCCGCTTCCGCGCACGAGACTCGGCCCCGGGCTTAAGAAATTTGCGGAGTTTGAACTTGATGAAGCGCTAGACTTCTTTGTACTGGATAAATATCCTGCATTCAGCTCCTTTGAGGGTGAAAAATATTCCTACTATTCATGGGTGCATGGGGAAGACATCTATATGATTATTCTGGATCTCAATACTTCCTATGACCCGATGCCCGGTCAGAATATTACCATTCCGCTTACAAGCGATAACGGAAAAGTCACAATCGGCAAATATACCGCAGAACTTATGGCGGGCGGCGATGAAGACCCGACAGTCGGCGAAGGTACACTTCCGCACAGACTGCGCTGGAGACAGGCGGCGTTTTATAAGATAACGCCGGAAACACCCGTAGACGTTTCTCTTCTGGCGGCAGAATAAATAAAACCATAGCCCTTGCATCGTTCCGCCCTGGAAATGGTGCAAGGGCAAAGGCATAAAAAGAAAGCAAAGAAAAATGACAGCCTTGCGAAAACTTACAAAAAAGATTTTTAAAATTTTAGGAGGTTTTAGCATGAAAAATTTATGGATGAAGGTCGGAACAGTTGTATTGGCAGTACTGCTTATGGCAGGAGGCACATGTTTGTCAGCAATGGCGGCAACAGAGGCACAAATTGAGGCGGCGCAGGCACAGCTTAAGTACGCTTGCACACACGGTGGATTTGAAACCGGTGCAGTGGTCGAGGATGGCAACGAGAAAACACTTCCGGGGGCATATTCTCCCGGTGGTATGTGGGAGCACGGAGGCGCCGGAGTACATGATTATAATAAATTTGCAAGTGATACCTACGCGTCGGATGACAACACTACTTTTCATATGATGGCGATAGTAAGCGATACGGAAAAATATCCTGAACTTGCAAATCAGGGACATGCGTTGAAAATGATTAACCCGTACAATGATCCGAATAGTGGCGTAGAAGGTTTTTCGCTTGCTTGGGGGGTAAGATATCTCATTAATGACCAGCTCCCGGGGCAAACATACCGTGTTTCAGCGAAAGTGTATATGCACAAAGGAAACTTAGCGGAGGATATCGGAACTATTATCGGTGTTGGTTTAGGTGGTTCACCGGCAAACAAAATGTTGGCGTATGAGATCATGAGAGGGACAGAAAGTACCTATAATAACTGGGTTGATGTTTCTTTCTGCTTTGTAGGGAGAAGTGCAGCAGAGTCTAGCGACATGTATATTTGTCTTTCGACAGACGTAGGGGAAAGACGGACAAGCGGATATGCCGAACATACTGGCTATGTGCTTTGGGACGATATTAAAATTGAAGCTGTGGATACGGTTTCCTTTGCCGAAGATACAAAGGCGGAAGGAGGAAGTCAATGTAAGGCTACGCTGATTATGAGCAATATCGAAGCTACTTCCAAAAACTATACAGTTCTTAAATCTATTTATGCAAAGGGAACAAATAATTCACTTATCCTTAAAAAGGTGTTGGTGGAATCCGTTACAGTTCCGGCAACGGCTACCTATAAAGCGGGAGAATATCTGGAAAATATCACTTTTGACCTTACCAGATATTCAGCTGAGGATGACTATGTTGTTAAAGTTATGGTATGGGAAAATGGGGTTGCCGATATGGAACCGGCTTACATTGGTGAAAAAGACTGACAGATAAAGAGGGAAATGGTGTATGACAGAATTTCAAACAGATAAGTTACATATAGAAATTGACGAGCAAAACGGCTCGATTGTTTCTATACGAAATGCAAGCAAGTCTTTTTTGGCGGAAGGCGAAAGAGAACCGATTTTTATTGTGAAGCTTTTGGATGCGGACGGAGAAGCGGTACGGTATTCCGCAAAAGATGCGGAGAGCGTTTCGGCAAGGCGGGAAGGAAATGCGCTTATTCTCACTTTCCGAGCCGTTGGCGGGGAGAATTTCAATGCAGAGGTCCGGTATACGCTTTTGGATACGGACGGCATGTTGCATCTTACAATGTCTTTTGAAAATAATACAGACAAGATTGTCGAATGGGTGGATTTCGGCAGCCTGCTTTTACCGAACGATTTAAAGGGAAACGGCGGAGAGGCTGAAATATTTTCCTCTATTGTGGAAGGCGGTATCTTTGAGGATCTGGCGATTCGGGAAGAATATACAACCACACGGTACAGGGAAATCGGATATGGTCTTATGGAAAATGACAGCAGCATGGGACTGTATCCGCGAAGTGAAATGACCCAGTTTATGGCATATTTATCACCACAGGGAAGTCTGTATTACGGTGCGCATGACGGGGAGGCAAACATTAAACAGTTTGAAGTGTATCAGGAACCGAAAAGTGCTCTTGTTCGCATGGAGCATAGAGTGTTTTCCGGCGGGAATACGGGGCACTATACACTACCGTATGATATCGTAATCAGTATTTTTGATGGGGATTGGCACGATGCGGCTGAGATTTACAGAAGTTGGTACAAAAGCAGTGCACTTTGCCCTGAAAAAATAGAAGAAAATAAAATGCTTCCCGCTTGGATGGATGATTCTCCCGTTATTATCATTTATTCCGTCCGCGGGGTAAAAGACACGGAGAATATGGCAACGAACTGCTATTATCCTTTTGCGGAGGGCGTAAAGTATGTAAACGATATGGCAGAAAGACTCGGTTGCCGTGTGATGGCGCTGATGATGCATTGGGAAGGCACAGCGCCCTGGTCGCCGCCGTTTGTTTGGCCGCCGTTCGGCGGAGAGGAAGGCTTTGCCGAGGCAGTAAAAGCACTCCATGATAAGGGCAACCTTGTTGGGGTATACTGCAGCGGTATCGGCTGGACGACAGAGTCATATCTGATTCCTGATTATAAATCGGAAAATACGGCACCAAAGATGGACATCGAGCCGCATCTTTGCGTTTCTTCCAAGGGAGAACTGGAAGATGTGCAGACTTTAGGGCGTATTCGAAAAGCCTATGAAATTTGCCCTTCACAGGAAATTGCAGCGGAAATTGCGGTGCGGGAAATTGAAAAAATTGCGGAAGCGGACGTGGATTATTGTCAGTTTTTCGACCAGGATTGGGGCGGAAACAGCAAGTTTTGTTATTCGAAAGCGCATGGGCATCCGGGTGCACCCGGCAAGTGGCAAAACGATGCTATGCTGTCTATTCAAAAACGTGCCAACGAGAAAATACGGAGCATGGGCAAGGAAATGATATTGGGTGCTGAAGGGGCGGCGGCAGAGCCGTTTATCCCACAGCTTCCCTTTAATGACCTGCGCTTTTTCAAGTGGTTTTATTACGGCAGACCTGTTCCGGCGCTTTCCTATGTCACCCATGAATACACAAATAATTTTGCGGGGAATAGCTGTGGAATCGGCAGTGCACTTGATTTAGAGAAATCGCCTGAAGGACTTGCTTACACAATCGGCTATTCCTTCACGGCAGGCAATATGCTCAGCATTATTTTAGGCCCTGACGGCGTTATCCATTGGGGTTGGTGTGTGGATTGGGCATTCGGCTCGCCGAAAAATCAGGAAGCACTCTGGGATTATGTGGCACACCTGAATGCTTGGAGACGCGGCAAGGGAAAACCGTATCTCCGTTATGGAAGAATGGAAAAGCCGGAGGTAATTGAGAATGCAGACGAATTTACGTTATGGCGTAAAAACGGCACGGAAATAAAACTAGCGGGACTTTTGACGAGCAAATGGTGCTATAATGGTGAATATGCACAATTTGTGGTTAACTTTAATGAAAAAGAAAAACGGTTTACCCTTAAGAAGGATGTAAGGCTGTTTGAAAGCCCGGACGGGGCAGAGCGTATTGTGCGTGCAGAGACGGAGATATGTATTCCGCCGCTGCGTGCTGTAATGGTAAAGCTTGTTTAAAAAGGAGAAAAAAGTATGGTATCGGCAGAAATCGAAAAATACGGAAAGCAGATTGAAGCATATACGAGGGAAAAGTATAAAATGTGTTTTCGGGAGCCGAACGGACAGCTGCGTTATCCGTTTATGGTGCCGGGAAGTTGTTATGCAGATTCTCTGTGGGACTGGGATTCTTGGCTGACAGACCTGGCACTCGGTGAATTTGTGCCGATGGAAGAACGCCTTGCATATGAAAAAGGCTGTGTGTTAAATTTTTTGGAGTTTATTGATGAAGCGGGCGCGGTCCCGATTTATGTAACACCAAAAGAAACGGCGAATGACTGGGTGGGCAGAAAGGTTACCAATATTCATAAGCCCTGCCTTGCCCAGCATGCGCTTTATATTACGGAGAAAAATAAGCTTGATGCATCCTGGCTTAAAGAAGGATTTACAGCACTGGAAAGATACATAGGATACTATGAGAAAAATTGTAAGCACGAATCCGGACTTTTTGTATGGTATGATGATTTTGCCATTGGCGTAGATAATGACCCCTGCACCTATTACAGACCCAACAAAAGCTCAGCTTCCATTTATCTGAATTGTCTTATGTATCGGGAGCTTTTGGCGGTAGAAAGCCTTGCCCAAAAGCTCGGAAAGACAGAAACGGCAAAGGCGTTTGAAGAGAAAGCGGCAGCATTATATGATGCTATACAGGAGCATCTCTGGGACGAACGGGACGGATTTTTTTACAGCGCAGATGTAAATCTTCTTCCCGTCGAGCCCGGCGCACGGTTGCATGGAGGATGCCCGAGGCATTGGAATACGCTGATTCAGCGTATCGGCGTCTGGTCCGGTTTTCTTCCTATGTGGGCTGGAATTGCAACAAAAGAACAGGCAGAAAGAATGGTACGGGGACATTATCTGGATGCGCGCACTTTCTTCGCGCCTTACGGGGTCCGCACGCTTTCCAAAATGGAAAAAATGTACTGCGTTGTGAAATCAGGGAATCCGTCCTGCTGGCTTGGACCGATATGGGGGATATCTAATTTTATGGTATTTGACGGACTTCGGCGATACGGATTTTCGCAGGAAGCGAAAGAACTCGCAGAAAAAACAATTCTTATGTTTGGAAAAGATATTGAAAAAAATGGAGAAATGCACGAATACTATGACCCCGAAACGGGGGAAGGGGTAAATAACCCCGGTTTTCAAAATTGGAATTTACTTTCCTTAAACATGCTTGCATGGCTACGGAACGGAGGACTTTAAAAATGGAAGATGTTTATACAAAAGTTTCCGCAAAGACCCAGCTGCGGGATAATCGGTTTGCTGTTTTTTTCGGGGAAGGCGAGGCACTTCGTGTTGCTTTTTTAGGAAATTCGATTACACGGCATGAAGAAAAAGCAGATATTGGCTGGCACCGGAATTGGGGCATGGCTGCATCCGCAATGGAGAAGGATTACGTGCATTTGCTGGCGGCGAAAATTGATAAGATAAAGCCCGCTGCCTATTGCATCAGTCAGGCGGCTATATGGGAATGCGAATATAAAAACGGCAGTAAGCTTATGCCAGAGTTTGATGGCGCTCGGGAATTTGGCGCCGACATTCTGATTGTAAAGCTGGGGGCAAATTGCCCGAGAGATGAGTTCGACGAGACTGTGTTCAAAAAAGAATTCGAAACCCTCCTTGCCTATCACAACCCGAGAGGGAATGCCAAAATCATTGTAGCAGGAGATTTTTATCATCATCCGGCAAATGCGGCGGCAGAAGCTTTTGCGGCAGAAAACGGACATCCGTTTGTTATGCTGGAGGACCTTTCCGATGATGCAGAGATGCGTGCCTATGGTCTTTTTGAACATGGCGGCGTGGCAGGACATCCGGGAGATCGTGGCATGGAAGCGATCGCAGAACGTATATGGGAAAAGGTTTCGCCTCTTCTTTGATGTCCAAACTCGATATTTCTCTTATTTACTTAAAATAAAAAATACCGTGACAAAATGTCTTCATTTCGTCACGGTTTTTTTATTGTTTATCTACAAAATAATAGGGATTTTCTTTGATTTTTGCTTCGCCTACCTTCCACATGGTGTGGCTGTCAATCAGGTGGCAGTCTGCATTTAATATTTTTCCGGTTTGAATTTCCATCAGGTCTCCCAGCCTGTCATAGCGCTGCCTGAAGCCGTTTTGGGATATATAATGATAGCGGTAGGGTTGCCTGTGTTCCTTTCCGTTTTTGTCAATGAGCGTATACACTCTTTCGTCAGGACTTAAAATATACGGCGCGCCTGCCCGTTCTTCCACCCCGTGCATGGATGTGTTGGGCTTTGTGCCGCACCCGAGCATCAAAACTTTTCCGCCGTATTGAGAAAGCTTGTAAAAGGGGGAATTCTCGCCTACAGGCTCATTATCCTGTTCGCTTCCGGCTATGTATGCTACCTGCCGATAGCCAAGCACACAAACGGAATGCGTGGGATTCATGCTTCGTTCTACGCCTTTATATGTTCTGAAATATTCGCTGACAGCACCCACACACGAAGGAGAAGTGCGGATATCGAAAATCGGGGTTTCGGCGTTCACGGTTTTGTAGCTTAAAGCGGGGATAAGCAAAGTACCACGTTCCCCGAGACAAGAAAGCAGCGCTTTGATTAAAGTTTCAATTCCGCCATTTACGTTTCCAAGGGACTTAAAGGAGGAATGGACCAGTAGGTCGTCTCCTTTTTTAACACCGAGGGCTTTTAAATCCTCTTGAATTTTTTTATAATCTGCATTATATATCATCACTTTGCCCCTCCGCTCTGTATTTTCACGGGAGAAAAAGGTGTTTCCATTGCCTTGAAGCAGGCGGCGCGGATTGCCATAACGGCAACCGTTTGTGCGTGCGGAACCAGAATTTCACCGGTTTCAAAAAAGAGAACTAATTTTTCTATTAAACGGTTAAAAAACGGAGATTGTACGGTAAAATTGTGGTAATTACCGTCGGAATAGGCAATCTGCATAGAAAATTTTGTGCCGGGACATTGGGTGAAACGTGCAATTCTGTTTTCTGCAAAACGGATTTCAAAGGTTGGGTAAATTTCATGGCCGAAATACGTTACACTTTCCGCTTCCGTGCCCATGAGCTGCACAATTGGTTCTATCTGATGAATGCAGTAGGTCTGGACAAATCCGGAACCTATGCTGTTAATGGCAGTGATGCCATCACGGCGGCATTCGGCAAGCTCATCGGAAAACGCCAGTGCGGATGCTGACCAGCAGGGCGTGCCGCCGATGTCATAACCTTTGAAAATGGATAAAGCAGCATCCGCGGTTTCGGCAAAAGTTTTGTCAATATAAACCGGTTTTTTGCAGCTTTCTGCGATTTTGCAAAGTTCCGGGTGTCGTTCGGGATTGTTGGGCGCGAGGATGATGATATAGTCGCTTTTTTCTATAACCTCTTCAGCACTTTCGAGGAGGGTAATGTTCATTTCTTTGGCCCATTGCGCGTTTGTTCGCCCGGAAGGCGCGTCAATTTCACCATATGCATATGCCACTTCCATTCGTCCTTCCGAGATTTCATGTATCATTTTGGGGTATTGGTTGGCATGCCATTCATCGAGATAATAGTCTATAAAACCAACTTTCTTCATATAAAAAACTCCTTATTCTGTATTCAAAATTATTATAATACAAAAGAAGGAGTTTCTCTTTCCATTACTTCAGTTGGATTTTTGTTTTTTTTATATTTTCAGGCGACTGTGTTTGCCCGAGAAAAAATTTGGGGGACTGACCGTATTTTAAGGAAAAGGCATTGGAAAAGTGAGAAAGAGATGTAAAGCCGCTTTCAAAGCAAATGTCAGTTACAGACAAATCAGACATTTTTAATAAAACCATAGCAAACCTAAGGCGTGTATCCAGAAGATATTTACGAAATGTAATACCTGTAGCCTTATGGAAGTACTGGCTGAAATATTGCGGTGCATAATGTAACTGCTGTGCTACGTCCGATAGCGTGATTTGCTTTGAAAAATTTTTATGAATATATGTAATTGCTTCATAAATCGGCGTGCTTACAGAGGAAATACGAGAGCTTTCTTCGCTGTTTTTTTGCAGAAGAATCGCAAGCAGCCAGTCGAGTCCGCTTCGAATATAATGCATATTAATATCGTGATGTCGGGTGGCAGAACGAAGACAAGTGCAAATTTCTTTTACATGTGCAAGTTCATCGGCCGATAGTGTGATAATGAGTGGGGTATTGACAGTGTGCAGGATTTTCCATGTTTCACTGCGTAAAAGTGTCTGGTCAAAATAAATGTTTATGTTTTTTACGGGACTACATGCATGTGGGGCAAGATGGTGAAGGTCTCCGTGTTTTAAAAAGGCGACACATCCGGGTTTGATGTCGTACTCTATACCATTTATACTTTGCGTCCCTGCGCCGGTTTCAAAGATTTCAAACTCACAAAAATCATGACAATGCATATCGCATTGGGATAAATTTTCTTTAAACGAAATACCGAATGTGCCGGGAAGGATGCTGTATTTTTTGATTTTGGATTCTTCATTCCACAAAATACTCACCTCTGTTTTTATTATAGCATTTTTGGGGTAGTAAAGTCAAATCAAATTGATGAATTTTGCTACGATATAATCGGGAGAAGGAAAGGGCGAGCCCTAATGCAAGATTTATCATATATTGAGGATTCGGTCCTTTGCAATCTGTCGATTTTCCGGCAGATTCACTTTGTCATTATTATGGTTATTTATATTCCGGAAGATACATCTTATCTTTCGCACATTGCCCGTCCTGCATATGCCGGAGTGCTTCTGCCATTGTGCATATACAAGGACTTTAAAATGATTCTTCGGTGACACTGCATTATTTTCTCTTTTCGAGAATACGCTCCATACAACTCTGTGTAATCTGACTCCTCCAAATACTGCTATTAAAATAACCGGAGATGTCCAAAAACGAACATCCCGGTCATTTTTACGTTAACCAAGTTTTTACTGAGGGCTTTAAAGGTATAACTTATCCTTGTTTTGCCATAGCCTTTCTGTACTTTTCGCTTTCCCAATTATTGATGAAATTAGTGGCGGCACTGTTCATGGGGTGAACCTTGAGCCCTGAAGCGTGGATGCTGTCGATGATATAGACAAATGCCGCAAACGTTTCGAGCATGGCCGCAGCTTCACCGGGTGTTGTTTTAAAGATTGCTGTATCAGCATAAAAGGCAATCTTTCCGTCCTTGATACCGGCGTTTAAGTATACAAGCTGATCCGGATAAAGTGCTAGGCTATCTATTAAGTCTGTGCCATATTTAGCCAGAAAGTCTTTGATAAAGTGTGCTTTAAAGCTAAGTACACCATTTACTTCACTTAGAGTAAGCCCTGTATAAAAGTCGCCAAGCTTTAGATGCTCTTTGATAGCATTGTTTACTGTAATATGCAATTTTGTACATTCTTCCGCATCGTCCGATGTAGTTACGAGACCGTGGTTTTCGAGAAAGATAACTTTGGGGAACACACCGTTTTCTTTTTTATAATTCTGTATCGCTTCGTCGATAACAAGTGTTAAGGAAAATCCGGGATTGATATACGGAATCCAGACAAAATCCGTATCCTTTAAAATTGTTTTTACGAGTTTCTCGCCACCCTCGGCACAAGTGAGAACATTCGTATAAACGGGATGGGTGTGCATAACATATTTCTTCATCAAAGAATGGAATCCGGTTTCAACGGAAGGACGAAGCCCAGAGACCGACTGCACACATGATAAAGTATAGGGCGTTGCGTTCTTTTCACGTTCTTCCAGTTCCGACGTAGGAACAGCTGTGTGGTATGCGAGAATTTTCTTGTAATCCACATTTACATAGCCGCTGTTTTCTGTAATATCTCGGATAGCAAAGCCGGAAGCCTTGATTGCCATGGAGTTATTCCCATGCTTGCAGGAGGCATTCCCACCACCGCCTTGTACATAGTCGGGCATAGCACCAATGACCTTGCACATCGTGATGAAATCTGCAGGCGGAACACTGCCTGTATTCCTTTTTAATAGGACAGCTTCTTCATATGCGCGGATTTCCTGCAGCCAATCTTTTTCAGCGGGTACACCGCATGCGCGGCAGTATTCGTCCCAGACTTCGCCAAAGGGATAAGATTTCAGCGCTTCCGTTTGCATCATGAGCGCTGTCATATTATTTTCATCCTGTAATTCTTTTAAAAGCGAATGGGGCGTGAGAAGGGCATTTAAAAGAGCCTTTTGCCAAGCGGAAAAGCCTGTAACCCACGCGGCAATACGGTTGATGCCTGCATCAAAAAAGTCAAGTGCCATATGTACGCGGTCTAAAGCGTTACAGCGGACAATTTCCTTTGCCATTTCGCGCGTTTCATCATCAAAAATTACAACATGGTCGCTATCCCAACGAACGGGGCGCGTAATGTGGAGTGCAATTTCAGGGAAAAAGGCAAGGAGAGCTGGAATTTTATCAGAAACCACTTCTGTGGGATGATAATGTCCGTTATCCATAAGCGGTAGGCAACCGGCATGCGTGGCTGCAAAGGTAAGTGCAAACTCAGCAGAACCGGCAGTATAGGCTTCCACGCCTACGCCGAACACTTTGGATTCCACACAAACCTTGACTAAATCCTTGTCATACCCGACGGAGAGAATCTGCTCCAGGGAATCCTTATAGCGAAGGCGCGGACCTAAGCGGTCAGCAGGGATATCCTTAAAGCCGTCACCAATCCAAATATTCATAACGCACGGGACGCCTGTTTCACGCGCAAAATATTCGGCAATGCGAATGCAGGCTTTACCGTGGTTAATCCAAAAAGTACGCGTATCCTCGTCGGGACTTGTAAGAGTTAAATTATCTTTCACTTTATCGTGGGAAAAGAAGGTGGGGTTAAAGTCAATCCCCATATGCCGCGTTTTTGCAAATGCAACCCATTTTGCAAAATGCTTCGGTTCCAGTTTGTCGCGGTCGCAAAACTCTCCGTTTTCAAAAACGGAATATGAGGCATGAAGATTGAGCTTTTTCTTGCCGGACATTATGCGCATGGCGGCATCCATATCTGCCATAAGCTCTTCGGGTGTCCTTGCCTTTCCGGGATAATTACCCGTTGCCTGAATGCCGCCGGTTAAAGGACCGTCGTGGTCAAATCCAGTTACGTCGTCGCCTTGCCAGCAATGCAGGGAAACTGGAATGTTTTTCAGCGTTTCAATCGCCTTGTCGGTATCGATTCCGATTTCGGCGTAGCGCTTTTTTGCTTCTTGATACAACATAAAAATCCTCCTTAATTTTGTGCTGTGTTGCTTTAATTATAAGGTAAAGAAGCAAAAAAGATAAGAACGTAGCTTTATAAAAAATAGGACTAAATTTTCCAAAATGCTTGCGTTTTATTATGAGATACAGTATAATGAAACCGAAAGGACGTGGTAAAATGCGAGAGGCGGTAATAAATAGATTAAAGGAAATATCGGACGAAGAACGTAAGATCCTAACGGATAACGAAATTAACAAAACGCTGTATACGAGCCAAAGCGGATTTGATATAGAAAGCGGTAAACTTTTATCTTTAGGGAAATATATTACTGTTCGCACACATACGCGATTTACTGCTTTTCCCACGCACGGACATAATTACGTGGAAATTATGTATGTATGCAAAGGAACGATTACACATGTGATTCATGGCAAAACATTAACGATGGCGGCAGGGGATATTCTGTTTATGAACCAAGCTGTGCGCCACAGCATTCAAAAAACGGGACTTGATGATATTGCCATAAACTTTATTATTTTACCAGAATTTTTTGATATTCCGCTTACCATGATGCGAAATGACAGAGAAAATGTACTGGCGGAGTTTTTGCTCGGCGTGCTGCGCATCCATGAAAAACAGCCGCAATATTTGCATTTTAAATCGGCAGGGAATACTGCTGTTGAAAATCTGATGGAAAATATAATAGAGTCCTTAATGTATGGAAAAAATGAAGAGAATATAAATCAGTTTACCATGGGTTTGATTTTTCTGCACCTGCTAAATAATATAGAAACCATAGGCGAGGATTCACTTCTTTCAGGCAAGGATATTATGGCGGATACTGCTGTCAGATATATTAACCGACATTATAAAGATGCGAATTTAGAGGAACTTGCAGGAAGTCTGCGGCAGTCTGTATCGAATATGAGCAAAATAATTAAGAAAAGTACGGGGTATACCTTCAAGGAACTTCTGCAAAAAAGGCGTTTAAGTCAAGCGGTTTTGCTTTTAGAGGATACGGATATGACTATTTGTGAAATTATGAATGCGGTCGGCTATGAAAACAGCAGTTTTTTCTACCATGTGTTTCGGGAAGCCTACGGCATGTCTCCGAGGGAATACCGTATGTTAAATTAGCGGTGAAAAGAGTGATTAAATGCTCTGTGCATTCCTTCGGCAGTTTATTTTCGCGAAGAGCCTTAAAAACAGGCTGACGAAGGGAACCGGAGGTGTTTTTCTCCATATATTGTTTTTTCGGCCAATTAACATAATAAGTTTTGCATGATTTGGGAAGTGGTTTTTGCCATTTTCCTTATTTTTTTTGCCAATTATTATTTTACACGAATCGTTCGCCGTTGATATTTGATAGGTATGCGAATTTGAAATACAAATATGGTAATAACCGTCTCCGCTTCCAAGAACTATATCGAGAGTGATGGGTGTGAAGGGGGAACAACGAAATCATTGCCCCATAAGCAGAGATTATGTTTTCTGCCCTTTTTGTGACGCGGAAACAAATCGGCCGGGTGTCATACCGTTTTTTTCTTAAAGGCACGGATAAAGTGATACGGGTTGTTATACCCCGACATTTCTGCAACCTCGTGTACCTGAGATTTTGCAACAAAAGAAGCTCGGCATGTTCCAGACGCATTCGGATTAAATCTGCCTGTGGCGAAATACCGAATATGGAGGTGTAAAGCTTGTGAAAACGGGAAGGACATAAATTTACAAGGTCAGCCATTCTGGGAACAT
The DNA here is from genome assembly GCA_045648645.1 of Clostridia bacterium. GTDB lineage: Bacteria > Bacillota > Clostridia > UMGS1883 > UMGS1540 > SIG447. Next base: position 1,369 of record JAZROH010000090.1, on the reverse strand, counting down.
CCCAGGGCTCACTCGAGGTGCGTAAAATTTGTGCACGTGCATCCACACATTCTTTTGTCGACTTCCGAAGGAACGGAGATGTGCTTTCCGTTTGCGATGTGTCGCGTAAAATAGAGAGAATAATTTCTTCAAATTTAAGCTGGATTATTTCCTGCCCATAATGGCACCAGTCGTGCGAGAGCGTACAATTATCCGACACAAACATTTGGTGTGCATGCTTATTATATAGGATACAACTGCCCGCAGCGGCGGAAACCATTTCGTCATCCACTAAAATTTTAACGGGCGTTAAATAATGCAGAAAAATATATTGTTCTCCTATATCAGGCGATTAAGAGAAAAGCAGGGGTCCTCCTTCCAAAGTGTACGAATGGATTGTATGAGCATTTTTGGTAGCTCCTTCATATGATGAAAAATAAAGGCGCAGCATTAATCCTGCCGTAAAATAGATTATATCAAAAAGAAGAGAATATATCAATAAAAAGAGAGATAAAAGAATTGACCTTTTTGTAGGTTTACAATAGATGTGTTACACTACATGCGATTTTGTTACGAGCATAGCTCATAACAGAAATTGTATGTTCTGCATAAAATAATAGCGAATAGAAACTTTTTGTGTTAAAGTTTAAGTACCACCCAAAACCACACAGAAAGGGAATCTATTCGCTATGAACACTATAACACAAGATAAGAGGTTTAGGCAAGCATTAATTGAATATTCTTTAAAACATGGTTTGACCAAAGCTGCTATCCGCAACAAAACAAACCGCCAATACATCTACCGCTGGCGTAAACGCTACGATGGAACGATACAATCTTTAGCCGACAAGTCCCACCGTCCACACCATCATCCGAATGCACTTACCGCCGAAGAATTAAAGCTTATTTCATGATGGATCAATGTCAATAAAGTAGACAGCAAAAAGAGAAAAAAATATACAGACATAAGCATCGCCTCCTTTTGGTTAGGAGTAAGACCATTGTTGTGCGAGTGAGGTCTGACAGCATTGTAAAAACCATTTATGTAAGTAAAAAGACTTTGGTTGAGTTCTCTCAAAGATTGATAATTACGTCTGTCAGTTTCTTCTTTCTTCATATACTTGAAATAACATTCCATAACAGCATTGTCATACGGATGGCCCTTGGCAGAAAAGGATTGCACAATTTTTAAAATCTCTTGGTTTTCCTTAATAATCTTTTCGCTCTCTTGGCGTTTGCTTTCTAAAATGGAAACAAAGTCTTCTTTGCTACGATTATTTAAATATTGCTTAATAAGGGCAATACTGATATTAAGTGCACGCAAACGCAGGATGACTTCTAAATCCATATATTGGTGGATAGAGTAATGTCTATAACCATTTTCACTTAT
>JAZROH010000089.1:0-5224 GCA_045648645.1 Clostridia bacterium | reverse complement strand
CGGCAGCGTTTCGGTTGGCGACTTTAAAGCAACCATTATTCGTGGCGACGAAGGTACGGTAGAAGGCAACGGAACACTGAAGGTAACCCTTGCAGAAAGCGCCGCACCGCTTTATAAGCTGGAAACAAATGCATTTGACGGCGCAGTATTCCCGGGAAGCACGCTCAAAGACCTCACGGGCTTTGACTGGGCAAGAAGGCAAATTATTTCCCTTGACGCAAAAGGCGTTACGAACAGAATCGGCGTATCGGGCTTTGGACCCGGTCAGCAAATAACCCGCGGTGATTTTGCATTGTTCCTTGTTCGCTCGCTTGGGCTTACGGCAGATACAGCCGAAAACTTTACGGATGTAGACCCGGCATCCCATTATGCAAAGGAAGTGGCAATCGGGAAGGCACTTGGTATCCTGCAGGGCATCGGTAATAATTTGTATGCGCCTGAAACGCCAATTTCCCGTCAGGATTTGATGACCATTATTGCGCGTGGCATGCAGCTTTCCGGTGAAGGGACAGATATGTCCTCCTTCTCGGATGTCGGTACTATTGCTCCGTATGCGTACGACGCTGTATGTGCGATGATTCGTGCGGGTTTTATAAAAGGCAATGCGGACGGCACCATTAATCCGCTGGGGAACACAACCCGTGCGGAAGCTGCGGTAATCATGGATAGAATCATAGCCAATAAATAATCGAAAATAAAAAAGGGCTGTAAAAACCTTAGTTTTTACAGCCCTTTTTCAACGTTTATTAGCGTTCGTTCTTTTTATACATAATTTTATGGGAAAGCTTTTCTTTTTCTTCGTTTGGTTTTTTATAGCCGGCAAGGTATGCAATCGCAGAAAGTGCGGGCATAATGAGAAGAACAAGCCCGTATCCGGCAGTCACATGCGTCTGGGGCACAAAGCCCATGTAGGTGCCGATACACACGACGCGATAAAAGGGAAGCATGCTGGGGAAAAAGAGAAGCAAAATGTAAAAAAGTAAAAATGGAATCTCGCTTATTGCCGCGACCACCATGCCCTTTAGGCGGTAGTGTTTTTCTGTGGCATAGCTTTGGCGGTCATGCCGCCCCAATTTCCAAATCATATCGAAGGCAATTCCAAGGTATAAAGAGCATACCATGATGGAAAAAAGCGCAGGTCCAAAGGCAAAAGAGCCGATAATGGGAATAAAGACCGGAATCATGATGAGCGACACCAGATTAAAGAACATGCGCTCACCGAAAAGCTTTAGTGCATACCGCAAATGTTGATTCATAAAAATTCACCTCGCGTAATAGTATACACAATTTTTACAAAAAGGTCAAGAATTTACTGTTTTTATCTGCAAAAATCATAAAAACAGTTGCAAAATCCGTAGAAATGTACTATAATATAAAAATACACAAAAATGTAAAGTGGGTAATTTTGTCGGTTGCGACGGCTTAGCCGAAGCACCTGAAAAACGGAGGAAGAAACGTGAACATAGCAAATTTGCTGACCATGCTTCGGATTTTTATGATTCCGATTGCGGCATATATGTTTCATCTGGCGGCTTTTGATGCCGCGGCTTTCATCTTTTTAGCCGCATGCTTTACGGATGCTTTGGACGGGTTTATTGCCCGCCGCTTCAATATGATAACCGATGTTGGAAAGCTTTTGGACCCGCTGGCAGATAAGGGCATGCAGCTGACGGTGCTCGTATCGTTGGCGTTTTGCCGCCGGATGCCGCCGATAGCAGTAGGCGTAATTCTGGCAAAGGAAATACTGATGTTTGTGGGCGGGCTGTTTTTATACCGCAGGAAAATTGTTGTTGCGGCAAACTGGTACGGCAAAGCCGCAACCGTTCTTGTTTCCCTTTGTGTGATGGCAGTGCTCCTGTTTTATGATGATATGCATAGGGGCATTTTGATTATCGTACAATGGCTGCCTGTATTCGCAGCACTTAGTGCATTTTTACTGTATTTTCTTGCATTTATGAAAACGGTACGGGAAAGGAAGCTTCTATGAAAGAGCATAATTACACAATTCCGCTGACGGAAGCGCTGGAGGCAAATGTAAGCTGCTTTCTTTGTAAGCTGGAGGATGAACTGGAAGCCCGTGCGCTTGACTATTATATGGGCGCGGCAGTGATGGAGCCGAATGTGCGCATAGAAACAAATCAAAAAGGCTTTTGCCGTGCACACGGCGAGGAAATGCTGCAAATGCCTAAAAAATTGCCTCTCATGCTGGCACTTCAGACGCGGCTTGACACTGTGAAAAAAGAGTTTGCAAAAGAAAAGAAACCGCCTAAAGGCAGAAAAAGCACCTGCGCTGTTTGCGATAGAGTGGCGGGGCAGATGGATAAATGCTTGGAAAACTGCGTGTGGCTTTTAGAAAAAGAGCCGGAGTTTTTAGAAAAATATCTGGCTTCCGAGGGCGTGTGTCTGCACCATTTTTATGCCCTTTCCTCTAAAATGGGGCGCGGAAATGCGAAACTCTATGAAAAGCTGCATGCCCATATGGAAGCAAAACTGGAAAGACTTGCGGGGGATATTAGCGCGTTTACCCGCAGTTTTGACTATAGGAATACGCCCGGGGAAAATATAGGTGCAGTACCCGGACGGGCAGTGGAAACACTGACGGAAAAGAAAGGATAAATTATGGCTGGATTTTCTTGGATGTTTCATTTTGATAAACCGGGACGCGGCATTGAAAAGGATGCGCCGCAAAAGCGTGGGCTTTTCCTTTTTTTCGAAATTTATTTTCGTAAATTCTGGCGGGTGGTTTCCCTCAGCCTTTCGTATACGCTGCTTTGCGTGCCCGTGTTTTTGCTTTATTTTTTTCTGGCAACCTTTCTGCAAGGGGTATTCAGCCCGATTGATGACCCTGCATTTATCACCTACATGGGTATTTATTTAACGTTTTTTCTCATATGCTTTCTTGGTGCAGGACCCGTCAGCGCGGGGCATGCGTACGTACTTCGGAATTTTTCGCGTGAGGACCATGCATGGGTGTGGGATGATTTGTGGTCGCAGACAAAGGAAAATTTCCGGCAGGGATTTGGATTGTTTATTTTGGACATTGTGCTTTTGGTAATGCTGACAGCGGCAGCATGCCTGTATCTTATGCACGGTAGCACGATGCCGCTTCCGCCGCTTGCTACAACCGTTTTCGGTTTTCTTGCCATCATTATGCTTGCAGTTTATTTTATGATGCACTTTTTCCTTTATCCGCTGATGGTTACCTTTGATATGAAGCTGGGTGCAATGCTAAGAACGGCATTACAGCTTACGATGGGGCATTTGCCACAGTGTATTTTCATATTTTTGCTGAGTATTGGCGTTTTTGCCCTGTTTTTGGCGTTATATTTTGTGAATGTTGCGTTTGTAGCACTTTTTGCGGCATTAGGGTTTTCTACGGTAACGTTTGTATATGTTTTCTACGGAACAAGTGTTATTGACAAGGTGCTTGCAGAGCAAAACAGAAAATGATGTGAATTTTTGGCAAAAATTAAAAATATTTTTGTGCATATTTTACTATTGCAATTTGTACAGATTTGTGATATTATAATACGTGTACCGTAACCGATACAATACACAAAACTTTTTTCATTTTCCCTCCTTTTTAAACAGGCCGCCTCACCAGCGGTCTGTCGCATTTTATGACAAAATTTTCAGACATGCATAAAAGGATACGTTAAAAACGCATTTTAACGTATCCTTTTTGGGTATAAATTCCATTTTGGGGTCATATAGATGACAAAAAGGGGGATTGGACATGCAGCTTGGTGTGGAAGTGCTTGTTTATATGGCAGGCTTTTTGTTGCTTTTGCTACTGCTTCGGCTTCTTAGCAAACCACTTCGTTTTATTTTGCGTATATGCATCAGCACATTGCTTGGCGGGGCGGGGCTTTTGCTTTTAAATACCTTTGGCGGTGCGCTTGGCGTAAGTCTTGCCATAAATCCCGTAACCGCGCTGATTGCGGGTGCTTTGGGTCTGCCCGGTATTGCCGCCCTGCTGTTTATTAAGCTTTGGCTTTAGCAATAATGGAAAGTGCCGCGCCGATACCGTCAATAGCGGCAGACATAATGCCGCCGGCATACCCGCTGCCTTCTCCGGCAGGAAATAGTCCGGAAAGGTTACTCTGTCCATCCTCGGAGCGAAGAATGCGAAGCGGTGAGGAACTGCGGGTTTCGGGTGCGGTCAAAAGCGCATCGCCCATGGAAAAGGGCGCAAGGCGCTTTGCGAATTTCGGGATTGCCGCACGCATGGCATCCGTAATAAAGGCCGGCAGACAGTCTCCGATATGCCCCGGCACAACGCCTCGGGCGTATGTGGGTAAAACGCTTCCAAAAGCGTGGCTTCTTTGGTCGGAAAGGAAATCATCCACCCGCTGACAGGGTGCTTTATAGGTGCTGCCACCTGCCCGAAAGGCACGCTCTTCGATTTCGCGCTGCAAGCGTACCCCGTCAAAGGGGTCAGTGCCAAAATCGTCAGGCGTTATGCCTACAAGCACAGCAGCGTTTGAATTTTCGCCGTCACGGGCATGCAGACTGTACCCGTTTGTTACAACGCCACCCGTTTCACTGGCGGCAGGAATTACGTATCCTCCGGGACACATACAGAAGGTATAAACGGAAGGTCCGTCATCCAGATGACATACAAGGCGGTATTCCGCAGCCGGAAGAAGGGAGGCACTTTCGCCGTACAGGGCGCTGTCAATTGCAAGGCGGGGATGCTCAATACGTGCACCGATGGAAAAGGGCTTGGCAATCATATTTGCGCCCTTTTTTCGAAGCAGGGAAAAGGTGTCCCTTGCGCTGTGCCCTACGGCTAAAAGTACGGCATCTGTTTCAAATACTGCATCAGGCGTTTCTACGGCAAAAATGCGCCCGCTCGTAAGGCGCAGGTCTGTCATTTGCGAGGAGAAGTGCACTTCTCCTCCGAGCGCAATTATTTCTTCGCGAATACTTTTCACAACGGCGGGCAAACGGTCCGAGCCGATATGGGGGTGTGCGTCGTAGGCAATTTCCGGGGGCGCACCATGTTCAATAAAGGTGTTTCGCACAAAACGGAGCAGGGGGCTTTTTACACCTGTACCAATTTTGCCGTCCGAAAACGCACCGGCACCGCCTTCCCCGAATTGCACGTTGGTTTGGGGGTCTAAAATGCCTTCGGTGATAAAACGACGGACACTTTTTTCACGGTCTTCAATGGATGCACCGCGTTCCAAAACAATGGGGCGAAGACCGGCGCGGGCTAAAA
>JAZROH010000088.1:0-7880 GCA_045648645.1 Clostridia bacterium | reverse complement strand
TGCATTAATTTCAAATATAGCCTTCTTATATTCTCCTAACAGTTTTTGTCAGCTTTTGTTTCGATACTTTTAATAGCCTCTAAATAATCTTTTTCGACCTCACTTAATGTCTTTTGTTGATATTTCTTATACTCTTCTGTTACTTTATTCATTGCCTGTGAATGCGAAACAGAACCGCCTCCAATCAGCAATTGTTCCCCCGACATTGTAAGAATTTTATCCAAATGTTCAGACCAGTCCTGCATTGTCATAAGTTGTTCGCGTTCAGCCTGTCTTTCTGCAAAATCAAGATAACCCGAAACAATTTGTCCTAACGCACGAAGTTCTTTCTCGTCGAGATAATTTTTTGCAATTTTTGCATCTGAAAGATGCGGTCTTGTACCTTTAAAGCTCATCAAACCCATAAATTCTTTTTCGCTGTCAGCTCTGTTGTATATGACTTCCGCAGCAGTTTGTCCATGCACTGCATAGTGAATTTTATTTTGAACCTTTTTGAAAAACTCTATTGAGATATCAGCATTAGGGTCATAATCAACGCTTGTTGCATAAATATCAAGCACCTGTCTGTAAAACACCTTTTCTGAAGCACGAATATCCCTAATTCTTTCTAATAGTTCTTTCCAATATCCGCCGCCACCAAGATTTTTCAGGCGCTCATCGTCCATTGTGAAACCTTTTCTGATATATTCATTAAGTCGTTTTGTAGCCCATTGTCTGAATTGTGTACCTCTCAAAGATTTTACCCTATATCCAACAGAAATAATGACATCCAGATTGTAGTAATCAAGGTTTCGCTCAACCTCTCTGTCCCCTTCAATTTGAACTGTTGCAAATTTTGCAACAGTTGCCTTAGGTAACAATTCCTTATCTGCATATACATTTTTTATGTGGCGAGAAATAGTGGACTTGTCCCTTTCAAAAAGTTCCGCCATCTGGTCGATGGTAAGCCAAACTGATTCATTATAAAACCTGACATCCACTTTTATTTGCTCATCTTCAGTTTTGAAAATTATAATATGGCTATCCATTGTATACTACCCCTCAATTTCAATGTTATCAACAGAAAACTCCAAACACATCTGAATAACTTCATTCTTTGTTCTGCCTGTTGCATCACATATTTCATCCAATTTTTTAATTAAATCAAGGGGTAATCTTGCAGAAACAACCGCAGTTTCACCCGTATATTTTTTTGAAGATATTACAAGTTTCTTTTCAGCCAATCTTTACACCTCATTAAATCAAACATTAAAATCCAATTAACTACATTATATTGTACTACAAAAGTTTACAAAAGTCAACACAAATTCCCTGAAAAAGGAAGATTTCAACTTTCGATAGTTCTATGTATTTACACAAATTATACGATTTGTTGTAAAAAACACAAAAATAGTTTCAAAAGGCGCTTTTCCATGTAAGAAGACAAAATCCTGTGTTTTTTTCAAAAATGCTACATTAAAATTCTTTCACGAAACGCTTGCAAATTTTTCTTTGTTGTGGTAGAATATTTTTTGCGACTTAGCTGAATAAATAAAGTTCCAGAAGTGTATTTTTACCTTCTGGTAAAAATGCATGCTCACTCGTTGCATTTCTGGAACTTGTTATGCAGCAGCTAAGTCGCATTAGTCGAGCCATGCGTTTTTCGGTGCACGGTTTCGGCTGTGCACTTTTTTATTTTGGGGGTACAAAAGATGAAAGAAGCAGATATGCGCCGTGAACAAATTCTAACATGCTCCGGCTATGAAACGGATGGGAAGTATTCCGTCCTTTTAACTGAACAAGAGTTTTTTTTCGCTCTGGGGGGACTCTCCCTTTTTTCAGGATTTCGTCACCAAAGCCTTCGAAAAGCTTCATAAAGATGCGCCATCTCCTTCTGCATTTGATTTGTCCTCTACAGATTGGGATGCGCTCTGGGAGAAAATCAACCGCAATCTTTAGTCCTCTAAAACAGTATACAAAAACAAATTTCTGTGTTTTTTTCAAAAAGGGGTGTACAAACGGAAGAAAATATGGTACACTTATAAGGCATTTTGTCGAATTTTGGAGGAAACAATATGAAAAAGCATTTTATCTCTTTCATAACAGCCGGGCTTATGCTCTTCTCCCCCGCGGCACTCGCGGAAGAGCAATGGCTCTGGCCTGTAAAAGATTTTTATAATATTAGTTCAGGTTTCGGGCAGCGCTCCTTTAGCTATCACAAGGGGATTGATATTGCGGGGCCCGAGGCAAACCGCATCGCAGGCGAGCCGGTTTTAGCCGCAAAAAGCGGCGTGATTTTGGCGGCTTCTGCAGACTGTTCCCATAACTATCCCAAAGCCTCTTCCTGCGGCTGTGGCGGCGGATACGGTAATTATGTGTATCTTATGCATCCCGACGGCGTTATCAGCCGGTACGGGCATATGACAAGTGTGCTTGTGGAAGAAGGGCAAGCTGTGCGGCAGGGCGAAGTAATCGGCACGGTGGGCAGCACAGGCTCCTCCGGCGGTCATCATCTGCATTTTGAAATTCGGGATGCAGAAGATACGCCGGTAAACCCTATGCCTGAAAATCCCGAAAATCTGCATACCTATATAGAAAGCAGCGCACCGTTTTCAGAGTCTATCCCCTATATATATTCCGTGGCTTCTACCTCTACCGTCCGCAATGCGGATGGCACCTATGCCACAACACTTTCTGCAAAACAGGAAAATGCCATGCTTTTGTTTCGTGAATACGCAAACGGCAATTTAATTCATTTTGAAGCCCGTCCCTTTGCGGGCAGGGCAATTGTCCGCACGCCTTTGCCGGAAAGCGATACGATAACTGTCACCGTTTCTTTCCCTGACGGCGTTATGGCAGAAACAGAAAAAATCGAAATGGCATAAGCATAAAATGACGGAGTTTCCCGAAGAAACCCCGTCATTTTGTTTTAAAAAATTCAATTTTAGAAAAGAGAGGCAATTTCGCTTGCCGTTCCAAACTCTGCACCTTCCGCCAGAAGCATCTGAATCAGCTTATCCAGCTCATTTGTGGCAACCTCACCACAGTTTTTCGTAATGAAATCATCCGGAATTACCGTAGCTTCCCCGAAGTTATAGCTTTTTTCCATGGGCCAGAATTCCCACGGATGGATATACAAGCAGATAACCTTGGGTAAATCCTTCTTTTCGCAGAAATCTGCAAAACCGTGAATTTTATTCATTACAAATTCTGCGCCTTCTGTGCGAAACTGCGGCCACTGGTCGCGGTCACGTTCCAGACCCGGGTCATTCGATTCCATCACCATATCCGCAAAATTCGGTACTTCCACGATTTTCATATTGCCCTTCTTTGTCCAGTCATCCTTCGCAGGATGGTACGGGGCAAACTGTTCGCGATAGAAATACATGGGATAGGTACAATCTGAAGTATACCCCAAATCCTCCAGTGCATTTACCACCGCCGTGGAACCCCAAAGGCGGGGACAACGGAAGGATGTGGGATGCACGCCCGAGGCTTCTTCTACAAGCTTTGTTGCCATTTCAATGCGGGGACGTACCTCGTGCGGCAAAAGCGGTTTTACGCCGGGAAGCGGGAACAGCTCATCCCCCACAGTTTCATGATACAGGCTGTGACAGCCGACCTCACTGGGGCTTTCCGCTACCATTTTTGCAATTTCGGGATTCATTTCTGCACTTTCGCCCGTGAAGAAGAATGTACCGGCAACGCCGTGCTTTTTAAATAAATCAAGGAGAATCGGCACGCCGTTTTTCACGCCCTCATAAAAGGGGGTAAAGCTGCCAACGTCCGTTTCCACGTCTACACCAATGATAACATACATTTTATTTTTATCCATTTTCATTTCCCCCTTAAGAAGAGTAACCCATTACCGTGTAGAACGCCATGGGTTGGTCACTTGTATCCAGTCTTCCGTACTGTGCTACAATTTCCACGTCGCTTTCAATGCGGATGGCATACTGTGTAAGCGGGGGAATTGTAAAGCCGCCGAAATCGTCGGGATTATAAGTTCTGAGGCAACGCACACGGTCAGCTTCAACCACGAGCGGAATATCCCGAACAGGGTCGCGGTCTGCAAAATACAATGTCATTTTTATATTTGCCGGCACGCCATTCATGTTCAAAATTATAATGGACTCATGTCCTATATTTTCAAATTTACCTTTTTCCGGCATTTCAAGGTCCGGAAATACCCATAATTTTTTACCGTTATCCATTTTAAGTCCTCCATATAAAACAGGCAGCACGGCAATCAGCCGTACTGCCGTTTACGCTTTTTAGAATTCTAATTCGTAAATTGTGCCAATCTGGTCGCTCAGCATGTCAACACCGGTTTCGGTGATGGCAATCGGTTTTTCCCAGCGAAGACCGAAGTCACTGCCCATAGCAAATGTATCAATCTGGAAGGTCATGTTCTTCTGGAGAACATAATCAGAAATGGTTTCCATCCAGGGCGCTTCTACCTCGATAAGACCAAGACCGTGGCAAGGTCCGTAGAAGTAGTTCTCGCGCTTGCCGTGTTCTTCGAAGAACTTAATAAAGTTTTTCGCAACATCGCCGGAAAGAACACCTGCACGCAGCTGTTTTTCTGTCCACATATGCGCCTCAAGACCGAATTCAACCAGTTCCTTCTTTTCGCCTGTCAGCTTGCCCATGCTAATCGGCATACCGATGCTGGGGGAATAGCCGCAAACCTTTGCGGAAAGGTTAAGCTGTACGATATCACCCATCTGGATTTCCTTGTAGGAAGAACGGGAGATAGCATGCTTGGTGCTCTTTTGGCTGAAGCAGTACATGGGGAGTCCTTCATATTCTGCACCGTTTTCGTAAATAGTCTTCTGTGCAATACCAACAAGCTGTAATTCCGTCATACCCGGGCGGATTGCCTTAATAACAGCATCCGTAGCCTTCTGGGTAATGCGGGCAGCTTCTCTGAGGCATGCGATTTCGTTGTCAGACTTAATGGAACGAAGCTGTACCATAATATCGTCGGCACGAACGATTTCTGCCTTCGGGTAAGCGGCCTTAAGACCTTCCATCATAACAACGTTTGTATCCAGCCAGCTTGCTACACCGATGCGAATGTTTTCGCCGGTTACGCCCAGCTTCTTAAATACATCATTGTAAGACTGGGGTTTAAGTTCAGGATAAGCGGGATTTGCGGATTCGCGGTATTCGAGCAATACAAAAATATCGTCAATTACGCCAAAGTCGGAAGCGAAAATTTCGCTTTCCGGACCTACCATCAACGCAACATTACCTGTTGCGGAAATGGCAACGCCGCATCTTTCAAACACGGGCCAGAAATTGCTGAAATAGCGTGTGTTCGCATAATCAGCTTCATTGCCGTTTACAACCAGAACGTCAAGACCCCATTCTGCAGCTTTTGCAGCCGCATTCTTGACTCTCTGCTTGTATTCCTCCAAGGGAATCTGTACTCTACTCATGGTTTTCCTCCTAAAAAAGAAATAATTGTTTTAAACGATATAAATCGTTTCCTAAATCATACATGTTTTTTCAAAAAAAGTCAATAGATTTCCCGCTTTTTTTCAAAAATATAAGACAACAAAAGGGCAGGAGATGCGCTCCCGCCCCGTAAATCCATTCTATGTTATATATCCAGACTATATACCCGCAGCAAACCGTCTCGCGCACCTGCCCACCAGAGCTTCCCGTCATGATAGATGGGTGCCTCATGGGAATTTTGTATTTGTCGTCCCAAAGAGGTGGCAGGCGTCAAAACCTTACCGTTTTCATCCACTTCCATATAAAATCCGGTACACGCATAGTCTTCATCCGCTTCTGTCCAGAACAGGAAAATGCGGTTTTCCGCAAGCACCATGCGCGGTGAAATAACATCTCTGTCTGTATAGTCCGTCAGCCAGATGACGCCATAATCGGTCACAGCGGTCATGGGCGCATTGTTGTTATCGTTGATGTCCGTGGCGGTGCTGCCGCTGCGCGCAGTCCCGCCCCGAAACATGGAGGCTGCCACCGTTTCCGCATTCGGGTCGAAAAACTGAATGTATAAATTCTGCGCTTCATTCTCCGCTTCTGCTCCGATGGATTTTGCGGACGCACCGGCGAAAACCATGGTGCTGTCCGTTTCACCCAAGCCGCCCATCTGGGCATACGTCTTGTTTACAATATACATATTGTAATTTGCATTTTGCGGCAAATAGAAATGAAAAATGTTTTTTTCGTCGCTTTCCGTTGTAATCACAAACCCGCGGTCATAGGCATCCCCCTGGTCAGCATATACGAATTCGCCTGCAAGGTTACTCCAAATAACGCTCTGTGCAAAGGAATGCGAGGTATACGGAATATCCCACACATCATCGAAAACCACCGGCCGCATGGTGTCTGTATGCACACCGATTACGTTATTGGACTGGTGCCCGTTATACATTTCGCGGGCGTAGTTCACCATAAGAACTCCGTTATGCAGTGCCGAAGCACAATTGCCTGCATCAAAGGGAATTTTCGTGCGTCCCCTTTCACCCATGACGCTGTCGCCCCTAAATCCGGTAGTCGTGATGTGGGAGCCGTCCGGCGCATATTTGGAAATAAATACTGTATCTGTATCCGTATCCTCGCTGTCATTTCGCCTTCCGCAAACCACATAGAAATTCCCCTCGTCGTCTGCGATTACATCTCCTAAAAGCGGCTCTTCCATAAGCGGATATATGAATCTAGCCTCCAACATGCGGGACGGCGTGGTGATTTTCAACATATTTTCTTCCACATAGGCATAGCCGAGCCCCTCATCCATATAGGAAAACTGCTGCACCGGAGAAACCGAATCCCAATTTCGTACATACGACGCTTCAGTATTCATCAGCATCGGGTCAAAACGATGTAATGCATAACTGTCCGGCGTGTCCTCCGGCACATACCCAAAAGCTGTGTCCATTCTTATCAAGTGCATGTTGGGAACCCATTCCACGCTGCAATCCAGTGCCTGTCCCAAATCGCGAAGCATAAAATAGTTGTTTCCTTCTATATTATACGCTTTCAGTGCAATTTCATTCCCATCAAGAAATACCGTGGCGGTAGTCGGGACCGCGTCTCTCTTCTGCTTCCGTGAAAGCAACCCTGTCGGTTTTTGCGGCACTTCCATTTCGCCGCCTACGGGCGTGTATGCCTTGCCGCTTAAAAGGGTAATGGCATTGCGGCTCGCATCCCATGTTACCTCAAACTGCTTTTCCGTACCCGAAAGCACATACGCCAAATCCCGAAGCTTATAGTAATTGTTGTCCAAAATATTATACGCCGTAACACTCTGCTGGTAAATACCGTTGACCTCAAGCCCTGCGGACGTCAGGGTTGCCGAAACCGCATCCGGATTTTGGACAGGTGCTGAAGGGGAATAAATGGCATGATACTCTATGTTTTCATTATCCGAAATGGAAATCCCATATCCTTCCAGTAGCTTTTCCAGTTCCTCCCGCGTCAGCGTTTGCGCACCGGCTGTCATGCCTATACCCATAACTATGCAGAGAAACAGTGCTGTAATTTTTTTAAACATTTTCATTTTTCCTTCCTGTTTTTTTACAGTATAGCACAAAAGAGCTTTTTTGTAAAGTGCCTTTTCATCATAAAAATGTTCCTCCCTACGTATTCCGCACATAAAAAACGGCAGAGCGTACGTTCTGCCGTTTTTGCAGTTTCACATCTATTTTGCGTTAAAACACGTCCTTGGCAAACGCCGCAATATCTGCATAGATATAGGTCGGTTTTTCCGTTGCCTTTTCTGCATCCGCGCGCGTACCTTCTCCGGAAAGCACCAAAACCGCATCCACACCTGCGCGTATTCCGCAGGCAATATCGGTATAAATCCTGTCACCGAGCACAATCGTCTGTTCCTTGGAAAAGCCGGTTTTTTCCATAGCGAGAAGGGGCAT
>JAZROH010000087.1:0-7975 GCA_045648645.1 Clostridia bacterium | reverse complement strand
GCTACGATCCGACTTTTACATCTTTGAAAGGATGCAACATGCGTTTAGATAAGTACGAATTGAATCGTTATTTACTTTGGGGGAACATTTGTTACATTTTTTCGGAATAGGAGAGAACAGAATGAGGATACATAAAATTTTTTGGAGTATGATTCTGGCAGCAGTGCTTCTTTGCACTTCGGTAGGAAGCATATCTTCTTTGGCGGTAGACTTTCCGGATACTGCGGGAACGAAATTCGAAAAAGCCGTTTCCGTGCTTTCCGACCTCGGCATCGTAGAGGGGCGGGATACGGGAGAGTTTGACCCGGCGGGCAATCTTACCCGTGCCGAAATGACCACAATTGTTGTCCGTGCCATGGGTATGGGTGATTGGCAGGAGGAACGGGACTGCTTTGCGGATGTCCCGTACGAGCATTGGGCGTACTATTATGTTACGACAGCGTATAGTCTCGGCATTATACACGGCGTAAGTGAAACGGAGTTTATGCCCGATGCAGCTGTAACAGGGCATCAAGCTGTTAAAATGGTGGTAAATCTTCTTGGGTATACTGTCAAAGCGGAAGCACTTGGTGGATATCCGGCTGGATACATAACTTGTGCTGTGCAGCTGGGAATTTTAAATGGCGTGGACGAAATCGGCGGCGGAGAATTATGCCGCGGTGATATGGCGATGCTTCTCTACAATGTACTGGATACGGAAATGCTGAAGCCTACAAGCTACGGTGATGATTCTTATACATTTGAAGAGGACGCGCTTCGTACGCCGCTTTCATATTATCTGCACATAAAGCTTATGGAAGGCGTGGTTACGGCAACCTATGCACAGGAAATTGCCGCACCGGGAAGAAGCCTTCACACGGATGAGGTTGTGTTAAGCGGGCAAACGATAGCCATCGGTGCGACAGATGCAGACAAAAGACTCGGTGAACATATTGTGGCTTACGTAAAGGAAGAGGCGGACGGTAGCCTTTCCATGCTGGCTTTAACTTCTAAGTCCACGGTCGAAACGGTGTATAGCTACGAAATTTTAGGGGAGACAACCGGCAACACGTTCTGCTTTGAGCGCGATGCGAAAACAGAGAGAATCTCCATCCAAGGCGCACAGGTGATTGTAAACGGCGAGCCCCAGACGCCCTCTGCGGCGGCGCTTCAGCCGGAAACGGGAAGCGTGAAGCTGATTTCAAAAGGCGGAAGCGTAGAATATGTTATCGTGGAAAGCTATGAAAACTACGTTGTTGAACGGGTTGCAGGTTCTACGATGACGGTCAGTGTGCTTGAAAACCGCACACCAGTGAGAAGTATTTCTTTTAATAATACGATTCCCACTGTGTTTACACTTTCCGACGGAACGGCGGCAGATGTAAGTGCATGCAAGGAATGGGATATACTGTCTTTGGCAGAGAGTGCAAACGGAAAATACCGCAAAGCTGTTTTGACGAGCAATATTGTAACGGGGACGCTTTCAGAAACGTCTACGGACTCCGTTACGGTAGGAGAAACGGAGTATCCCGTGACACAAACCCTTCTTGAAATGCCGGGGTTTGAGATGCCACGTCTTGGAACAGAGGCGGCATTTTCTCTTGACATGTTCGGTCATGTTGCGGCGGTGAATACGGAAGTCGGAACGACCGCGTACTATGCGTGGCTTTTGAACGCCGCATTTACAAAAGGCTTGGATCCCCGTCCGCAACTTCGGCTTTTCACCCATGAGGGTAAGGTTGAAGTACTGGACTGCACGAAAAAGGTGACGCTAAACGGACATGATGGGGATGCGGCAGAAATTCTGGCAGATACAAGTCCGCTGAAAAGCGGTGGCGTAATCAATCAGCAACTCATCAAATATGAGAAAAACGGCGAAAAGATTTCTTCTGTTGAAACAGCAACAGACTATAGACATAATTTTAATAGTCCAAACAGAGTAGAGGATTTCAGCCTGGATGCATACATTAAGCCGGGCTACAAGCTGGACAACGGAACGGATGAGTACACAATCTTCATAGGTGGCAATATGAAAGCCTTCGGAAGAAACTGGCTTGTTCGAAGCGAAACGGTTATCTTTGTTCTGCCGGGTTCCGGGGAAGAAAAGGATTACTACACAAAAAGCTGGGATTCGATGAAACACGGAACGGATGGTACTGAAATATATGACGATATCGCACTTTATGATATCGGAGAGGACGAGGTGGTTTCCGTCTTGGTTTGGGATAGACGAGATGAAGCCGCGGTCACTGAGTATTTGAACGCAGGCACTAAAATGTCACTTGTGGAAAGTGTATCCCTTGCTTTGGATGAAACCACAGGAGAGAACATATCAAAGCTTGTTATCCGTCCTGAGGGCGGTGGTACTTTGACAGTAACGGCTGAGAGCGATTTTGAAGTTCTGTTCGGGGAAGCATCTACCGACCGTAGCAAAGATCCGGTTTGTGTAGGCGGCGTACGACCTGAAAAGATAAGGGTTCAGGATATAATGCCGGGCGACGTTATAAACTGTGCGGTAGATGCGAATAATAAAGCGGTACAGCTTAGTATGCTGTTTCGCGGTCAGTATCCGGCAAAATATGAAAAAGACTCCATGTACGGAATCAGAAAAGCTACCACGGTTCTTAAAAATTACAGTGATAGACTTATGTCCTATGGCGAAGTCTGTGATTTCACAAAATACGGATTCATGGCAAATGTAAATTTGTATGATGCACAGCTGGATAAGGCATCGGATATAAGTGTAAAATCCACTATGTATTATACAAATCTAATATATTTGTTTGATAAGCAAAAGAACAGCGTAGAGGCCATTTCCAAGGAAGACGTGGAGATTGGGGATAAAATATTATTTATGGCAAGAACCTATACGCCCCTCATGACAATTGTTTATAGATAAAAGGAGAACAAAAAAATGTATAGAATCGGACAGGAAGAAAAAGATGCGGTAGCACGCGTAATTGATGCAAAAACTTTTTTTAAGGTAAATAATGGTTTAAAGGAAACAGAAAAAGCTGAAACGGAACTCAAAGAAAAAGTTGGCGCAAAGCATGCAATTTTAATGACAAGCGGTAAGGCAGCGCTGATTTCAGCACTTGCGGCGCTGGGGATTGGCCCTGGCGACCAAGTTATCGTTCCGGCATATACGTATATTGCCACGGCATTGGCAGTAGTGGCAGTGGGGGCAATCCCTGTAATTGCGGAATGTGATGAAACGCTTACGCTCGACCCTGTAGATACGGAAAAGAAGATTACGCCGTACACCAAGGCAATTATGCCGGTACATATTCAGGGCTTTCCTTGCAATATGGATGCACTTTGTGCCCTGGCAAAGAAATATAACCTAAAAATCGTGGAGGATGCCTGTCAGGCGGATGGTGGCTCTTATAAAGGTCGCAGACTGGGGACCATCGGCGATGCAGGTGCATACAGCTTTAATCAGATGAAGGTAATCAGTTGCGGTGAGGGTGGTGCATTTCTAACAAACGAAGATGTTCTCTTCCAGCGTGCTTTGATTTATCATGATGCAAGTGCGGTGGCATTTTTCGGCAACCAGATGGAATCTTTCTCTGAACCTATGTTTGCCGGTGTTGAGTACAGAACAAATGAACTGAATTCTGCGGTGCTCCGCGTGCAGATTTCAAGATTAGACGGTATTCTTGCGGATTTACGTCGTATTAAGAAGACAATTATTGATGCATGTAAAGATGTACGCACCTTCATTCCGTCCAATGATCCGGACGGTGATTTAGGCATAACATTGGCAATGCGTTTTGATACGAAAGAGGAAGCAAAAGCCTTTTCGGATAGGGTTTCTTTTGGAAACACTATTCCGATTGATACGGGCAAGCATATTTATACAAACTGGACGGCCATTATGGAAAAACGCGGATCAATTCATCCTTTAATGGATCCGTTTAAAATGGAAGCAAACCGTGATATTGTGCCGGATTATCAGCTGGATATGTGTCCGAAAACGCTTGATCTTCTTGAAAGAACTGTTTATACCGGCCTGTATCCCGACATGACAGATGCAGATATAGAAAAGCTTATAGAAGAAATCAGGAAGTGAGCGATTCGGCATGGGCGTTTTTGAAGTGGGCTTTGCCAGGCAGGAAATCACACCTTCGTTAGGTGCAAGACTGTTTGGATATGTGACGAAAAGGGAAAGCAAAAACGTACATGATCCGCTGTATGCAAGTGCAATTTGTTTTCGGAGTGAAACAGAAAAGGCAATGCTCGTGAGCCTGGATTTATGCATGCTGCATGGCGAGCAGATAGAACTGTACCGGCAGAAAATTTCTAACCAAACAGGGATTTTACCACAAAATATATGTATCCACACTATCCATACACATTCCGGCCCTGAAACGGCCACGGCAGTTTTCGGGAAAGAGAATACGGCATATATGCAAGACGTTTTAGAGCCGGCGTTACAGAAGGCTTCACAAAATGCTGTAATGAATCTGTATCCTGCGGAAATGGGTATCGGGACGACAGAGTGTTTTGTCGGTGTAAACCGAAGAGAGGTACATAACGGTACCGTGATTCTGGGCGAAAATCCGGATGCACCCATGGATGCCAAAATGCATGTGATAGCATTTCGTACGAAGGGCGGCATTCCCATTGTAAACATAATTCACTACGGGGCGCATCCGACTTCTTGCGGGGTAGGAACAGAAATTACAAGGGATTGGCCGGGTGTTATGGTGGAGTATGTCGAAAAAGAAACTGGCATACCGGCTGTATTTTTTAACGGCGCAATGGGAGATGTTGGACCGAGAGGCGCAAGCAGAGCCGGGGAACAAGGTGTTGAAAAAATGGAAAAAGTAGGCGCTGCGGCGGGAAAAGATGCTGTGCGTGCATGGAAAGGGATTGCTTCGTATGCAGTTCCCACAATTGATATCGTGACAGAAAATATCACTCTTCCGTATGACCGTTTCCCGACAAAGAGAGAAGCGCAAAAGACACTTGAAGAGCTTGGTGCGCCTGTAAATGCAGTCGACTTTATGCTGGAGGATCGGATGAAACGGATTATTTGGCATTATGAAGAGAATGGTGTTGTCGAGGATAAATGGAATTTTAAACAGACGATCATACGAATTGGCGAGGTTTTGCTTGTACCATATCCCTTTGAGGTGTTCAGCCGTATTTTCCTGATGCAACAGGAAAAAAGCCCGTTTTTGCACACGCTATGCATGAGCTGTACAAACGGATATGAATGTTATTTACCAACGAAGGAACAGATTCCTTACGGTGGATATGAAATCAATTCTTTTAAAAGGCAGCGCCTTTTCGCAATGACGGATGATGCGGGAGAAAGAATTGTTCTTGAGAATCAAAGACTGATTGGAAAACTGAAACAGAATAAAATCAGACGGCAAGGAAAATAAGTTTTCAAGTAATGATTTTTTTGAAAATCATATTTTAAAAGTCCGGCTGATAACGGGATAAAGTGTTGTCTGCCGGACTTTTATTTCTGTGAATTTTTCAAACAGCAGATTGACGGCACAAAGCTTATACGTAATATAAAAATAGATGATTGGGGGGATTATTTTGAACGTAAAATTTGGTATATTTGCAGATTTACATATTGATATCATGCATGACGGCGAAGCGCGCATGGCTGAATTTATAGAAGCCTGCAGGAAGGAAAATGTCGATTTCGCTGTACACCTTGGGGATTATGTATACCCCGATACAGACAGAAAATGTATTTGTAAGCCACAAAACATTCCGGCAAATGTACAAAGTGCATTAAATGGTATTGCGCAAGTGGGTAAAGAAAAAATTTTGAAAATGTATGAGGATTTTGAAAAGCCTACTTATCATACAATCGGTAACCACGAATGTGATGTTTGTTCAAAAATACAGATTCTTTCCTACTGGAACAGAGAAAATGCCTATTATTCTTTTGACCATGGCGGTGTACATTTTGTGGTTTTGGACGGTAACTACGGTAAAGTGGACGGGAAGTATGTCTCTTACGAAAATGGAAACTATTTTGATTTCCCCAAATGTATTCCGTATCTGCCCGATACACAGCTTGCTTGGCTTGAAAAAGATTTGGCAGAAACAAAGTATCCTGCTGTTTTATTTTCGCATCAGCGTTTAACGGAAGGATACGCTTCCATTAGAAATGCTGATGAATTACGTGAAATTCTCAAAAAAGCTCCGAATGGTGTGCTACTTGCTATTAATGGGCATGAGCATCGTGATACACTAGACTATGTAGACGGTACATATTTTTTGAATCTGAACAGTATTTCCTGTATGTGGGTAGGAACCGGTTATGCAGAATTAGGAAAATACAGTGCGGAAATTGATGAAAAATTTCCGGATATTCGCCACGTTATTCCGTATGACAAGCCTCTTTATGCAATTGTAACGATAACGGATGCAGGTGCCGACATAAAGGGCTGCAGTGCTGACTTTGTCGGAAAGACGCCGGACGCACTTGGACTCAATGATCCCGACAGTGGATTTTTTCAAAAAGGAATTGTGGTAACTTCGGAGATTCAGAGTCGTTTTCTGTCATTTAAATAATTGGAGAGACATGTTATGAAAAAACTTCATTTACTATGTAATGCACATCTTGACCCTGCATGGCTTTGGCGATGGAATGCAGGTGCCGCAGAAGCAATTTCTACTTTTCGGGTGGCGGCAGATTTTTGTGAAAAATATGATGGATTTGTATTTAATCACAACGAAGCACTTTTGTATGAATGGATTGAAGAGTACGAGCCGAAACTGTTTGAACGGATTAAGAAGCTTATCCGAAAGAAAAAATGGGTCATTGTAGGTGGTTGGTATTTGCAGTCTGACTGTGTAATGCCTTCCGGAGAAAGTCTTCTTTCACAAATACGGATAGGACAGACTTATTTTAAGGAAAAATTCGGAGTGGAGACAAAAACAGCGTTTAATGTTGACTCTTTTGGACACTCGAGAGGGCTTGTGCAGATTCTTAAGAAAACCGGATATGAAGGATACATAATCGGCAGACCTGCATGGCTTACTCCGGGGATTGATTTCCTTTGGGAGGGATACGATGGAAGCAAATTATTGACACATGGCGCATATGGAGCGTATGCATCGCCAAAAGGAAAAGCATTGGAAAAGGTACAGGGTGCTCTTTCGGTAGACACAGATACAGGACTTTGCCTTTGGGGAATCGGCAATCACGGCGGTGGACCTTCTAAAATTGATCTGGAAAACATCGATGCATTTATAAAAGAGTCAGATGTACAGATTATACATTCGTCAGGTGATGCATATATAGAGGGAACGGACAAGGCTAATCTTGAGGTCTGCAACAAACCGCTGATTCCGTTTGCTGTCGGATGTTATACGAGTATGGTGCGTATTAAACAGGCAAACAGACGTGTGGAAAATAAAATTGCTGAAACGGAAAAGATTATAAGCTATGTGCAGATGAATCAGGATTTTGACTTTGACGTACAGGAATTACAAAAAGCGAAAAAGGCGCTTGCGTTTTGCCAGTTTCATGATATCCTCCCCGGAACGGCAATCAAGTCTGCAGAAGAAGATGCGCTCCATACTCTCAGTTATGCGGAAGAAATTACGGACAAACTTTATAATAAAGCCTTTATGCGACTCTGCGACGGTGAGGTGAAAGCGGAAGATGGTACAATTCCGATTATGGTGTTTAATCCGCATCCCTTTGCCATTGAGGGAGAATTCGAGGTCGATTTTATTTTGCAAAGCCAAAACCGTAAGGATGATGAAATTACAGTTGGTACGGTATATGATGCAAATGGAAACAGGCTTCCTACGCAAAATGAAAAGCCGGAAAGCTCGTTTAATATGGACTGGACAAAGAAAGTGTGTTTCCGCGGCAAGCTCGAACCGTCCAAGGTTACGCGATTTAACTGTAAGCTTGAAACGATAAAGGCAGACGAAAACGAGATAAATCGTTTTTCGAGTACGGTAATCCATTGCGAACAAGGTGCAGGAGACTGCATTGAAATCAAAAATG
>JAZROH010000086.1:0-3971 GCA_045648645.1 Clostridia bacterium | reverse complement strand
GCCGCATCCAGCGGCGGATTTTTATTGTATCACACCAAAGGCGGTTTGTCAAGAACTTTTTCAAAAAGTTTTTTCGAACCTGCGCCTTGGCGCGACAGCTTTAATATATTACCATGCCCCAAAGAAAAAGTCAAGCATTTTCCGAAAAAAAGTTTAAAAAATTTTCAGCAAAATTAGAAAACCCCGTTTTTTCGGCATTTTTCAGGCATCTTATGTTTGCAAAATATAGGCAGGAAGAGAACGAATTTTATTGTTCTCTTCGACAGTCCAAAGGGCGAAGGGACGACCAAATGGTCGTCCCTTCGCGCTTTCCCTCCTGTTTTCACAGGCTCACTTTTTTTGTTAAAGGCTTTATGGTACCCGGTGCAAAGGCAAAGGCACGCATGGTCCATTTCCCCTCCGGCACCGTCACCAAAAGTGCCGTCGTTGTATTTTTCGCAACAAATAAATCTCGGAGTTCTCCATTTGGATAGTACAGCGCAACATATAAATCCGCCGCTCCCGCGGGGTACGTAACCGAATATTGCCCCTTGGAAAGTTCTTTTGCCACAGTACCGTTTTTCCATATTTTCAGCGATTCTGTGTATGAAAAGATAACCGGCGTAAATGCGCCTACCGAAAATTGATATTTTCCGTTCTTATACACAAACCTTTCCGCACCGCCATACAGAATCTCCGCGCCGTATTTTTTATCCAGCGGCACGAATGCACTTTCTTCGCAAAGCGGTAGGATAACGCTCCTTTGCCCGTAGTTTCGCAGGATATAATCCGTCTTTTTTTCTTCTGTATATTCCTGCAAAACAATTGTTTTGAACAAAAGCGGAATTTCCTCTTTAAACTGCAGCATCATCGGCCAAAGCTCCGTCTTGTTAATCGGAATATCCTCGCCCGTTCCCGAAACATATTTGTTTATGCAATCGCTGAAGGCATAAAACCCAACGCCATGCGCTCCCGCCAAAAATGCCTGGTACACAACGTGCCGTAATATATCGGGCGTGGTAAAGGAAAAATTAGAATCGCTCTTAAAAGCTTTTACAAGCGTATAAATCGGCTTATTCCCCGCCTTCTTCGCCTCATTTACCGCGAGGGTGGTTTTTTCGAAAACCCCCTTTTGGTCTGTAGTGTAAATATCCGGCACAAACACATCGCAGAATTTCAGGTCATCCTTAAAATAGGTAGGCGTGAAATCTACGACGTAGACGGGATGCACGGAATCTCTCTGGCGGATTTCATGGTATGCCTGCTCTAATTGTGCATATAAATCAGCCGTGGCTCTTCCGTGACCGAGCGGCTCATCCATGATTGCCCAGGCGAAAACGCGCTTTTCGTTCGCCAGTTTTTCTGCCATGGCACGCGTGTTGCTAATTTCGCTTTCACATCCTGCCGCGGAGCATTGATAATTTCCGTTCGGCGATGAGTGCGAGCTGTAAAGGCAGAAAACGCCGTATAAATCGTGCTTTTCAAGCTGCGCCAGCGCATGATCAAGCTTCTTTCGCTTATCCGTGCCCTCTTCTCCCCAGCGGCAATAGCCCATACTGATTTGCACAACATTTATGCCGGCTTTCTTTGCCTGCAAAAATGCATTATCCTCATCGGGGGTGGAATCATCAGGAAGATTTACGTGATAGCCGATAACCGGATCAAACCGCTTGCCGTCAATAAAATATTCGCCCTTTTCATTTAGCCTTGACGGGCGGTCATATAAATAAAGTCCTTGCGTGTGCTCCTTTGCCACCGTGCCGTCAGGCAGAATGACCTGCACCGAAAATCCATACCGCTTTTTCTTTACCTGCAGGCACTCCGTTACAGAATAAGTGAAGGAAGCGAGATGGTCTGTAAACGGCACCTCTTCTTTTTTAATGACCACGTCACCATCTTTGATGGTAAATACGGCTGTGCTTTGCCCTTCGGGGGTGTATTCGTCATAATACGGATCGAGTTTTACTCTTGCTTCCCCCGTTTTCTGCCCGGTATAATGAAAAATGGTATCCGTTTCAATATAAAAGGGCAAGGGACCTGCTGTTTGCCGCATTTCGATGTTATCCACCAAAAATGTACCGACGCCGTAAAGCCGCGGACGAATCATGATAACATTACACTCTGCAGGAAGCGTAAAATCAAGCACTGTTTTCACATACACCCCGTTGGTTGTATGATACCACGGCGTTTGTGCCCAGCCGATAACATTAGAGTTGGCGCTTCCCACGCCAAACATAACCTCAATGATAAACCCGTCGCCTTTTGTTACATCCCCTTCAATATAGGCAGTTACCTGATAGGAAGCCCCGCCTGTAACCGGCATCTGAACTGCGATGTACGCCGAGCCCGCAACATCATTATACGTAAGCTTTGCCGCTCTATCCCCTGCATAAACCTTTCGTTTATCCGTTTCAAGTGCTGCATAATCGCCGCCCCATCCACCGTAGGCATAATACGAGGTTTCACTGCCGTTTTCAAAGTCACAGCTATACATAAGGGCATCTGTGCCCGCCGCAAGAAGTGGCGGGCACAGAAGGAAGACGAGAATGCATCCTAAGAAAAGAGATATAATTCTTTTTTTCATCTACATCACCTGTAAATTGCGATAACCGTTGTATACGGATTGTTTCTATGGAAGAAAACTCTGTCGGTAGGACGGATATGCTCATGGCTTACCTTTTCCACTTCCCCGTCTTCAATCAAATAGACAACAGCGCCGTCCTGATTATGTGTCCACGGAATGGTACGCAGGTAAGAGCCGATATATAGCGAGAAGGCTCTTTCATGCACACGGTAAACCGAACCGCAAGCAAGAAGGTTTGCATCATAGAACCAGCCTTCGCTGCCTCCGAAGTTATCCCCTGATGCCGGTGCGTGGTTGGCACGGTAGACAACATTCATACCTGTAACAACATTTTTATTGTTTGCATTATACTGGACAACATCGCCAACCTCTAAATCCTTCGGTAGAATCGATACGCCAAGGGTTTCGGTTGTAAAGCACCCTGTAGTTGTAATCTTGAAATCCTCTGCGCTGAATTTCAGCACAGCATCCTCTTTCCCGTGTACCTTAAGGGTTACAACGGTTTCGCCGTCATCATTTAAGGCTTTGCCGATTTGTGCAACAACCGCAGTAATACCGTCACGGAGCGTTTCAACAAAGTCAGATTTCTTTTCCAGAATAACGCCGATGCTCATGTTTTCATCGATGTCGTAAAGCTCACAATCGTAGAAACGGGAATCATGCGTTATGGTGTTATATCCTAAAACCTTGTAATCATCGGGGTTATCGGATGTGGTTTTCGGCACAACAAAGTGCAAAATGCCGGGGTCTACAAGGAACTTGGAGCCGAGAACATCTGCGCCGTGTCCCTGATAGAAATACATACTGGCTTTACCTGTGGTTGTGTAGTCATAGGAGAAGGTAGCCCAGCGTGCCGCTTCATTTGCTACGTCCATTTTGCTTGTGAAGTCTTCAGCTGTATCAATGCTTGTTACAACCTCATTTTCCCCTTCGCCCGCCGTTTCCAGAATAATCAGCTGCGGAATGGGGGTAGTGCCGGACATAAGCTCTGTTTTCGTAAGAAGCTGCGGGGCAGGAACGGCGTTTTCTTCATTAAAGCGTACCGTATCGCGAACAGTTAAAACCTTGATTTCCGATTCTTTTGTAAGGACCTTCACGCGTACCTTGCCGCTGACACCCTTTTGCTGTTCCATAGAAATGAAATATGCATAATTCTTTGTACCTGTCTCATCGTTAATGCCGGCAATTCTGCCCGCGGCATCCGTGAGGAAGGTGTATTCCTTGCCTACGGTAATGGTGCCGTAAAGATTTTCTGCGAGTTTATAGCTGTTTTCACCAACACGGATTTCGTCAGCGCTGCTTTCCGCCACCGTGCCGGTAAAGTTCTTCGCGCTTACCTCTGCACGCATCACCGTGCCGTCTTCACTTTGATAAAGAGAAATTACATTCCATTCAAGTCGGATCGTAG
>JAZROH010000085.1:0-8342 GCA_045648645.1 Clostridia bacterium | reverse complement strand
ATCGCTGGGTGTCGCAGGCGGTGCAGGCGTCGCTGATCTCGATGTGGCGGACACCTGCCCGGCGCAGAAATGCGGCATTCATGGCTTTTAGGTTTACATAATATTTATTACCCTTTTGCAGGATATATTCTTTCGTTTCTTCTCCCAGTGCTTTGATCATGGCATCCGGCACATCCGCGTCGGTTTCAAAGCAGCACTGGGCGATATTGGGTCCGATGGCGGCGCGAATATTTTCCGGACGGCAGCCGAAATGCTCTGTCATGGCCGCCACGGTCTTGCCGGCAATATCTCCGGCAGTTCCCCGCCTTATTGCCATTGTTCTTCCCGCAGTTCTTACATGGGTATTCGGCATACTCTGCCGTAAAATCGGTTGGATTGGCGAAAATGATTTGAAGTTGGATTTATAATGCAATTTAAAAACAAAGTAATTTTAGCCCCCATGGCCGGCGTGAGTGACCTTGCCTTTCGGCAGGTCTGTCGGGAAATGGGGGCAGACCTCGCTTATTCGGAGATGGTAAGCGCTAAGGCGATGCAGTTTGGCGATAAAAAAACCTTTGCACTCATGCGCTTTGATGAAGAGCCGCGCCCACATGTGGTACAGCTTTTCGGGCATGAGCCCAAGGTGCTCGCTTCGGCGGCGGAACGGGTTTCCGAATTTGCGGACAGCATTGATATTAACATGGGCTGTCCCGCACCGAAAATCACGGGTGGGGGCGATGGCTCGGCACTCATGCGCGATATGCCGCTTGCGGCAAAAATTGTGGAAGCGGCAGTACGTGCTTCTAAAGTTCCGATAACGGTGAAAATCCGCAAGGGCTGGGAAGAGGAAACTGCGCCCGAGATGGCAAAGGCACTCGAGGAAGCAGGTGCGGCGGCAATTGCGGTACATGGTAGGACAACAAAGGAGCAATATCGCGGACATGCCGATTGGGGCGTGATTGGGCGCGTAAAAAAGGCAGTCAGGATTCCCGTAATCGGGAACGGCGATATTTATACGGCGGCGGATGCCGTGCGCATGCAGGCGGAAACAGGGTGCGATGCGGTCATGATAGGGCGCGGTGCAATGGGAAACCCGTTTATTTTTCGTCAAATTAAAGAAATGCAGACCTACGGCAGAATCATAACGCAGGACGATGCGCGCGAGCGCGTCTGCATTTGTCTTGACCAGATTCGCCGTATGGAGCAATATAAAGGGATGCGAACAGCCGTGCTGGAGGCGCGAAAGCATGCCGCATGGTATGTGCACGGGCTTCGGGGCGCATCCCAGGCACGGGAACGGATAAACAAAGCCGTAACGTATGCCGAAATGGAAGAAATTCTTTTTGCCTTTGCAGAAAGACAAAAGAAAGAGGACGCAGAATGAAGGTTGCAGTCATTACCGGCGCATCCGGCGGTATCGGAATGGAAACGGCACGTCTTTTAACAAAGACGCACCGTGTGTACGATTTAAGCCGCACGGGATGCGACGGAGAAGGGATAATTCATATACAGGCAGATGTTACCGAAGAAGAAAGTTTGGCCGCGGCATTCTCGCAAATTCGCGCAAGGGAAGGGGAAATTGACCTTCTTATCTGCAATGCCGGCTTCGGGATTGCAGGTGCGGCGGAATTTACAAGCCTTACGGATGCCAAGCGGCAATTGGATGTAAATTTTTTCGGGGTGTTTCTGGCATGCAAGCTTGCCTTGCCGCTGTTAAGAGAAGCGAAAGGACGTATTCTTGCGGTAAGCTCGGCGGCGGCAGAATTCCCGATTCCGTTTCAAAGCTTTTATTCTGCATCCAAAGCAGCCGTTAATTCCTTCATCTGTGCCCTTCGAAACGAGGTGCGTGCCTTTGGGGTTACCGTAGCCGCGGTTATGCCTGGCGATACCAAAACGGGCTTTACGAGTGCGCGCAAAAAGGAATTTGAAGGGGAAGACGTTTATGGCGGCACAATTGCATCCTCTATTGCGGTGATGGAAAAGGATGAGGAAACGGGTATGCGTCCTGCGTGTGTTGCCCGAACGATTGTCCGCATTGCGAATAAAAAGCATATTCGCCCGCTGTACACGGCGGGATTTACTTATAAACTATTCGTCGTAGCCCACAAGCTACTCGGGACTACGGCAGTCAATCGCTTAATTGGTGTACTATATGTAAAAAAACCGAAATCGGGAAAGGGGGACAAGAGAAAATGAAAGCGCAGGGAAATACTTATGACGTAATTGTGGTCGGCGGCGGACATGCAGGCTGTGAAGCCGCAGCGGCGGCGGCACGGGTAGGCGCAAAAACGCTGCTTTTTTCTATGAGCCTTGATTTTCTTGCCTCTATGTCCTGTAATCCCAACATCGGCGGAAGCGCAAAGGGACATTTGGTGCGCGAAATTGATGCTCTGGGCGGCGTTATGGGAAAGGCGGCGGATGCCACGTTTTTGCAGTCCCGCCTTCTCAATACGGGCAAAGGACCTGCCGTGCATGCCCTTCGGGCGCAAACCGATAAATGGGCATACATGCGGGAAATGAAGCGACGCATGGAAGAAACGGAAAATCTGGACGTAAGACAAGCGGAAATCGTGGAAATATTGGCAGAGGACGGGAAGGTACAGGGCGTAAAAACCCACCTCGGTGCCACCTTTTTTGCCCCTGCGGTGGTCATTGCCACAGGTACGTATTTAAACGGAAAAATTATTACGGGCGAACACAGCCATGCAGGCGGACCTGACGGCATGTTCCCCGCGGCCCAGTTACCGCTTTCGCTTGCAAAGCTTGGAATACCGCTTCGGCGTTTTAAAACGGGAACACCGCCGCGTATCAGCCGACGGAGCCTCGATTTTTCCAAGATGGAGCCCCAATACGGGGATGATGAAATTACGCCGTTTTCTTTTGAAACGGCGGGAAATCTTGAAAACAAAGTAGCTTGCTACTTAACCTATACAAACGAAAAAACCCATGAAATTATTCGAAACAACCTGCACCGCGCACCCATGTTCAGCGGTGTTATTGAAGGGGTGGGGGCAAGATACTGCCCGTCCATCGAGGATAAGGTTGTCCGTTTTTCCGAGCGTCCGCGGCATCAGCTTTTTATTGAGCCGATGGGGCTGGACACGGAGGAAATGTATGTTTCGGGGCTTTCTACCTCTCTCCCTGAGGATGTGCAGGAAGAGGTTTTACATTCCATTGCAGGGCTTGAAAATGCCGTTATAATGCGCGCGGGCTATGCGATTGAATACGATTGCTGCGATCCCATAGAACTGGAAGCAACGCTTGAAAGCAAGCACATTCGCGGGCTGTACGGCGCGGGACAGTTTAACGGAACCTCGGGCTATGAGGAAGCGGCGGCGCAAGGGCTTGTGGCAGGTGCCAACGCGGCGCTGAAGCTTCTCGGGAAAGAACCGCTGATTATCGGGCGCGACGAGGGATATGTGGGCGTTTTGATTGATGACCTTGTAACGAAGGGCACAAACGAGCCGTACCGCATGATGACATCCCGCTCGGAATATCGTCTTTTGCTCCGGCAGGATAACGCCGACGCACGGCTTACGCCCAAAGGATATGCTGCAGGGCTTATCAGTGAAGCGCGTTTTCGGGCTTTTGAAGAAAAGCAAAGACAGATTGAAGAAGAAATACAGCGCCTTGAGAAAAATTCAATTCCGCCTTCGGATGCGCTTTCTGCGATTATGGAAGCGGCGGGGTGTGAACCCGTTAAAACGGGTATACGTCTTGCAGACCTGATTCGCCGTCCGCAGATTTCCTACGCGGCACTTTCTGCGGTGGATAAGGACCGTCCGGCACTTTCGCCGGAGGTTTGGCGCGAGGCGGAAATCCGCATTAAATATGCGGGGTATATTGAACGGCAGAAAAAAGCTGTGGCACAATTTCGAAAGCTTGAGGATAAAAAATTGCCCGAAAATCTGGATTATATGCAGCTGGACGGACTTTGCACCGAGGCAAGGCAAAAGCTTACGAAGCAAAAGCCGAAAAACCTCGGACAGGCATCTCGTATTTCGGGGGTTTCACCTGCAGATATCAGCGTTCTTTTAGTTTACCTTGAAAAGGGGAAGTTACAGTAAATGGAAGATTTAAGAAGAGGACTTGAAACCTTTGGCATAACGTCCACGGACGAAATATGTGCGCGGTTTTCCACATATGAAAAGCTGCTTGTAGAGTGGAACGAAAAAATGAATTTAACGGCTATTACTGCCCATGACGAGGTAATAAACAAACACTTTGTGGACAGCATCAGCTTTCAGTCCCTCATTCCCGAGGGGGCACTTTTGGCAGATGTGGGAACGGGCGCGGGCTTTCCGGGACTGCCGCTGAAAATTGTGCGCCCCGACATACAGGTAACGCTCTTAGATGCCCTTGCAAAGCGGCTTACGTTTTTAGATGCAGTTATAGAGGAACTGGGACTTTCAGGGGTGGAAACGGTGCATATGCGCGCAGAGGATGCGGGACACAGCCCTATGCGCGAAACGTTTGATGTGGCTACGGCGCGCGCCGTTGCAAATCTCCCCGTATTATGCGAATATTGTTTGCCTTTGGTAAAAAAAGGCGGTGTCTTTTTGGCACTTAAAGGCAGAGAAGGGGCGGAAGAAGCAAAAAAAGCCGAAAAAGCCGTAAAAATTTTAGGGGGCGAAATTACCGAAATTCGTGCCGTATCGTGGCAGGATATGGAACATGTTGTCGTCGCGGTGCGCAAAGTCGGACAAACCCCGTCAAAATACCCGCGAAAAGCCGGAAAACCACAAAAATCTCCGATTTCTTGATAAAAAAGAAGTCGGAATTTTTTTCTTTACAAACACAGGAAAATATGGTAATATTTTCCTGAGGTGATGCATATATGTTAAGTTTTAAACTACAAGACGAAAAGAGCAAAATTTTTCAGCTTCCGGTCGATTCTATCATTCCGAATCCCTATCAGCCCCGCCAGACCTTCGATAGCCTTGCTATTGAGGAGCTTGCCAATTCCATTCGGGAATACGGCATTATTCAGCCCATCACGGTGCGTCGTATTTCAAAAGACCTATATGAGCTTGTAACAGGGGAACGGCGGCTTCGGGCGGCAAAATCCCTGCGCCGTCCCACCATTCCCGCCATGATTCTCAATATCACGGATAACGATAGCGCCGTGATTGCCTTAATTGAGAATTTACAGCGGAAGGAGCTGGGCTTTTTTGAAGAAGCCGAAGGGTATTATCATTTAATTACGGACCATGGCATGACACAGGAAGAGGTGGCAGCAAAAACAGGGAAGAAGCAATCCACCGTTGCAAACAAGCTTCGAATTTTAAAGCTTTCCCCATATTTAAAAAAGATTGTTTCGGAAAATAAGCTGACAGAGCGCCATGCCCGTGCACTTTTGCGTTTGCCCGATGAAGAAATGCAATGGAAAGCGCTGATGAAAATTGTGGAGAAAAATATGAATGTACGTGCAGCGGAAGAGTACATAGACGCACTTTTAGCCGAAAACGGCGGGGAAGAGATAAAAGAAGCCCCACCTGCGCCTGCACCGGTGGTTAAGCGGAAGAAAAGCGATTACCGCATATTTTTAAATACGATTGATAAGGCACTTGAAATGGTGCGAGAAGCGGGAGTAAAGCCCAAGACGAAGAAGACGGAATATGAAAATTATTATGAATATACCATTCGTATAGACAAATGATGGAAAAGGGAATGTAAAAAAAGTTCGGACCGCAAAAAGGCGAAAAATCAATATTTTAGAGCATCATAATAATGTTGTCTCTCCGCTTTTTAAGAAAAATCTCAAATTTTCGATTTTTTTAACAAGCCTTTTTGCTACGAACAAACTTCGCCTCTCCGCGTACCCATGTACGCGTTCGGGTAACCAACAGCAGGAAAAATCCCTGCTGTTGCTCAGTTTGTCCGTTCTGAAACATTTTTTCCTATTCCCAAGGGGAAGGGTCTGTAAAAAAATAACTTTTTTACAGACCCTTCCCCAAAGAGTTAGTTTGGCGACAAATAGGAGTTTGCTGATGCATAAAAAAAGTGCGCCGGCGGAGCCGCGCGCACCGAAAAACGCACGCTCCGTTGTATTGCAGCACAACTCAGTCCTATAAAATGGGTAGCTGAAAAAAGCGTACATTTTTACCGAGAGTAAAAATCTACCCATTAATAGAACAATTAAGTTATGCTGCAAGAATAGTATACCACACTTTTCCTTTTATTGCAAGCACTGTATTCAAAAATGAAAAAAGGAAGATAGAACTTTCATTTGTGTGGCGTAAAAAGGCGCGTTAAACCGTAGCGGCGCGCGGCTCAAAGGTAGACTGCGAAGCAGGCTACCTGCGTTAGTCGAGGAAGACTCCTTTTCCGCAGGAAAAGAGGCTTGCCGAGCGGAAAGCGGGCAAAAGTCGGGAGACAATAGGGGACCCCGAAAACACTTCACGTTTTTGGGGGAAGGAGGAGCAGAGAGGTTATTTGAGCTTTTCGATTAGAAAAGTGAATTCGAGCCGAACTTGCGACGACGCGGGAGCGCCACCGGGGTGTGGGGTGTGGTGGGACACCCCACAAATTAATAATCCTTGCATTGCAAGGGGAAGTATGCTATAATTTACAAAAAAAGACAGGAGAGAAGGAATATGATAAAGGACGGACTGCGTTCTGCAGGAAATGATATTGATTCTTTTTTAATGGCGGGACAATCCAATATGTCAGGACGGGGCATACTCGGCACGGTGCCGCCGATTGAAAACAGAGAATGCCTTATGCTTCGTATGGGCAGATGGCAGATTATGGGCGAACCGGTAAATCCTGACAGGGGGCCCGCGGCAGAATTTGCACCGGGGGTATGCCTTGCTACAAGCTTTGCCGATGCATACCAAAAGGAAACGGGACGAAGAACAGGGCTTATACCCTGCGCCGACGGCGGCACGAAAATCTGCCAGTGGCAACCAGGAGAAGCAAATTTTGACCACGCAGTGTTTCAAACAAGGCTTGCAATGCGCACTTCTTCCCTTCGCGCTATTCTTTGGCATCAGGGAGAATCGGACTGCTATGGGGAGGATTTGGAGACGTATGTAGATGGTTTTAAAACCATGATAACGGAAATGCGCCGTCAAATCGGGGACGAAACACTTCCGGTTTTAATTGGTGAACTTTCAAGGGATATCCCCAAAACAGCGAGATGGAACATGACACCCGAAACGATTGACCGCATGCATGCAAATTTCGCGCAAATTGTGCGGGAAGTGCCGCGATGCGCCCTTGTTTCTTCCGAGGGGCTTACGCTAAATCCTGACGGCATCCATTTTGATGCACCATCCCTAAGAATATTTGGAGAACGGTATTTTGCGGTGTACAAAGAAACCTTCGGCATTTAATTTAATATAAGCAAAAAGCGAACCTGCAATCACAGGTTCGCTTTTACTATTTGCACTTGATTATTTAATTAGAGTAATATGGGAGAATACGCTTCCCAGTGTGTTTGCAACGGTGGACATCATCTTGATAAAGATGTCAAGTGCTACACCAACAACGTCTTTACGTGTGTCACCAATGGTGTCACCGGTAACAGCTGCCTTATGGGCTGCGCTGCCCTTGCCGTGACCTTCGAGTGCACCGCTTTCGATGTATTTCTTCGCGTTATCGAATGCACCGCCGGAGTTACCCATGAAGAGTGCACGCGGGATAGCGCAGATGGTAGCACCAACGAGGATACCGCCAACGAACTGTACGCCGAAAATGATACCGCCGACAATCGGAATAAGAAGTGCCAAAACAGAGGGGAGAAGCATCTTGCGAAGTGCTTCTTTTGCCGCCATTTCAACACAACGGTTGTAATCGGGCTTTACAGTACCTTCCAATACGCCGGGGATGGAAAGCTGTCTGTCGCCTTCCTTGGCCATGTACTGGGCAGAGTCGATGGTGTTATCGGTAAGAAGTGCGGAGAAGTATTCAATCAGCGCACCGCCGATGATACCGCCTGCAACAACAACGAAGGATGCCATGTTGAGCACCGGTTCGCCGCTGCCGGAAGCGAAGTTCTGCACGTATGCAACGATAAGGGAAACGGTTGCGAAGGCTGCGGAACCGATTGCAAAGCCCTTACCGATAGCTGCTGTGGTGTTACCAACAGAGTCAAGCTTGTCGGTGATAGTACGGATTTCTGCGGGCAGGTGGCAGGATTCTGCAAGACCGCCGGCGTTGTCCGCGATAGGACCGAAAGCATCAATAGAAACGGTTGCGCCTACGAATGCAAGCATACCGAGAGCGGAAAGTGCGATGCCGTATGTTCCGCAAAGCTTACCGGAAACAAAGAGTGCAATACCGATAAGAAGAATGGGGAACAGGCAGGAACGAGAACCGACAGCATCACCCTTCGTTACGATAAAGGCTTCGCCTTCGGG
>JAZROH010000084.1:0-48945 GCA_045648645.1 Clostridia bacterium | reverse complement strand
GGGCTTTCAGCAAATGATAGACGATATAGAAATGGGATATATTACAACGGTTATCGTAAAGGATATGTCCAGACTTGGCAGAGATTATCTTCAGGTAGGATACTATACCGATGATTACTTCCCTGAAAAGAATGTCAGATTTATCGCTGTAAACGATTGTGTGGATAGTGCGGACGGAGAAAATGAATTAGCACCGTTCCGTAATGTAATGAACGAAATGTATGCAAGGGATATAAGCCGCAAGGTGCGTTCCTCTCACAGAATCAGAGGTAATGCAGGAGAGCCTTTATCTCAACCTCCGTATGGATATATGAAATCTCCCGATAATCCGAAGTATTGGATTATTGATGAAGAAGCAGCACAAGTTGTCAGAAGTGTTTTCAAAATGTGTATTGAGGGGAAGGGCAATGAAACCATTGCCCGAATCCTTCAGGAAAACAAGGTGCTTGTGCCGATGGCATATTGGCAATCTAAAGGTCTTGGCAGAGGTGGTAAGAAAACACAGAGCAATCCGTACAAGTGGTGTAAAACTACTATTGCCAAAATGCTTGCTCAACAAGAATACTGCGGTGATGTCATTAACTTCAAAACATATTCAAAGAATTTCAAAAACAAAGCTCGTATCCCTAACCCAAAGGAAAGCTGGTCTATCTTTAAGGATGTTCATGAACCTATTATTGAACGTGAAATGTTTGAACATGTGCAGGAGCTTGTAAAGAAGCAAACAAAACGCCGTCCACCCAAAGCAGGCAACGGCGAAAAGAATATGTTTACGGGACTTTTATTCTGTGCAGATTGCGGAAGCAAGATGTGGTATCACGTCAGACATAATAAAGAAACTACATATTTCTTTAGTTGTTCCAATTACAAGGGTGACAGAGGCACTTGCGAAAGTACACATTATATCCGTGCTGATTCCGTTGAAATGATAGTCCGTGCAGAACTTGAAAAGCCTGCACAGATTGTCACAATGAACGAAGATGCTTTTGCAAATCTTTTAGAAGAAAAGGTTAACAAAGATATTGTCAAGGAGCAAAAGCTCATTGAGCAATCCATAGCCAAAGCAACTGCAAGAAGTCAGGAAGTTGCAAGGCTCTATGAGAGAGTTTATGAGGATAACGTCAACGGTAAGGTAACAGATGCTTGGTTTATGGAGCTATCTCACAAATACGAGGTTGAACGTGACGAACTCAAAAAGAAGATTATTGAACTCAATCAGCAGCTTGCAAAGATAAGCGAAGTTCGTAACGGAAAAGAGCATTTTCTATCTTGTGTCAGGAGCTTTGCAGAAATGAACGAAGTTACACCAATGATTCTTCAGGAATTGATTGATAAAATCGAGGTGCACGCAGTAGAGGGTACGGGATTAAACCGCACTCAATCGGTAATAATACATTACAAGTTCATTGGAGAGCTTGATATGCCGGAGAATTTTGACAAGATAAAGGTCAATACAAGAAAAGGTGTTGAAGTTGAATACTTAAGAACAACTAAAACGGCATAAAAACAAAAAAATCAAGTGTTCATAACTTCATACACGTTATGAACACTCGATATGGTCGGGATGACAGGATTTGAACCTGCGGCCTCTTCGTCCCGAACGAAGCGCGCTACCAAACTGCGCTACATCCCGAAATTTTCTTTTTCTGCATACAGCTTTTATATTATACTATTTTTTTCTATCTTTGTCAAGCTTTTTTGAAAAATAATTATTTTTATTTTAAACATGAAATTGGTC
The DNA here is from genome assembly GCA_045648645.1 of Clostridia bacterium. Lineage (GTDB taxonomy): Bacteria > Bacillota > Clostridia > UMGS1883 > UMGS1540 > SIG447. The sequence continues at coordinate 47,207 of JAZROH010000084.1, read as the reverse complement.
TGCAAATATGCAGACCAATTCTTATATGGGAGAGAGATAGGGTTTAGGCAAGTTTTCGCTGAACAAAGCGACTGATTCGTTCTAAAGCTTCGGTAATGTTTTTTACAGAATAAGCATAAGAGCATCGAATAAATCCTTCGCCGCTTTGCCCAAAAGCATTACCAGGTACAACAGCCACATTTTCTTCTTCCAGTAGCATTTCTGCAAACGTTGTAGAGGATAGACCCGTTTCTTTAATAGAAGGAAAGACATAAAATGCGCCCTGCGGTTCAAAACACGAAAGACCCATACAACGAAATCCATCTACCATAAGTCTTCTTCTATGGTCATATTCTTCGCGCATTGCCGTAATGTCTTCATCACCATTTTCTAAAGCTTCTATCGCAGCGTATTGGCTCGTAGTAGGTGTGGACATGATAGCGTATTGATGTATCTTTGTCATAAGTTTTATAAGGGGGGAGGGACCGCACGCATATCCAAGGCGCCAACCGGTCATAGCGTAGGTCTTGGAAAAGCCACTGACCAAAATTGTACGTTCTTGCATTCCGTCTATGGAAGCTATGGAAATGTGTTTTGTTCCATACGTTAATTCGCCGTATATTTCATCACTTAATACAAGGATTTCCGTTTCGCGAAGCACTGCAGCAATCTCTTCTAAATCCTCTTTTTCCATTATTGCGCCTGTAGGATTATTGGGGAAGGGAAATACAAGAAGTTTTGTACGTGGAGTAATGGCAGCTCGGAGTTGTTCGGCGGTTAATCGAAAGCCATTTTTTTCATGCGTGACAATTGGAACTGCATTTCCGCCGGCAAGTGTAACACAAGGTGTATAGCAAACAAAGCTAGGTTCCGGAATTAATACATCATCACCCGGACCAATAAGGCTTCGAATGGCAAGGTCTATTGCTTCACTGCCGCCAACCGTGATAAGTGTTTCACTTTGTGGTGCATAGGTTATAGAAAATCGACGAAGTAAGTAGGCACAAACAGCCTCTCGAAGTTCACGCATTCCGGCATTCGAGGTGTAGTATGTATGCCCTTTTTCCAGAGAATATATACCGGCATCGCGAATATGCCATGGCGTAACAAAATCGGGTTCTCCAACACCTAAAGAGATTGCATCTTTTCGTTCTGCCACAATATCAAAGAATTTACGTATACCTGAAGGGGGAATTTGTGCGGCTCTTCCGTTTAATTTACTTTGTATATCTATCATAGAGAGATCACACTTCTTTCGTCCCTTACAGGTTTGTCGTAAATTACACCGGAGTCCTTATAGGTTTTCAGCACAAAATGTGTACCTGTACTAATGACGGCAGGCATGGGTGCAAGTTTTTCTGCAACGAATAATGCCACTTCTTTCATAGATTTACCCTCACAGATAAGACCTATATCAAAGCTTCCTGACATAAGCCATACTGTTTTAACTTGCTCATATTGATATATTCTTTCTGCGATTTTGTCAAATCCCTCACCGCGTTGCGGGGTTACGCGCAGTTCAATAAAAGCTGTTACGCGTTCGGATTCTGTTTTATCCCAATCTACGAGTGTTTTATATCCGACGATTACTCCGTCGGCTTCAAGTTTTGCAATTTCTTGTTTTACGTCGGAAACCTCTCGCCCTAACATAATTGCAACTTGTTCGGGCGTAATATGACTGTTTTTTTCTAAAATTTTTAGTATTTGTTTCATATATTCACCTCATTCTACAACATGCTATTCATTATACTCTAATTTTATCCCAATTGCAACAAAAATATTTTTCTAATTCCGTTGAAAAATAAAAATATTTTCTGCAAACTGCATTAAAACAATGAGATTACAGAAAATATTTTCGAAATTTGATATGAATACAGAAAAAACAACTACTGTTTTTACAAAACTCGACAAGAAAAAGGTTTTTTTAAATTCAGAATTAAATTTGCACTTCTTCCGGTCTGGGTTTAGGATTTGTGTTAGAGGTTAAAAGTGCATCCGGAAGATGATCGGTTGCAAACAAACGTGCAGAAATTAGTTCGCCATTTTGATTAATTTCAATACATGATAAATTGCAGTTTAGGTTTCGGTCTGCCTGAAAGTCACCAAGTTCTCCGGGGTCATCAGGGAGGCCAAATTTAAAGGTTTGATTAAAAAAGAACATAGAGCCGAAAACGGAAGCACCGTGCCCAACCACCAACACTTCTTCACACCCTGTATTGAGCAAGGTTCCCCAGAAGGATTTAAGGCGGACGATAATAGCTAACCGATCATCCGCATGTGTTGTCCACCAAGGATAAGGAAGAATGGCATCGGATGCAACATGTGAAAAATTTTCCTTTAATGTTGCGAGATTCATACCAATGAAGGCACTGGCATTTTCTTCGGAAAAAAACATTTCACGTAGTGCACCATCCACATAGACCGGGGCACCGCATTCGCGAGCCGCAAGATCTGCAGTCATCATGGTACGACGATAAGGGGAAGAGATAATTCGCCCTTTAAAGTTTCTTGCAAGAAGTTCTTTCCCTAAACATACGGCTTGCTCTTGTCCCAGTTCTGTAAGCGGTATATCTCCGGTAGGGTAGTCGACACTATTTTCAAAAACCTTTGGTGTAACTTGACCATGTCTGGTTATGTAAATTTTCATCTTTTTTTATCTCCTTTATGTCCTTTGATTCGGATGCAACGTTGTGATTCCATAAAAATGACTGCCGGAGCAAAGAAAACATTTGAATAATATTTTCCGTCTTTACCATTGTCGGCAAAATCATGTGTATCTCCGGTTGGACCGTGTCCATATAAATAAAATTTTGCATCGCCGTCTATGTCCAGCACACGGTGACAAAGCAGGAAGGGGATACCGCGAATTTTCATACAAGTATTTGCAGGGATTATTTTTGATTTTTTAGCAGTTTCATGAATAAAATCTTCAAGGTCATTATTTCCGGGAACAATGTAAATTTCTTTTGCATATTTCTCCATAAATGTAATTAGGTTTTTTGCATGTTTTTTATACGGAGGAATATGTTCGGGAATACGACTGACCTTAAGCTCATCTGCTAAATCACCCGTATGGACCAAAATATCCGGCTGTATTTTTTTTATAACGCGTTTCATATAAGAATATCCCCAGGTGGGTATGTCACCGATATGCAGGAGAATTTCTTCTTTCCGATGTAAAATTTCATCCGGCAGGGTTACGGGCCTGAAATACAATGCAATTTTCTTTTTAAGCATGTATAAACTTCCTTTCTTTCGGTATATTTGAAATAACATCCTTATCCGTTGTTTGGTATAACGGGTTTGTCAACATAATACAACGTTCATCTTTGTAGAGTGCCGCACGAACAAAGTTTACTTTATTAGCAGTAGGAATGGCAACCTTATCTGTAAAATTACCTTTACAACTGCATTCCTTTATATTTTCACCATTTACTGTCCATATTACTCGACAGCCTTCCGGCACATTGGAGAGCTCCAAAATTGCTTCGCCGGGGTGTTCGGATTCGGAAACTTGCCCCATAATCTGTCCTTCGGTACTTGAAAATGAAACGCCAATTTTTTGCATATAGACAGGGTCGCCTGTGTACAAATTACCGGCACACATACTATGAATAAATGCATCTTCACTAGGCTCTTCTGCAAAAATGTATCCGACAAAATTGCTTCCGTCAAACCAGTGTACATCATTTGCATGATTGTCACTATCGCCATAACCGGAAATAAAAATACCGGCTTTGGATAAGGCATCCCACAACCGAAGATAGGTCTCCATGGGGAGCCCGGCGTGACCGATTGGATACCCGACCTCAACCATTTTTGCACCCCAGGCACGGTTAGATATAAAGGAATCAATAATTTCCTGTATCAGTTTCTCAATGACCGCGGGATCTTCCTTAAAGAAAATCTTATCCTTGATTGTATCAAAAGGATGGTTACGGGAATAAATGCCACCATAACGCCGCACGTGTTCCATGGCTTCTTCGTCTGTGACTTTGTACGCGAGTTCTTTATAATTTATAATTGGCACCTTGGTTGAAAAGCAGATTTTATGACGTCCGGCACCGGTGATTTCCGTTGTAACATATGGGGTAACCCCGTATTTTTTACCAAGGGTATCAGCAAGCTTCTGCTGTGCCTTTCTACCTTCTTCAAATTCAATATCCCACGTGATAGAAAAATGATTTACAAGAAGCCTTGCGGTTTTTCCGTTTCGCGCCGAAACAGTAAAGCTTATTGTGTTCAAAACGTTGTCTCCACCGCCTACTTTTTCCGCATCCTGTAAGAGGGGCAGGGCATATCGAACAAATTCTCCAGCATTTTTCATAGGCTTTATGGTGGCATAGGGGGAATCAAGTCCTTCTGTATTCCCAAATACATAGAGAATATGTCCGTTCAAAAATTCCGGTGGACGCTGAGAAAGTTTTACATCCACAATTACGCGTACATCATCATCTGGCTCGGAAACGAGCATATTAAGATGTAAAAAGACATTTGCTAAAAGTGCATATTCATGTCTTTTTTGTGAGGTGTCGAAAACCGTGCTAATGGTTGTCCAGTCTTTAGAATTTGAAACAGCTTCCATAACGAGTGCGCCATCTTTAACAGCGATAGAAGTACCTGGGTCTTCCTGCGTGGTAGTAAAACCATACCATTTAGGACGACGGGGATCGGGGGATGGTTCTTCCACGCGAAGCACGCCCTTATTAAAATCAAAATGGTCTATTTGATTTTCACGCGGTCCCATTCGAATATCATGGTCTGTTATGTACATGTGTTTAATGCCTAATTTTTGTGCATTGTAAAAATGACCCTCCATACTGGCCTGCCTTTCCCAGGCAGAGTGTATGTGCAGTGTAATCGGATGATACCTTTTCAATTCATTCACCTCTCTTTCTTCTCATTCGGTTTGTAACTGTAGTTTGCGTTCAGTAGGAATTGTTTTTATTACGTCCGGGTCGGTTGTGTGGTATAGCGGGTTTGTTAATAAAATACAACGGTCTTCTTTAAATAGAGACGCACGAACAAAATTTACTTTGTTCGTAGTCGGCACAGTCATGCTGCCAACATATGATTCGGTGCAGGGCTCGGTTTTTACATCTTTTCCATTCACTGTCCACACAACGTGACAATCATCAGGCACACCGGAAAGGGAGAGGACTGCTTCTATGGGAGAATTTAAAGTGGATACTTGTCCCATTTCTTGTCCGTTTGTTCCGCTAAATGAAATATTCATTTTTTGCAAATAAACAGGATCCCCAGTGTACAAGTTTCCGGCACGCATACTGTATGTAAAGTTTTCTTCGTCCGGCGTATCTGCTGCGATATATGCAACAAAATTATTTCCATCAAACCAACTTGTATTATTTGAATGATTATCACTATCGCCGTATCCGCCAATAAATATGCCGTTTTCGGATAATGCATCCCAAAGTCTAAGATGTGTTTGAAGGGGAAAGCCCTCGCGTCCCTCGGGAAACCCAACCTCCATCATAGCGGCACCCCAGGCTCTTTTGTCGATGAAAAGCTGAATGTGATTTTGAATATGTTTTTCCATTTCTTCCGGGCTTATTCCAAGTCTTAATTTATCCTTTAGAACTTCGAAAGGATGATTTCTTGAATATATGCCACCATAGGCGCGCACATGCTCCATAGCCTCTTCGTCTGACACCCGATAAGCGTGTTTAGCGTAATCAATAACAGGAACGTGTGTTGAAAAACAAATTTTGTGGGGTCCCGCATGGGTTATTTCTGATGTAACAAAGGGAGTCACTTCATAATTCTTGCCTAATTCATCAGCAAGCTTTTGCTGTGCTTTGCGTCCTTCTTCAAAAGCAAGATCCCAGGAAAAAGATAAATGGTTTAAAAGAAGGCGAGCGCTTTTTCCGTTTCTTGCAGAAACAGAAAATGAAACCGTATTTAAAATATTATCTCCGCCACCCACTTTTTCAGCATCTTGTAAAAGCGGGAGGGCATATCTAACAAAGTCAGATGTTGAATCCATAGGCTTAACAGCTGCATATGGGGAAGAGAGTCCTTCTGTATTTCCGAACACATATAAAATATGGCCATGTAAGAATTCAGGAGGTCGTTGTGAAAGTTTCACGTCAATTATTATGCGCGTATCGTCATCTTGTTTGGAAGCAAGCATATTGAGATGCAAAATGACATTAGCAATCAAAGAGTATTCATGCCGTTTTTGCGTGGTATCAAATTCGGCAGTTACAGTTGTCCAATCTGTGGAATTTGAGATTGCTTCCATCGTTAAGACACCAGCTTTAATATAAATAGAAGTTCCTTCATCCTGTTTGCGCGTTGTAAACCCGTGCCAACGCGGACGCAAAGGGTCTTGACTTGGCTCTTCGATGCGCAGCGTTCCCTTAGAAAAATCAAAATGATCAATATGGTTCTCTCTGGGACCCATGCGTACGTCATGGTCTGTAATGTACATATGCTTTATACCAAGCTTTTGTGCATTGTAAAAATGACCTTCCATACTTGCGTGTCGTTCCCATATGGAATGCATGTGGAGTGGGATAGGGTAATAAGTTTTCAAGTTCAAAATCCTTTCGTTTTATAAAATTTCTATTAGACTTTTTGTTGTTTTTGTAAGAATTTCGAAGCCTTTATCTGTTATGTAAAGCATATCTTCTATTCTTACGCCCCCAAAGTCCGGAATATAAATACCCGGCTCAATCGTTAACACGTCACCACTTTCAATTTTGTGAAGTGACTTTGGAGATACGGTGGGGAACTCATGTATGGCAAGTCCTACACCATGTCCAAGTGCATGACCAAAATATTCTCCAAATCCAAAACTTTCGATGCTTTTGCGCGCAACAGCATCTAATGCTGAAGCGTCCATACCACCCATAGCAGTATTTTCGGCGAGGGTTTGCGCATATAACACGATGTTATAGATTTCTTTTTGCCGCGTGCTGGCAGGGCCAATACAGACAGTGCGCGTCATATCAGAACAGTAGCCATCCAATAAACAACCAAAATCTATTGTTAAAAAGTCACCCTTTTCAATGATTTTGTTACTGGCAGCTCCGTGGGGGAGTGCACTTCTAATGCCGCTTGCACATATAGTATCAAAGGAAGGGGTTGCTCCGGCTTCGCTTCGCATATATTCTTCCAAAAGAGCAGCAACTTCAAATTCACGCATTCCGGGGCGAATTTGATTTAAAGCATAAGAAAAAGCTTCATCAGCTAATTTTACTGCTTGCATGATTGCAGACAACTCGGTAATATCTTTGCATTTGCGAAGCATAAGGAGTGATTCGCTAATATCAACCCACTCTTTTTCGGGCAATTTAATTTTTAAGCGATTGAAAGCATTTGCAGATAAGTAATCGAGCTCACAAGCAATTGTCGAAGCATCGGATAAGAGTGTGGAAAGTGGTGTGTTATGCGGAAGGATTTCAAACGATGTTGCTTCTGCGTGGGCTTGCAATGTATACCGAGAATCCGTTAAAAGACAAAGCCTCTTTTTTGTGATTACAACCGTCCCTTCTCCACCGGTAAATCCACTTATATACAAGAGCGATTCCGGTGCGCAGAGAAGAACAGCATCGGCTCCCAGTTTATCTAATTCTTTTAATAATGCATTGATTCTGGTCACATAAGCCCTCCTTTTGTTTACCTTTCAAGATGTGTCAAAATCATCATCTCAAGTGTATCAGCTTCTTTTTCAAGCATGGATAAATTTTCGCCTTCAAGCATAATTCGAATACGTGGCTCTGTTCCGGAAGGACGAATCAAAATTCGTCCGCGCTCTCCAAGTGCAGCTTGAATTCGCTTGATTTCGCAGGAAATATCCTCTTGTTCTGTTATCGTATATTTTATATCACCTGTAACTCGTACATTTCGAAGAATTTGGGGGAAGTGCGTCATACAAGAAGAAAGTGAAGATGCAGTTTTTCCGCTTTTTTGCATAATTTCCAAAAACTGCAGGGCAGAGATTAAACCATCACCTGTAGTTGCGTGCTCTGCAAAAATAATATGTCCTGACTGCTCACCGCCCAAAACATGCCCACCTTTTTGCATCTCTTCCAAAACGTACCTGTCACCAACAGCGGTACGAAGTAAAGTTATGTCATTTTCACGGCAAGCAAATTCAAGCCCGAGGTTACTCATAACCGTTGCAACCAGTGTTTCGTTTTTAAGGCGATTTTCTTGCTTTAGAAAAATGGCAGCTACCGCCATAATGGAATCACCGTCAATACTTTTTCCGTTTTCATCCGTTAGTAATACACGATCTCCGTCACCATCAAAAGCGATTCCGATATCATAGCTACCGGTTTTAATAAAGGAAGAAATGTTTTCGAGGTGTGTTGAACCGCATCCGTCATTAATATTTAGCCCATCGGGGGTATTGCTTATAACGGTTACTTTTGCCCCCAGACTTTCAAGCGCCGAAGGTGCAATTATGCTTGTAGCACCATTTGCGCAGTCCATTGCAATACGCATTCCGGAAAGCGGTGAATGAATTGTTTTTGTTGCATATTCTGCATATTTTTCTGCAGCAACCGCATTCATAAAGCTTCTACCGATATCCGGCCCCGTAAATTGCGGAACACTGTCGGCTTCAATCACAGCTTGGATGGAATCCTCCACTTCATCAGGAAGTTTATAACCGTCACCGCTGAAAAACTTAATGCCATTGTATTTTGCAGGATTGTGCGATGCAGAAATAACAACACCTGCGGAAGCACCCAGATTTCGGGTTAAATAAGCAACGGCTGGTGTTGGCATAACACCAAGGGTCTCACAATTCGCTCCTGCCGATAGAATGCCGGCAATTAACGCGTGTTCCAACATGTCGCAGGAAAGACGTGTATCTTTTCCTACAAGAATTGTGGGTTTTTTGCTGGTTTGTGCAAGGACATGCGCGCCGGCTCTGCCAAGATTAAAAGCTAAAATTGGCGTAAGTTCACTACCGGCGATGCCTCGCACACCGTCTGTTCCAAATAATCTGTTCATTTATTATCTCCTGTTTATGTATTTAAAGAACTGCCGAAATCCGCATAACGACTGTTCTTTATTGCAAATTACATCTTGTCACCCAGCGCCTGTTCCATAATATGAGCACTTCTTGCAATAAATGCAGAAAGTGTATCTTTATCAAGCGGTCTTTGGGCAAGACAAGCGATGTCAAAAATTTGTAGGCAAAGTGTTTTGATTATATCCGTATTTTGTTCATTAGTTAATTTTTGAATTACAGGATTTGCAAGATTTATAATAAGTGTTTCTTCTGTGGGGAAGAGGTCAGGAGAAATACCGCCGTACATTCGGGTCATTTCCTGCATGCGCCGTGATTGTTCGCTTACAGTAAGGACGGCCGGCATATCTTCTGCACGAAGGGTTGCGGCTTCAATCTTGATTTTATCGTTTGTAAGGGCATCCTTAAATTTAGAAATTATAGCTTCACCATTGTTATCATTTTGCGTTTTTAATGCATCAGAAACTGAGGAATCAATTCTAAGGAATTTCACGCCTTCATTTTTAGCTTCAACCATAGAAATAAAAGCACTATCTATAATTGCAGGAAGAAGGACAAGGCTTATATTTCGGCTTTGGAACATAGAAATATATTGTCCTTGCGCCTGTGGTTCTGTTGCATAATAAACTTCATTTTCATGTCCGTGTGCTTTGGCATCTTCTAAATAGTCAGATAATGTGATAAAACGTTCGTCATCCGTTTTGTAAATTAAAATATCCTTTACTCTATCGTAGAACTTTTCATCACGTAAACATCCATATTTAATAAAGGGGTTAATATCCTCCCAATAGGTATTAAAGTTTTCCCGCTCCGTATTAAAAAGGGAAACAAGCTTATCTGCGACCTTTTTGGTAATATGCGCAGATACCTTTTTAACATATCCGTCATTTTGAAGGAAACTGCGAGAAACATTCAGAGGCAAATCCGGACAGTCAATGCATCCCTTTAAAAGCAGTAAGAATTCAGGTATGACCTCTTTAATATTATCAGCAATAAAGACCTGATTATTATAAAGTTTAATCTGTCCTTCAGCGGGATCATAATTATTTGTACGCTTCGGGAAATATAAAATTCCTTGTAGTCGGAATGGATATTCTACATTAAGATGAATATAGAAAAGAGGGTCATTAAAGTCCATAAAGACTTTTTTGTAAAAGGCTTTATATTCTTCATCTGTACATTCCGAAGGATTTTTCTGCCAAAGGGGTGCAGTATCATTGATGCTTTCCGCGGGCTTTTCATCTCCTTGTTTTGAAAAGTAAATCGGATAGGGGAGAAAAGCGCAATATTTATCAAGAATTTCACGAATACGAGCTTCCTCCAAAAACTCCGCATGCTCTTCGCCAATATGAAGAACAATTTCTGTACCGCGTTTTTCTTTTGCATCCTCGGCGATTTCATAATTCATGCCACCATCACAGCTCCAGAATACACCGGAAGTATTTTCTTTATAGGAGCGGGTATGGATATCAACTCGTTCTGCAACCATAAATGCAGAATAAAATCCAAGACCGAAGTGGCCAATAATTCCTGCATCGCCTTCGCTTTTTTCTTTGTATTGCTGAAGAAATTCTTCAGCACCTGAAAATGCAATCTGGGTAATGTATTTAATTACTTCCTCTTCGGTCATACCTATGCCATTATCAGATATAGTAAGTGTTCTTTCATCTTTATTTAAAAGAATATCAATGGCAAAAGCTTCTTCATTGTTTATAGATGCTTCGCCAATGGCGGCCAATTTTTTTAGTTTTGTAATCGCGTCACAGCCGTTTGAAACAAGCTCGCGAAGAAATATATCGCAATCGGAATAAAGCCATTTTTTAATAATCGGAAATATGTTTTCGGTGCTGATGGAAATATCACCTTTTCGCATGAATCAATCGTCCTTTCTGCTTTTTTGTCTATTTTTATAGTATACCATAAATTCTCAAAAGGGTCAAGAACAAACTATGTTAAATAAACAAAAAATAGGATAGTACAATTTTTCGGTAAGAAAACATAAATTTATGAAAAGACCGGACGGCGTTTTCTCCGTCCGGCATCACTAAAATCTAAGATTGCGTGTATGTAGGAGGCAAATAATTGCCTCCTGGTCGGATGTGAAGTATAGAAGATTCTGCCACCAGAGCAGAACCTCTACACACATTCGTCCTTAAAATACTGCCTTTGCAGCCTCCTGCAACATTAATCACGGTTATGCGTTGGGTGTTTTTTGTGACATCCTTCAGAAATCTCGCTGAGCGCTTCACCTGTTTCAAATGAATAGTCTTGACAGGCAGAAATGTCACCTAATGCAACAAATCCAACCACGCGCGTATCTTCTACAACGGGAAGACGTCTAACTTTATCATTTGCCATAACCTGAGCTGCATCATCAATTTCTGTTTCAGGCGTAACACAAGAAACATCTCTCGTCATAATCTCTTCCACAGAATGCGACTTCGGATCCAGCCCTCTTGCCATATTCCGTACAACGATATCTCTGTCCGTAACAATGCCGACAAGATTTTTGTCTTCATCAACAACGGGCACAGAACCAATGTTATGCTGTCGCATTAAATTTGCAACATCCAGCACGGAAGCGTCCTCTTCGATTACAATTGCAGGATCAGTCATGATGTCTTTAATGGTCATTATCATCTGCTCCTCGGAGAGAATACGTAAGAGCATTAGTTTTCCGACCGGTCGGAAAAGCCGTGCCTTACGTTACATAGTATGACCATTTGACTTTGGTTCATGTGTAGAAAGTATTTCCATATTTCGTTTTAATACAGCTTTTCCACGCCAAGAAAAAGCGCGATCGCCAAATGTGACACTAAATTCTTTGTTTGTTTCCGGAAGGGTTGTAATAGAATACAAAAGACTTTTGTGAAAATCCTGAATGGGGGAGATTGGGACATCTTTATTGTGCGGGCAAACCGTTTGACAAATATCACAACCCCAGATTAGTCCGCTACGCTTTAGTATGGCAGCCTCTTTTTCTGAAAGGGCACCCTTTTTTTGCGAAAGGAAGGAGGCGCATTTTGTTACATTAATTTTTTCATTTTGAATAGCACCACCCGGACAAGCCCGCATACATTTTCCGCAGTCTTGACATTTATTTTCCAAAGGCGCGTCGGGTGATAGAATGAGGTCTGTTTCCACATAACCGATAAAAACAAAGCTTCCGTATGTTGGGTTTATAAGTAAACTGTTTTTTCCAAAGAAGCCAAGTCCGGCAAGATAAGCTGATTTTTTATCATCACCCTCACCAATATCAACATGAATTTTGGTAGTCGCAGAAGGGGAGATCCCTTTAACGAAATTTGCAATTTTGTTAAGGTAGTTTTCAATGATTGTATGATAGTCCAGTCCATATGTATACATGGAAAGATTCCCCATATTCCTATTGCCTGTAAAATAGGGAAATAAACATACAATTTTTGAATATGTAGCCCCATCGCCGGCAATACCGACAATGGGCAATCCTAGAGAGTGGACAAAATTTAGAATAGATAATTTATAGTTGTTCTTCATATTTTTTAATCATCCGGCGTACCATCTCGCCACCAATCGGGCCACCTTCATTGCCGTTTTGACGTGCTGTTTGGTTGCCTTTGTAATGGTCGTTATTTTCCTTGCAAAACTGGGACAGCCCCATTTCTTCAGCCACTTCAAGTTTAAATCGATTAATGGCATCGTATGCTTCCGGTACTAATAATCTTGATTTTCTATAATTTTTTGACATTACATTCACCTCGGCATTAGTATGCCCGATAAAATGTAAATTATGCTTAAAATGGGACGGGACAAATAAGTCCCGTCCCATACTTTTTATGCTTCTGCTTCAATTAAACCATAGTTGCCGTCTTTACGTCTGTAAACAATATCGATTTTATCCGTTTCGTCATTGTGAAAAACAAAAAATTCATGTCCAAGAAGATTCATTTGCAAAATTGCTTCTTCAGGACTCATGGGTTTTAAGGCGTGTTTTTTGCTTCGAACAATTTTAAATTCTTTTTCTTCACTTTCCATTGCAGCTTCATCAGGTATATCAAAGGCACCACCCCGAAGCTTTTTCTCAAGACGTGTTTTATTCTTTCGAATCTGACGCTCAATTAAATCTACAGACCTGTCAATTGAGGCATACATGTCTTCTGTTGTATCTTCTGCGCGATACACAAAACCGCCGAAATAAATTGTAAGCTCTGCGGTCTGCCGATCTTTTTCAACAGATAAGGTTACTTGGGCATCTGCGGCATCATCGAAGAATTTATCAAGCTTTTGCAGCTTCTTTTCCGTATAGCTTCTCATGCCGGCGCTGATGTCAATTTTTCTCCCTGTAATAATAACCTTCATAAAATCACTCCTTTTTATTTTTGGCGGGGTTATCCCGCGTGTTAACAAAATAAGATGATGTTTTACTTATTTTTCTTCATCAAAACCAATTTCTTCTTGCACAATGTATAAGGGACGTCCCTTTGATTCTTCATATATACGTCCAATGTAAGAACCCATAATCCCCAGTATAATTAAGATTACACCGTTGAAGAAAAGCTGTACTGCAAGTATGGATGCCCATCCTGCTACAGTCGGTGCGCCTAAAAGCTTTTGCAAAACAACGAAGAGTAAATATAAAAAACTGATTCCAGAAAGTGCAAAACCTACGAGTGTAGCGAGCTTTAAAGGCTTGTATGAAAAAGAAGCAATACCGTCCATGGCGAGACGAATCATTTTCTTCAAAGGATATTTTGTTTCGCCTGCAAAACGTTCATCGCGTACATATTCAAGTGCATATTGTTTAAAACCAACCCAACTGACAAGACCACGAACATAGCGATTTTGCTCTCTCAGCTTTTTCATGGTATCACAAACTTTTCGGTCTATTAATCGAAAATCGCCTGTGTCGGTAGGAATGTCAACTTGTGTCATGCGCTGTAGGAAACGATAAAAGACCTTTGCCGTAACCTTTTTAAACATGGTTTCCCCATGCCTTTTGGTGCGTTTGCCGTAAACTACATGGTAGCCTTCCTTCCATTTTTCAACCATAAGCGGAATCACTTCGGGAGGGTCCTGTAGGTCTGCATCTATAATAACAACGGCATCGCCTTTAGCGTAGTCCATGCCGGCAGTTATCGCAATTTGATGCCCGAAGTTTCGAGAGAAACAAATCAAACGAACATGTTTATCTTTTTCGGCAATAGCAGCTGTCAGCTGTGCTGTTTTATCACGGCTGCCATCATTTATAAATACCAGCTCATATTCTTCGCCCATGCCTTGCATTACCGATGTTAATCGTTTATAACTTTCGGCAATAACTTCTTCTTCATTATATAAGGGTACGATAACTGAAATCATTTCAAAACCTCCAATTAATAAGTTAATGTCCAACTGTTAAACCATTTTAAGCAAGATAAAACATACGTTCTGGGAATCGGCATTCCAGATACAATTGGGAAAAAAGCAAGGAAGAGGATCCCGCAAAATATAATAAAAATACATGCGGCGCGATTTCCCCAAATATATTTTTTACGGAGTTTATCAATTAAATACGCCAGTGCAAGCATGGAGAAGGGAAGGCTTGCAAAATAGTGGTAGATAAACACAACGCGTGATACAACCATCCACGGCACAAGCTGCGATAAAAAGCCGATAGAAATAAATAATGGTTGTCCCAAAACATTTTTTCTTCGTATAATGGCGTAGATCGAAAGCCCAAGGCAAATAAGGAGTGCGGCAAAGCCAAACCACCAAACAAGAGGATTCCCCATACCAACAATACTGGTTGTAATCCCTGTTTCAGCCAGAGCTTTGTTTCCATAGTACCAAATAGGTCGTCCAATAAAAGGCCACGAATACCATTTTGAACCAAAGGGATGGTCTGCGGTAAGCTTGCTATGATAGTTAAACATGTGCTTTTGATATCCCCAGAAATTTTTCCAATGACTTTGTGCGCCATCATCAATATTAATCGGGATATAGCAAGCAAAATAAATTAAGAATGGTATGAGTATGAAGAAAATGATGCATAATCCGCACAATAATAATTCTTTTGCACCTTTTGCCCGCACGCGTTTGTAAAGTGCTATAAAATACAAAATCGCAAGTCCCGCGCCACCATAAAATCCGATCCATTTTGAAGATATGGCAAGACCAAAGGAAATGCCGGAAAGGGCAAGGTAAAGACATACTTTTTTAAAAGGAAGTGTATCCGCTTTTTCGTAAAAAAGATACATAAAGAAGTACATCAGTATAATAAAGAATACGGGATAAGAGTCAATGGTTGAAATACGGGTCTGTGCAAAGTGCATACAATCAAATGCCATTAAAAGTATGGTCGTAGTTGCCATGAATGTGCTTTTAAAAAGTCTTTTTCCAAAAACATACATTAGGGGAAGCATTAGAACGCCAAACAGTGTGCCCATAAATCGCCAACCAAAAGGATTCATACCAAAAAGACGAATACCTATGCCAATGATATGTTTTCCAAGTGGGGGATGTGTGTTTTCATAATGGGAAGGAACACTGTTAATGTGTTCAAAAGCTGTGCGAGCATGATATATTTCATCGAAATAGGTGCTGTTTTGGAATAAAAGACAAGATTCTGCAAGCATCTGTTCGTCGAACAATTTGCTGTCTGAGGTTAAAGAAATTTGTCTGCCGTTTTCGTCAAAGAAAGCAGCTTCGTAAATAGCATCCGCATCTCCGGTAAACCGGACGCGTGCATATCTTGCTCTAACATTTAATTCATAGTTCGTCCATTTAAAGCAAGGAGAGCCCTCAAAGGAAATGGGCAACCCCCAATTTCTTCCGTCATTTGAAAACTCAAAATAAATGGTACACTTGCCAATCCCCTTATATACGGTTGCTTGCGTAACTGTTTTGGGCGTAGAAAAATCTGCGATATTATCACCGGTCGCAGCAGTTTGTGGCGCAGCGGTATTTCCGAGATTTGCGTATGCAACAAAGGTGTATAAAATTGTTACTGCCGATACAATAAGCCAGTCTTTTTTTGTAAATCGTGTACTACGTTTTTCTTTCGGGAAGGCGGGCGAGGGCACACCAATGTAAAGCGCAAAGGCAAGATAAACCATATAGATAAAAGTTACAAGATGCAATAAAGATACAATAGAAGCAACTGCATCCGGTGCCATGGCATGGTTCACACCATTTTGGTTTAATTTATAAATATATGCAACATTTATAAAGTGTAAAATAGAAACTGCGGCACCAGTAAATTTTATCCTTTTATCTTTTCTATACAAGAAAGCCATAAAAAGAAGGGGGATTGCCGGGAATAAATAACGTTCGTGCATTTTGGTGCCTAGAAGGAAAACACCAGTAATGAGGAGTGCTGCAGAATAAAAAAATCGAGAATTATCCTTTCCTTTAATAAAAATAAAACAGGCAAATAGAATTGACATAAGAATGCCAATAATACCCATAATACTATAGGGGAGAACAACAAACGTGTTTTCCAGCCCGATAACATTTGCACCAATTAATGTATAAAAATTAAAAGCATTAAGAGATGCATAAGGATAAGATGAAAGGGTATTTTTGTATAATTCAAAAATAAAAGTAGGCGCTTTTGTTATGATAAAGGGCAAAATTAATAAAACGAATGTTCCAATGAAAGCACCGATAGATGCAAGAAGACTTCGAACAAAATTCGGAATATGTCTTTTTTGTAAAATGGTAGCCAAAAATAAAGGTGTAAAGAGAAGAGCTTGTGGCTTTAAGATTACAGCAACAGCAAATAGTACGGCGCTTTTAACATATTTTTCTTCCGATAAATACACAAGAGAAAGAAGAACGAACAATGTAAAAATTGCATCTACTTGTCCCCAAACAGCGGAATTCATCCAAATAGCAGGATTTAAGGCATATAAAACAGAGATGGCGAGGGAAATACGTTCACTGTTTGTTATTTCGCGTGATTTCTGATATAGAAAACCGCAAAGGACAACATCAAAAAATATTGCTGGAAGTTTGTAAAGCAGAACTTCAAAAGCAGCAGGAATAGAGAAAAACGCCTGGCGAAGCATTCCTACAAGACTAAGTATATAAATATATCCGGGAGGATAGTCGCAAAAAACAGAATCAGAATAAAATCCCCAAGGCCCCTCTGTGGCGGCGCGGCTTGCCCAGCTGCGCCAACAGTTCATGTCGGAAACATAACCTTCTGTAACTAAGGCAAATATAAAGCGAACGCCAAATGCAAGCAGACACGGAAGAACCCAATTGAATTTTGAAGATTCGTTCGTATCTAAGGAATCCTCGCGTGCAAAAATCAAATAGTAGCTTAATACAAAAAGAAGCGTATATAGCAAAGTGGAAATTACAGTAGTTATCATAATTCATTCCTCCTATATATAGTATACCATAAATTGTAAAAAAAGAAAAGAATTTTTATAAAATTCTTTTCTTTTTTTCTCAGGCTTAGAATATTTTATATAAGTAGATAATAATAACCGCAGCTTTGCTGCGGTTATATAAAAAAGATAAAGGGCTTATAAAGAATATTTTTTTAACAAAGAAGCACGCATATCCCATAGGGGTTGCGATAAATCAACGTAGTATTTATGGGGATTTTCGAAGCGTTTCACCTCATCCCAAAGTTTGTCGATTTCGCATGCACAATATTCTTTTACGCTGGATAACGAAGGGGGCGTATATACGAGTTTACCTTTGTCAAATATTTTCACAAGTAGTTTTTCTGCTCGAAAATCTGTTATTTTCTTTCGTTTCCAGGCATGTTCCGGGTCAAAGATTTCGTAAGGTGCTGTCGTGTCAATCTCTTCGTCATGTAATGTGATTACGTCAGCAATAGCCTTATCAGAATTTCGTTCATATAAACGATAGACCTGTTTAAAACCGGGCAACGTTATTTTCTCGACGTTTTCACTTAGCTTGATTTTGGGTTGCATTTCTTCACCGTTCCAAACTGCTGCAAGCTTGTAAACGCCTCCAAACACAGGTTCGGATTTCGACGTAATGAGTCGCTCGCCAACACCAAAGGAGTCAATCTGCGCACCTTGCATAAGTGT
Source organism: Clostridia bacterium (assembly GCA_045648645.1). Classification (GTDB taxonomy): domain Bacteria; phylum Bacillota; class Clostridia; order UMGS1883; family UMGS1540; genus SIG447. The sequence continues at coordinate 29,195 of JAZROH010000084.1, read as the reverse complement.
GTCGCGAATAATATATTCGTCAAGCGAATTAGATACAACAATTTGGCAGTCGGAAAGTCCCGCATCATCTAAAACTTTTCGTATTTTTTTGGTTAAATACGTGATGTCACCGCTGTCAATTCGAATGCCCGCAAGTCTTGCGCCCATAGGCTCCAAGATTTCTTTGTGCACACGAATTGCATTGGGAAGACCTGATTTTAAAACATTATATGTGTCAATAAGAAGTGTACATCCCTTCGGGTATGTCTTAGCATATGTTGCAAAGGCTTCATATTCACTGTCAAATGTTTGTATCCAGCTGTGTGCCATTGTACCAAGCGCAGGAATTTGATATAAAACATCTGAAATCGTACAAGCTGAACCGGAACATCCAGCAATATATGCGGCGCGAGAGCCGGCAATTGCAGCATCTGCACCCTGTGCACGCCTCGAACCGAATTCCATAACTTTTCTACCTTGCGCTGCGCGAACAATTCGATTGGCTTTGGTTGCAATCAAGGACTGATGGTTTAACGTAAGAAGAACCATCGTTTCAACGAGCTGTGCCTGCACAAGTGGACCTTTCACAACAACAAGAGGTTCACCCGGAAAACAAGGTGTACCTTCGCGCATCGCATAAACATCACATGAAAATTTAAAGTTTTTCAGATACTCTAAAAATGCATCCGAAAACATGCCACGACTGCGAAGATAGGAAATATCATTATCAGAAAATGATAATGATTGTAAATATTCAATGAGTTGTTCAAGTCCCGTAGCAATTGCAAAACCGCCTTTGTCGGGAACTTTACGGAAAAACATATCAAAACAAGCGGTTTTATCTGCAAGGCCACTTTTAAAATAGCCATTTGCCATGGTAAATTCATAAAAGTCAGCCAGCATAGTAAGATTATTTTCCATTATCCATTCTCCAATGCATCATTCAGCCAGTATTCAGCAATATCCATGGCAGCATACATGCCGTCGCGTTCTGCTTGTTTAATCATTTTTTCTTTTTTACCGTCGTTCAACATAAGTTGAATCGTGATACCGGTAGTAACTTCTAAATCTTTCTTTTTCGTGCTGCCGGTAACAATCATGACGATCATGTATTTTTCCTGCGGATCGCCATAATAAATCATGTTACCGCGCCGTACAAGTGGCTTCCCTTTATAACGAAGCATTTTTTCCATACTTATCGCCCCTTTCAAAAATTTTATATATTTTATCACATATTATTAGAAAAAGCAATATTTTTTATATATCTAAAAAGACTTTTCGGTTTTTTACAAGATAATCAACACCGGAAAGCAAGGTTAAAAATGCAGATAAATAAATAAGGATATCAACTACGAGCGTTGGAAGATTTAAAATGGCAGCGGTAATAGCAATGAGCTGCACAACTGTTTTCAGTTTTCCAAGCTTACCCGCTGCAATAACAATCCCTTTAGTTACGGCCACAAGTCTAAGTCCCGAAACAATAAATTCTCGTGCAATTATAATCATAACAACCCAATATGCAACAATATCGCGTTCCATAAGGCATAAAAGTGCACCGGTTACGAGCAATTTATCTGCAAGCGGGTCCATAAATTTACCGAAGTTTGTGACGAGATTATTTTTTCTTGCAAGATAACCATCCAGCCAGTCTGTGAGTGAAGCTATAATAAAAATAACAGCAGCAATCGCAGTATGATAGGGAAGAGCCTCTATCATATATACTACCATAAAAACAGGGACTAAAATCATTCTTAAAACTGTAAGTTTATTCGGGATATTCATTGTATAACCTCTCCTATTAAATCATATTCTTCTGCCCCTATAATTTTCACTTTAACAAATGTGCCTGGGGCTAGCTCGTTTTCTGAAGTGAAATATATCTTACCATCAATTTCAGGACCATCACCCATGCTTCTTCCAACATAAAATAAATCCTCAAAACCTTCGGTCAGTACGGTTTGCACGGTGCCTATTTTTGTTAAACATGCATTACTGGATACTTCTTGAGCAATACACATAAGGGTTTCGTAGCGAATGTTTTTCGTTTCTTCATCAATCTGCTGTGGCAAACGCGCGGCAGGGGTGCCATCTTCGGGAGAATAGCGAAATACACCTATTCGATCGAAATCCCCTTTTTTTACGAAATTGCAAAGAGAAGAGAAAGCATTTTCGTCTTCACCGGGAAACCCAACAATGAGTGAGGTTCGAAGCACAGCATTTGGAAGTCGATTTCTGATTTTTTGTATTAATTTTTCAATACCTTTAGCAGTATCTCTTCGTCCCATGCGACGAAGCATTTGATCGTCAATATGTTGAATTGGAATATCCAGATAGGGTAGAATATTCTCATGTTTTCCCATCATATCCAAAAGTGCATCATCAATACGTTCTGCATATGTGTAAAAAAGACGAATCCATGGAAATCCAATATCGGCAAGACAATCTAAAAGTTTTGCAATTTTCGGCGTGCCATAGAGGTCCTCGCCATAACGGGTTGTATCTTGCGCTACAATGCATAGTTCTTTTACACCGGCATTATATAGAGTTTGGGCTTCTGCCAAAACGTTTTCCATTTTCCGGCTTCGATAAGGACCGCGTATAGAAGGGATTGCGCAGTATGTACAGTGATTATCACAGCCTTCAGCAATTTTTAAATAAGCCATATAAGGAGGTGTAGTAATTTCTCTGGGAAGTCCTTCCGGATAAGGGGCATCATTTCCGGTTACGGCACTTCTTTTATTTGTTTTTAAAAGTTCTGTAATTTTTGGAAATTCATTTACGCCTACCACAAGATCAATCTCGGGAAGTTCCTCTAAAATATCCTTTTCATAACGTTGCGCAAGACAACCGGTGACTACAAGTTTTTGAAGAGAGCCGTTTTTTTTGAGAGATGCAACATCTAATATAGTTGAAATTGCTTCTTCTTTTGCCGCGTCAATAAATCCACAAGTGTTTATAATAATGATATCAGCATCTTCCATCGTATTTACAATTTTATAACCGCTTTCACGGCATAAACCAATCATAATTTCTGTGTCAACCAGATTTTTGGAACAACCTAGAGAAATAAATCCGATTTTATTCATATGTAAACAGTGCGTCCATTGCCTTTCGGATGACTGAGGGCGCGAACCCCTTTCTTAAAAAATGATTATATATATGCTGTAACTCTTTTTCTGTTCGAACACCACTTCCAAAACGTGATTCCATGGGTGTGAGTATATCAAATTCAATTTCCGCAAGAGCTGTATCAATATATTCTTCTTCAATGCCACGCATGGAAAGTTCACGGCTGATTCTTTGCGGCCCAAATCCTTTTATCAAAGCTGCATCATGGGAGAAACGCCGCGCGTAATCTGCGTGGTTAATATATCCGTTTTCGCGAAAATACGCAGAAGCTTCTTCAGCCTCATCTTCTTGGTATCCTTTTTTAATGAGTGCTTCCGTCACTTCTTTTTCAGTACGCCTCTTACCAAGGACAAGACGAAGCGCTGCACTTTTCACATCATCCATAGAGTTCACCCTTAAATAAAAAGTTCAGAAATTACGTAATTTGCAATATCAAGTCCGCGACTTGTAAGACATACATTTTCACCATTTTTCTTTAGAAGACCTTCACTGATTAGCCGCGGTATATTTGGATTTCCGTTGTCTTTTACGCCTTTTAACATGCGAAGTCCGAGCATATAATATTCCTCTTGCTTGTCTATGTCAGAAAGTATTATTTCAGATTCTATCGGGTTTATTATTTTAATGTATTCATCGACATTGCTGATATTTGCATATCGTTTGCCATCAACATATCCATGCGCACCTGCACCAAGGCCTATATATTCTCCGCACTTCCAATAATGCATATTATGAAACGCTTCAAAGTTAGGTTTTGAAAAGTTTGAAATTTCATAATGGTTAAAACCATTTCTGCAAAGCGTGTCACGTATAGTATAATACATTTCTCTTTCTATATCTTCATCCAGTAGGTGAAGAATTCGAGAAGAGAAGTCTGTCCCTTGTTCAATGCTTAAAGAATAAGTCGATATATGCGTGATTGGAAGTGAAATGATTTTTTGTATTGTTTCTTTGACATCCATTGGAGTTTGCCCCGGAAGCCCGAACATAATATCTGCCGATATATTCGTAAATCCGACTTTTATTGCATCCCGTACAGCCTTTAAGCCCTCGTCTGCACTATGGAGTCGTTCCAAAAAATTCAATTCACTGTCTTTTAAGGATTGTATGCCTATACTAATTCGGTTAAATCCTGCATTATAAAGTAGAGATAAGGAAGCGTCAGTAACGGTTGCAGGATTTGCTTCTATGGTAATTTCGCCATGGCACGGAAATCGATTTAGCAATTGTTCCAAAAGCATCGCAAGGAGTGACGGAGGGATAGAAGTAGGCGTTCCGCCGCCGAAATATATACTCCCGACTTCTTGCGAGGGAAATGTTTTCGCTTCTTCGATTACACGCAGAATATATGCTTGCATTTTCTCTGTTGCACCTGTAACAGAGAAAAAAGAACAATAAGGACATTTGCGTAAACAGAAGGGTAAATGTACGTATAGACTTCTCATGAATCTAATTTTAAAACAGACATAAAGGCTTCCTGCGGAATGGACACAGACCCTACTTGACGCATTCTTTTTTTACCTTCCTTCTGTTTTTCCAGAAGTTTTTTCTTTCTCGTTATATCGCCGCCATAACATTTTGCAAGAACGTCTTTTCTTAGCGCACGTACAGTTTCCCGGGCAATAATTTTCCCGCCGATAGCCGCTTGAATAGGCACTTCGAAGAGCTGCCTGGGGATAGAATCCTTTAGCTTTTCGGCTATTCTTCGACCACGAGCATATGCTTTTGTAGCGTGCACAACAAAGCTGAGCGCATCTACAATATCGCCGTTTAAGAGCATGTCAAGTTTTACAAGATCACTCTTAACATAGGCCAAAAATTCATAATCGAACGAAGCGTAGCCGCGGGTGCGTGATTTTAATGCGTCAAAGAAATCGTATATAATTTCATTTAAGGGCAGCTCGTAGTGTAAGGTAACTCTGCCTTCGTCGATATATTGCATATCTTTATAAATACCCCGTCTGTCCTGGCAAAGCTCCATAACGCTGCCGACATAGGGCTGCGGAAGCATGATATGTGCATCCACAAAAGGCTCCTCCATATAATCGATTTCTGTTTGTGGAGGAAGGTTGGTGGGATTATCTACAAACACAATGGAGCCATCGGTCTTTATTACCCGATAGATAACGCTGGGAGCCGTGGTCACCAAATCAATATTGTATTCGCGCTCAAGACGTTCCTGAATGATTTCCATATGCAAAAGACCAAGAAAACCACATCGAAAACCAAATCCAAGCGCAATACTGGTTTCAGGCTCATACATAAGAGATGCATCGTTCAGTTTGAGCTTTTCCAAAGCCTCTCGAAGATCATCATAGCGGGCACCATCGGCAGGATAAATGCCACTGAAAACCATCGGGTTTACCTCTTTATAACCCGGCAAGGGCTCGGAAGCGGGGTTGGACACCGATGTAACCGTATCACCAACTTTAACATCTTGAACTGTTTTAATGCTGGCAGCAATATAGCCAACTTCGCCTGCCAATAATTTTTCAGAAGGAGAGAATCCATCTGGCTTTAGATATCCAAGCTCAACAACTTCAAATTCTTTCCCCGAAGCCATGAACCGGATTCTATCGCCGCGTGAAAGTTGCCCCTCATGAATGCGGACATAAACGATTACGCCCTTATAGCTATCATAATAGGAATCAAAAATCAAAGCACGTAAAGGTGCCGTTTCATCTCCGGTGGGTGCCGGAATATTATCAATGATATAGTCGGGCAAACCTTCAATATTTATACCTTGTTTTGCGCTGATTAGCGGCGCGTTTTCAGCTTCAATGCCGATAACGTTCTCGATTTCGCGCTTTACCACATCCGGTTGTGCACTGGGAAGGTCTATTTTGTTAATTACAGGAAGAATTTCAAGATTATGTTCTAAGGCGAGGTAGGTATTGGCTAAGGTTTGTGCTTCAATGCCTTGCGCTGCATCCACAACGAGTAGCGCACCTTCACATGCGGCAAGAGAACGGGACACCTCGTAGTTAAAGTCAACATGTCCCGGTGTATCTATAAGATTCAAAATATATTCACCGTCATCGCGTTTGTAGACAAGGCGAACAGCACGGGCTTTTATTGTGATACCTCGTTCGCGCTCTAAATCCATGTTATCCAGAAGCTGCTCTTCCATATCTCTCGCGCTGACAATGCCAGTAAGCTCCAAAAGACGATCTGCAAGCGTAGACTTTCCGTGATCAATATGTGCAATTATCGAAAAATTACGTATATATTCCTGTCGGTCTGCCATAAATTTACTCCTCATTTGCTTTATTCTTTATATAATACCATATTTTTTACAAAAATGGAATAGTAAAATTTAAATTTTTCAAATTAATACAGTAAAATTGTGTTAAAGGAAAAAAATGTTTCACATTTTGTGCCAAAAAAGGTACGTCCCCAAATGGCTCCAAATGGCTCCTTTCCGGCTACGTTTTTTCTCGGTGGTCGCATCACCGTGCCATAGATAGTTTTACGTCTTTCCGGACCAAATTTGGGTATAGAAAAAGCACCCACGCGCCGCGTAAGTGCTTTAACCACTATTTAGTTTACCATTCTTCGATTTCGTTCTGAACCTCGTTTAATGTCTTTCCGTCGATAAAAGGCGTATTCATAACCTCATCAAAAGTGTGCACCGTCGTTTCGTTTCCGTCAAAATATAACAAATATTCTTTCTTTTTTGTTTGTGGAAAATAATATTGATCCACATTTCCGTCTTTCCCTTTGTACCCAAAATAGAATATATTGCAATTCTCTTTCAATCTATCAGCAACCCAAGATGTTTTTGTCATAAAATATCACTATTCTCCTTTCGTTCTTGCGGCGTTAATTCTCTCGCTTTCCCATGCTTGGGAATTCCGTTTTCGTCCAAATGATAGTCGTGTGCATGTTCTCCATGTTCCCCAAGCATACTTTCTTCCTTGTGCCCATGGTCATTATCGGAAATCTGCTTAAACTGTTTCCCATCAGACCCATAATAATTCCGGTCAATGCCACCCTTCGCATTCTTCCGCTGTGTTATTGAATTCGGGGCAAAGGTTATCCTTACATCGTCCACTTTAAGTATAACATCTCCATTTGCATTCGTCAATAGTTTCTTGCCACCTTGCACGCCTTTTTGAGCCTCACTTCTCCCAAAACCCAACACCCTTGAGCGGTTATACTGCTTCTCCATACCCGTCTGCCTGCAAAATTCGTCAAGTTCTGTGCCAATTTGTGCCAATTGGGGACGTACCTTTTTTGGCATATGTCCAGAACTGAAGAGATTTTAACAAAAATGTAATATTTTATATTGACAAGTCATGCTTTGGTATGTATAATATAAAGGTAATGTATATGCGTAAATTGAAAAAAGGCGGTAGATATTTTGCTTACAAAACCTCTTTTGACTGCAACGGCGCAGTGCTCACGCAGAACAGAATATATGACAGATAATTTTTACATAAACGGATCTTTGCCGCCTAGCGGTTCTGTGCCCAATAATAAGCCTTACACCAAAGATCTGCGTTCCAGACTTGGTATTTTTGCTGTCAGTGATGGATTTGGCTCTGCCGATGAAGCGGCAAATGCAGCACACAAGGCGCTGTCTATTTTAAAAAAATACCATGAGAAAATGGGTTCTGTAACTGTAGAGGCGGTTGGAACGGTTGTTGAATCTTACGCAGAGGAAGCAAACAGCTTTATGCATTCTCTGGGCGGTGAAATTGGTGCATCCATTGCAATGCTCGTAATTAACCATGGTGTTGCGACGGCGATAAATACGGGGAGCGCCAGAGTCTATTCTTTTAAATATGGAAGATTAAACAGATTGAGCGTAGATGATACAGAGGCACAGCATCTTTTAAACATTGGTGCAATCCGTCGTGAAGAAGCAAAAGACCATCCAAGCCGCAGAACGCTTACCAGTGCCATTGGCAGGTTAAATGCTGCGCAAGGGAATCGTCTGCATATGTCAAGCCCCACGCCAGTTGAAAACGGAGATGTTTTTCTCCTTTGTTCGAATGGGCTTACCGACTATATTTCGGATGATCGTATTTCATATATTTTATCACTACGTATGAGTAATGAACGGCTTGCACAGCGTCTAATCAGCGAGGCTGTTGCACGGGGAGCAGATGATAATTTATCTGTAATTGTTGTTAGAAGCGGGAAAAACGGAAAGCCATCCAAAGTTAATAAAGGACTTATTAAAGGTGGTGTTTTGGTCATTCTTTTGGCTGTTTTGGCAGCCTACTTGATTTCAAGACCATGGAAGAAAAACATAGATGTACCTTCACCGGAGGAAACGGCTGCTCCGTCTCCGACGGCTACTTCTATTTTAAATTCATCTACAATAAATGAAGACGAGTTTCAGCTTCGACAATAGACGCAAAAGGGCGTTTTTGCAAAACGTCCCTTTTTCATTGTAATACAAATGCAGAAAGGAATGATGAATTTGCAATATAAAAAGAAAATCGCGGTCTTTGTTTCCGGTGGTGGAACCAATTTACAAGCGCTTATAGACAGTGTTAATAATGGCACAATATCATCGGCTGAAATCGCTTGTGTACTATCAAATAAAGAAAATGCATACGCACTTGAACGTGCCCGTAAAGCAGGCATACCAGCGCGTGCTTTTACGAAAAATTTTGAAGAAGAAGCACTTTTGTTTATGCGTGAATGTGGCGTAGAACTGATTGTTCTTGCAGGCTTTTTGTCAATTCTTGGTTCAAAAATTATTTCTCAATATAAAGACAGAATTATCAACATTCACCCTTCGCTTATTCCATCTTTTTGTGGAAAAGGGTATTATGGACTGCATGTTCATGAAAAAGTGTTGGAATATGGTGTAAAACTTACAGGCGCCACAGTTCACTTTGTTTCTGAAGAAGTTGATGGTGGGGTGATTATTCAACAAAAGGCAGTAGAAGCTAAACATGATGATACACCTGAGATTTTACAGAAAAGAGTTATGGAAGAGGCGGAGTGGATAATTTTACCGAGGGCTGTAGAACTTGTAGCGGCGGGAAAAGTGAAAATTAAAGGCCGTATGGCTGTTATTACAGAATAATTTAGTATAAGGAGTATGAAAAATGGATTTAAAAAGTTATCTTCAAATGAACCCTTACCCTGGAAGAGGTATTGTTCTTGGAAAAACAGATGGCAAAGCGGTTATTGCCTATTTTATTATGGGTCGGAGCGAAAATAGTCGCAACCGCATTTTTGTTGAGGAGGCAGATGGTGTTCGAACAAAAGCATTTGATGAAAGTAAGATGCAGGATCCCTCTTTAATTATTTATTACCCGTATCGAAAGGTGGGAAATACACATATTATTACAAACGGGGATCAAACAGATACGGTATATACATATTTGAATGATGGAAAAACTATGACGGATGCACTTCGTACCCGTACATATGAGCCCGACGGTCCGAACTTTACACCTCGAATTTCCGGACTGATTGAAGGAAATCGTGCGATTCTTTCTATCCTAAAAAAAGATGATGAAGGAACGAACAGAAATTTCTTTGAATATGATTTGCAAGAAGGAGAATGCAGAATTATTCATACATATCAGGCAAATGAAGAACCGCTTCCTTCTTTCATGGGAGAACCGAGAAAGTTTAAGCTTTCCGGAAGTGTCAATGAAATTGCAGAAAATATCTGGAATAGTTTAAACGAAGAAAATAAAGTTTCCCTTCTTGTAAAAACAATTGCGGAAAACGGTGCTGTTGAAACTAAAATAATTAATAAAAACGGGAGATAAATTATGAATGAATTAACTTTAAAATACGGATGTAATCCAAATCAAATTCCGGCAAAAGTTTTTATGGATGATGGGAGTGACCTTCCGGTTACTGTTTTAAATGGTCGCCCCGGCTATATTAACTTCTTAGATGCCTTAAATGCATATCAGCTTGTTAAAGAACTTAAAGAAGCTACAGGTCTTCCTGCAGCTGCTTCCTTTAAGCATGTAAGCCCTGCAGGCGCTGCTGTTGCCTTTGAACTTTCAGACACGCTTAAAAAGGTTTTCTTTGTAGACGATTTAGAACTTTCGCCCATAGCAAGCGCATATGCAGCAGCACGCGGTGCAGACCGCATGTCTTCTTATGGGGATTTCGCCGCGCTTTCTGACACTTGTGATGAAGCGACTGCCAAAATTTTGTCACGCGAAGTATCTGATGGTGTTATTGCACCTGATTATACTGCTGAAGCTTTGGAAATTTTAAAGAAAAAGCGCAAGGGTGGCTATACGGTGCTCAAAATAGATGCTTCGTATAAGCCTAAGGCCATTGAACAGAAAAATGTTTACGGCATTACCTTCGAGCAGGGCAGAAATGACCTGCATATTGACGCTTCTATGCTTGATAATCTTGTAACAGAGAACAAAGAACTGCCTGAAAATGCAAAAATCGACTTATTAATAGCATTGATTACTTTAAAGTATACACAGTCTAATTCTGTATGTTATGTAAAGGATAAGATGGCAATCGGTATTGGTGCAGGTCAACAATCTCGTATTCATTGTACACGTCTTGCAGGAAATAAAGCAGATATCTGGCATCTTCGTGCACACGATAAAGTTCTTTCGTTGCCGTTTAAAGATACATTGAGCCGCGCTGAGCGTGATAATACAATTGATGTTTATATTAGCGAAGAATGTGATGATGTGCTTAAAGAGGGAGCGTGGCAGCAGTATTTCACAACGAAGCCGCAGCCGCTTACAAGAGAAGAAAAGGCGGAGTATTTAAAGATGGTTTCAGGCGTTTCTGTAGGATCAGATGCATTCTTCCCGTTTGGTGATAATATCGAGCGTGTTCGAAAGAGTGGTGTTTCTTATGTGGCACAACCCGGCGGTTCTATTCGTGATGACCATGTAATTGACACTTGTAATCGGTATGGTATTGCAATGGCATTTACAGGAATACGTCTTTTCCATCATTAAGATTTACGGGAGGAATATATCGTGAAAATTTTAATAGTTGGCGGTGGCGGAAGAGAACATGCTATCGCGTGGAAACTTGCACAAAGCGATAAGAAACCGGAACTTTATTGTGCGCCGGGCAATGGTGGAATTGGCGAAATTGCAAAATTGGTTCCAATAAAGGCAACGGATATAGATGGTATTTGTAATTTTGCAGAAGAAAATAAAATGGATTTAGTAGTTGTTGCACCGGATGACCCGCTTGTTGCCGGTATGGTAGATGCTCTTGAAAAACGTGGCATCCGCGCGTTTGGTCCAAATGCGGCAGCAGCGCAAATTGAGGGAAGCAAAGTTTTTTCGAAGGAACTTATGAAGAAATATGCAATTCCCACTGCAAAGTATGAAACTTTTTCAAATGCAGAAGATGCAATACAATATCTTTCCGGTTGTTCGTATCCAACTGTCATTAAGGCAGAAGGACTTGCTCTTGGCAAAGGTGTTATTATTCCGCAAAGCTTTGAGGAAGCAAAACAAGGTGTTCTGGACATTATGGAAGATAAGCAGTTTGGAGATGCCGGGAACCGTATAGTAATTGAAGAATTCTTAACCGGACGAGAAATATCTGTACTGGCTTTTACAGATGGGAAAACCCTTCTGCCTATGTGTAGTGCACAGGACCATAAGCGTGCACTGGATAACGACCAGGGGCTAAATACCGGTGGAATGGGTGCTTACTCACCTTCGCCTATTTACGATGCCGCAATGGAAAAAGAATGTATGGAAAATATATTTATACCCACAATTGAGGCTATGCGTAAGGAAGGCAGACCTTTTAAAGGCGTATTATATTTTGGGCTTATGTCCACAAAAGATGGTGTAAAGGTTATAGAATATAACGCGCGCTTTGGTGATCCCGAAACGCAAGTTGTTTTGCCGCGTTTGGAAAATGACCTTTTGGAAATTATAGAAGCCATTATTGACGAGAAACTTATTGACATCAAGCTTTCTTTCTCCAAAGATGCGGCGGCATGTATTGTTGCAGCTTCCGGCGGATATCCTAAGTCTTATGAAAAAGGATATGTTATATCCGGGCTCGATAATATAGAAGATGCAACTGTTTTCCATAGTGGAACTGCCCAAAAAGACGCTGCATTTATAACTGCCGGGGGTCGTGTTTTAGGTGTAACTGCTATGGGTGAAACACTTCGTGCTGCTGTTGATAAAGCATATAAAAATATAAAATATATTGAATTTAAAGATATGCATTATCGTACAGACATTGGAAAGCATGGGGTGTAAGATGGAACTGCACATTTGTCATCTATACGCAAATTTACTAAATGTATATGGAGATGTGGGGAACATTAAAATACTCAAAAGGCGTGCAGAAAAACGTGATATTTTGGTTCATGTTCATAATCATGCGATAGGCGAATGCTTAGATGAAAATGCACATGATATCATAATGCTCGGTGGCGGGCAGGACTTTGAAATGCATGTCGTTTTGGATGACTTAAAAGATAAAAAAAGAGAAAGCCTTAAGGGTTATATTGAAAACGAAGGTGTGTTTTTAGCGGTTGGAAGCGGTTATCAAATGCTGGGAGAAAGCTTTGTAACTGCGGAAGGCAAGGAAGTTCTCGGATTATCTCTTTTACCAATTAGGACAAAACCAAGTGAGCGTAGATTTGTTGGAAACATAATAACGGAAGTTAACGGGATACGTTGTGTGGGGTTTGAAAACCATATAGGTAAAACGTATATTGGAGATATGTTGCCTTTAGGTCATGTTTCTTTCGGCTTTGGGAATAACGGTGAGGATGGGGAAGAAGGTCTTATGTATAAAAATACATTCTGTACGTTTATGCACGGTCCTTTCTTGTCAAAGAATCCTGAAATTGCAGACTTAATTCTTTTAAAAGCACTGAGAAGAAAATATGACATTGAAGAACTTACGGCGCTTGATGATTCGTATGAGTATTGTGCCAAAGAACATATTAGTCGAAAATTTTTATAACTAACTATAAGCCCGGCAGCAAATTGCTGTCGGGCTTAACTATGCTATTTAATTATAATATATTTACCGTCCTGATAATCTACCGTAACCGCATCACCAGCGGAAAGTTTTCCGTCCAGCATTTCTTCGGCAAACAAATCTTCAAGTTTGGTCTGAATAGCGCGACGTAGCGGTCTTGCACCATATACAGCATCAAAGCCTTCTTTCGCAAGCGCCGACACTGTAGCATCAGTAAATGTGGCATGGATTTCATTTTGCTCCAGTCGTGCTGTTAGAGTTTTCAGCATTAGTGATGCAATTTGTTGAATGTTTTCTTCAAGTAGGGGATGGAACACAATAATGTCATCAATTCGGTTTAAAAATTCAGGGCGGAATGCACGCTTAAGCTCGCCCATAACATTGCTCCGAATGTTTTCGTAATCAGTTTTTGCCTGTTCCTCGCTTCCGCCAAATCCCAGTTGCTTTCGTTCTGTAATTTGCCGTGCACCTACATTGGAAGTCATTATAATTATGGTGTTACGAAAATCTACGCGGCGACCTTGTGCATCCGTTAATATTCCATCTTCGAGAATTTGTAGTAAAATATTAAATACATCGGGATGCGCTTTTTCGATTTCATCAAATAAAACAACTGAATATGGTTTCCTACGAACTTTCTCTGTCAGTTGTCCACCTTCATCGTAACCGACATAGCCGGGAGGTGATCCAACAAGACGTGAAACCGTATGTTTTTCCATATATTCGGACATATCGACACGAATTATACAATCCTCATCACCAAATATAGCTTCCGCAATGGCTTTTGAAAGTTCTGTTTTTCCTACACCGGTAGGGCCAAGGAAAATAAATGAGCCAATGGGACGCTTGGGGTCTTTTAGACCAACGCGACCACGACGTATAGCACGCGCAGCTGCACTTACTGCTTCATTCTGTCCTATAACACGGCGGTGAAGAATTTCTTCCATATTTTTAAGCCGCTGTCCTTCTTCTTCAGCAAGTCTTTTTACTGGTATACCTGTCCAGTCAGAAACAATTGAAGCAATATCTTCTTCGGTAACGGTGTCGGTTTTAATTGCGTTGTTTTTATTCCATGTATCTCGCGTTGCAGCAAGTTTATCATTTATTTCTTTTTCTTTATCACGAAGCGCAGCTGCTTTTTCAAATTCCTGCCCCTTAATTGCTTCATCTTTTTCCGCTTTTATATTTGAAAGTTTTGTTTCCAGTTCTTTTAATTCAGGCGGTGCAGTCAGAGTGGTAAGTCTTGTTCGTGAAGACGCTTCATCCATAAGGTCAATTGCTTTATCCGGGAGAAATCGGTCTGTGATGTAACGTGAGGAAAGTTTTGCCGCTGCTTCTAATGCCGTATCTGTGATTTTAACACCATGGTGTGCTTCATATTTATCCCGTATTCCTTTTAGTATTGCAATTGTTTCTTCTATTGTCGGTTCTCCTACGGTAACAGGTTGGAAACGTCGTTCTAAGGCTGCGTCTTTTTCAACATATTTTCTGTATTCATTTAAGGTGGTGGCACCGATAACCTGTAATTCTCCACGGGAAAGAGACGGCTTTAAAATATTGGATGCATCAATAGCGCCTTCTGCTGCACCAGCACCGATAAGCGTATGCATTTCATCAATAAATAATATTACATTTCCGGCCGCTTGGATTTCTTCCATTGCTTTTTTTAATCGTTCTTCAAATTCACCACGATATTTTGCGCCTGCAATCATAGAAGAAAGATCGAGAGTAAAAACGCGTTTGTTTTTTAATATTTCCGGAATGTTTCCTGCAACAATACGTTGTGCTAAACCTTCTGCAACTGCTGTTTTTCCAACACCCGGTTCCCCGATTAAACATGGATTGTTTTTGGTACGTCGTGATAGAATTTGTATAACGCGTTCTATTTCTTTATCTCGCCCGATGACAGGATCAAATTTTCCTTCTTTTGCTAGTTGGGTAAGGTCACGCCCAAATTGATTTAAGGTAGGAGTTTTCGCATTCCCTTTTGAGGCGTGAGGCGTATCTTTTGTACCAATTCCTTCCGGTTGCACAGACGCTTCATTATTGTTTTTTATAAGGGATGAATATAATTCTTGTGGCTTTATTCCAAGCTCACTTATAATATTTAGCGCGACATTGCTTCCTTCGCGTAGAATTGCCATCAAAAGATGCTCTGTACCAATATATTGTTCGCCGAGACGCGCGGACTCTGCATAGCTAAGTTCAAAAATCTTTTTTGTTCGCGGCGTAAACCCCATAAATTGAACTTGTTTCCCGGGATATGTGTCCAGCATTTCCGAAAGCGTACGTAAAACGTTTTCTTCTGTTATACCGGCATTAGATAAAACGGAAAAAGCAACACCACTACCTTCTTTAATGAGTCCTAGTAACAGATGTTCGCTTCCCATATAGTTGTGTCCAAGAGAAGAGGCAACTTCCTGTGCAAATCGAATTGCATTTTTTGCTTTTGTAGTAAATCTTTCATTGAAATTTCCTAACATTATAAATGAACTCCTTTATTTGAATATTGTTTCTTTTATAATTTTTGCGCGTTTTATATCGCGTTCCTGTGCAGACATGGCTTTCTCATTTCCTGTAATATTTGCAGGCATTGTAATGACCATGAGGGAGGTGAGCTTTTCAAACGGAATCGGATTTAGTATACCCAAATATATTCCAAGTCTAACATCACTCAAGAAATTTAACATTTCTTTGCCGCTCATCATATATGCGTAGCACATTGCACCATAGCTTCGCATTATGCGGTCAATCAGTTTTGGCGGCACATCTTTTTCGAGTTGTTTTCTAAGAGAATTTTCAACCTCACAGACAGATGATACTACTTTATTAAAGCGTTCAATCAATTCTTCTTCAGATGAACCGAGTGTTATTTGATTAGAAATTTGATAAAAATTTCCTTGTGCGTCGCTTCCTTCTCCGTATAAGCCTCGAACAGTCATGCCGGATTTTGCAGCTTGCGAGAGAAGACCGGAAATGCGTCCCGAAACTGAGATGGCGGGCAAATGTACCATGGCTGAAATTCGTAGCCCTGTTCCGGTGTTGGTGGGACAGCTTGTCAAATACCCATATTTTTCATGAAATGCATAATCTAATGTTTCGCCAAGAAGATCATCAATTCTATTGGCCGTTTCCCATGCCTCATCTGGCGCAAAGCCGGGTGAGAGACATTGTATACGAATGTGATCCTCTTCATTTACCATAATAGAAATGGTTTCGTCTTTATTTATAATTGCTGCTCTGGGGAAATTACTTCCTGTTAAATCAGGGCTAATCAGATGTTTTTCAATAAGTGCTTGCTGCTTTACTGGAGAAATATTATGGATTTTATGAAGTGTAAAATCTTTTGCTATAGGTGCCAGTGCATCCCACACCATTTTTATTAGGTTTTCTGCGCCTTCCGTTGTGAGCTTTGAAACAAATGGATACCCACTGACATTTCTGGCAAGACGAACGCGTGTGCTAATAATCATTTGATTTTTTGGGCCAATGCTTCTATACCATGTCATTTCACTTCACCTCCGTCTATCTCACGAATTTTATCTCGTAAGTTTGCAGCCTTTTCAAATTCTTCATTTAAAATTGCTTCCTGTAATTGACGACGAAGCCGTTCACTTTCTCGTTTTAGTTTAAGTTGATGGCTTGCTTTTTTAGGGAGCTTTCCTGTATGCAAAGCACTACCGTGTACTTTTTTCAATACAGGCTCTAAAAAGCTTGCAAAATGGGTATAACATTTTGCACATCCAATTCTTTTTGTACTTTTATACTCCTCGTAGGTTTCACCGCACCCGGGACATCTCGCATGTCCAGCAATGTTTGGTGTCAAAAGATTAAAAAAATCAGTGCTGAAAATATTGTCTGCGCCAAGATATCCCATCTGCGCTGCACAACTGTGACAAACATGCATTTCTGTTTTTTTGCCGTTAATATTTTGGGTTAAATGAAGATTTGCCAGGTTCATACCACATTTTTCACATAACATATAAATCACTCCTTTAAATCATAATACTTAATAACATGTTTTTTAGAAGTGCTGCCCGTACATTGTCCCGCACAGGAAGCGGTAGTTTATTATCAGCAAGACCTGATAATATGATTCGTCCTTCGCGAGTGGTCAGATAGTCATTATCAACCATATTTTTTATAAATACACTTGCCGTTTGGAAACTAATACTATTCCCAATGCTATTTACAATATGCATCATATAATTGGAATTTTGGGGCGGCGTCACACGGCTTATACGTAAATATCCGCCGCCGCCTCGTTTGCTTTCCACCAAATACCCGCGTTCGTTTGTAAAGCGTGTTCGAATAACATAATTGATTTGCGAAGGAACACATCCAAAACGATCGGCAATTGTTTTACGTTGAATTTCTAATGTTCCATTTGCTTTTTGCATTAAATCTTGTAAAAATTCTTCAATAATGTCTGAGATACCCATAAACCCTCCTGTTTGACTTTGACTATCTTTAACCTTTAATCAAAGTATATCATGTTAATTTTGTCTTGTCAAGCTTTTTTTATACTTTTTGGAAAATTTAAATGGAGTGTTTGAAAACAGGACGTAATCTAAGGGCGAGAATTACCGCAAGAATACAGCTCAGTATATCGCCAGGAAGAGGAAGAAAAAAACAATATATAAATAGTTTTTCGATGGATAAGGGAAGATTAAGTATCGTTATGCTTATAAAAAAATAATACAAAAGACCAATAGTATAAATAACAGACAAACCTATAAAGCTTGATACAAGTAAATGCATAAATGTACATTTGCTTGTGCGGATTATAGAGGCAATTATATATGCTCCAAGGCAAAAACCAATTAAAAAACCAAATGATGGTTTTATGATATAACCCAGACCGCCCCCTTCGGAGAAAACGGGAAGTCCAATGAGACCAATTAAAATATATAAACTCATGGAGGTGAATATTTGGTTTCTTCTCAACAATAAAGCACCAAATACAGCAAAAAAAGTCTGCAAAGTCATAGGAAGCAGAGGACCTGGGATTTTTATAAAGGCACCGACGGTCATAAAAGCTGTGAATAAAGCAGTTATAGCTACGTTTTTTGATTTTTTCATAAATCTAATGTTTCTCCAATTTTACACTTACTTCGCCTGAAGCAAGATTTTTAATTTGTCCGCTTGGAAGAAGAAGACGAAGTGAAAAATCGTTGTTTACACCGAGGACGTTTGCAATATATTTATCACTTCCTTGTATAACTTCAACAGTATGTCCATCTAAAAGACTTCTTTCCTGATATTCCTTTAAAAAGTTTTTACTGTTAATTTGATTATAGTAATAATAAAATCGTTCCAATATGCACGCTGCAACTCGACATCGGGCGTGCGCAAGTGGGGCGGAGAAAAGTGAACCTGCAATGTTTTGAATGGGAGCTGGAAAGTCTTCTTTGGGTGTATAAAGATTTACCCCGATTCCAAGAACAACATAGTCAAGATGACGCGTTTCCATATTAAATGCAGCTTCCGTTAAGATCCCACTAACTTTTCTGCCGTTCATATAAACATCATTTACCCACTTAATTTGTGCAGGCAAACCGGTAAGCATTTCAGCGGCTTCTGCAACAGCAACTGCAGCAAGTGTTGTAATAAGCAAGGCGTCAGAAGGGTCTAGGTTGGGGCGCAAAATGATACTCATATACAGTCCTGTTTGCTTAGGAGAAAAAAATTGTCTGCTCATTCTGCCCCGACCTTTTGTCTGTGTTTCTGCAATGCAAAGTGTGCCTTCGGGAGCGCCGCATGCTGCCATTTCTTTGGCAGTTGCATTCGTGGACGGCAGTGAAGAAAATATTCGAATTTTTTCTTTTTCCATTGGGAAAAAACGAACGAGTTCTGCGGGAGAGAGAACATCATTTATGACTTGCAGTGCGTACCCGCGGTTTGTACAGGCTTGTATGTCATAGCCTTCTTTACGCAGTTCCTGAATATGTTTGTATACAGCATTTCGGCTTATTCCAAGCCGTCGTGCTAATTTCTCGCCGGATATATAATTAGACGGATAAAAATATAATAGTTTTAATAATTCATCTTTAACTGCCATTTTTACACCTCTTTACTAAAGTATACCATAAGTAGCATTTATTGTCAACCAATAGAGTAAAACATAGAAACAATTAAAAATTGTGTAAAAATACGAAAAACTCTTGACAAATTGTTCAAAATATGCTTTAATAATAGACGTTTACAAACAGTAAACAAAAAGTATATTTTTTTTAAATTCATAGAGAAGTGAATAGGATACATCGTATGATTAAAATCGGCGATAAAATCAAGAATTTGCGACTTAAAAATAATTTAACACAATCTGAACTGGGAAATCGTTGTGATTTGACCAAGGGTTTTATTTCACAACTTGAAGCTGACCTTACATCTCCGTCTCTTTCCACACTTGAAGATATTTTGAGCTGTCTGGGGACAAGCTTTCAAGAATTTTTCAGTGATGAAAAGATGGAAAAAGTTGTTTATAAAAAAGAAGATGTCATTATAAAAGATTTTGGTGACCGTCGTGTGTTTTGGTTGGTTTCCGATGCACAGAAGAATGAAATGGAGCCTGTTATTGTAGAACTGGAAAGTGGAATGGCAACAGATGAAGAAGCTCCGCATGAAGGGGAAGAATTCGGTTATGTTCTCAGCGGCACGGTGACACTTATAATTGGAAATGCTTCGTATAAAGTTAAAAAAGGTGAAAGCTTTTATTTCCAAGCACGAACGCCACATTATATAATGAATTGCGGGAAAACCCCAGTAAAAATATTATGGATTACTTCGCCACCCTATTTTTCATTCGGATAAGAAAGGAAAATTATGAAAAAGAATAAAATGTTGCATGCGTTTGCACTTTTTCCGTTTTTAGTATGGATTATATTACTGATTGTTGTGCCGCTTCTTTTAATTGCATATTACGGATTTACAAATACCGAAGGCGTTTTTTCTTTTGATAATTTTCGCCAGTTTTTTCGTCCTGATTATCTTAGGGTTTTGTGGCGGTCACTATATCTTGCACTGATGTCAACCTTGATTTGTTTGCTCGTTGGTTACCCGATAGCTATGATTCTGGCAGGGAATACCTTCAAGAAAAAAGCTCTTTTGGTCGTTCTGTTAATAGCACCAATGTGGATGAATTTTTTACTTCGTACGTATGCTTGGCTTACGCTTTTGGAAGGCAACGGTGTTTTTAATACGATATTACAAGCAATGGGACTTCCAAAACAGACATTTTTAGGAAATGCAAATGCAGTTGTTTTCGGTATGGTTTATAATTTCTTGCCGTATATGATTTTTC
The DNA here is from genome assembly GCA_045648645.1 of Clostridia bacterium. Taxonomy (GTDB): domain Bacteria; phylum Bacillota; class Clostridia; order UMGS1883; family UMGS1540; genus SIG447. Next base: position 8,851 of record JAZROH010000084.1, on the reverse strand, counting down.
CTGTTTATACATCCATCAGTAAAATTCCACGGAATATTCTGGAAGCGGCAAGAGATCTTGGAGGCGGAAGTTTGATTTGCTTTCTGCGCATTATTCTTCCCTTAAGTGTTCCGGGCATTTTATCCGGTGTAACCATGGTTTTTGTTCCCGGCGTTACCACTTTTGTAATTTCACAGTTTTTAGGAAGCGGAAAAATTACACTTATCGGCGATATCATTGAACAGCAGTTTATGCATGCCGGAAATTGGGGGTTTGGTGCTGCAATTTCCATTATTGTAATGGTTGCTGTTGTACTTTGCATGTGGATTGTAAATCGATTTTCCGATGATTCGGAGGTGATGATGCCGTGACAAAGCTTGCAAAAAAAGTCTATTTTTATCTAGTTCTGTTGTTTTTATACGCGCCGATTCTCACACTTGTGGTTTTTTCCTTTAATGATGCAAAATCCAGAGGGAAATGGGGTGGATTTTCATTACGTTGGTATAAAGAACTATTTCGTAATGCAGATATTATGGATGCCCTTTTGACAACACTTTTGTTGGCACTTGTTGCTGCGCTTATTTCTACGGTTATTGGAACCATATCAGCCCTTGCGCTGTATAAAAGTGGAACGTTATTTCGGAAATCAATGATAAATCTCACGTATTTACCGATGATGAATTCCGATATTGTTACAGGTGTTTCGCTCATGCTTTTGTTTACGTTTTTGCATTTCGAGCTTGGGTTTGTAACACTTTTGCTAGCACATATTACATTTTGTATACCATATGTTATACTCTCGGTTATGCCAAAATTATACGGTATCAATCAAAATGTGTTTGAAGCGGCTTTGGATCTTGGTGCAAGTCAGTTGCAGGCATACAGAAAAGTGATTTTGCCCGATATTTTACCCGGTATCATATCTGGCTTCTTAATATCCATTACGCTATCCATAGATGATTTCGTTATCAGTTTTTTCAATACCGGAAACGGGGTGAAAAACATTTCTATTTTGGTTTATACGTCTAAGACAGGTGTAAAACCGGAAAACTATGCATTGTCTTCCATTATGTTTGGAGCGATACTTATATTGCTTTTAATCATAAATATAAAAGAGAAAAAGAAAAATACGGAGGGGAATTATTGATGAAAAAAATTGCACTGGTTTTAAGTATTATTTTGTGTCTTTTGGGATTTGCGGGCTGTTCAGACAGCGGCAAAACAGTTCTACGTGTGTACAACTGGGGGGAATATATTGACGAAAGCGTTCTTGCAGATTTTGAAGCTAAATTCCCCGATGTTAAAGTTCAATATGAAACATACACCGATAACGAAATTATGTATACTAAAATCAAGAACAGCAGTACAAAGTATGATGTTTTAATACCCTCTGATTATATGATTGAACGTCTTGTCGGTGAAAATATGCTTGCGCCGCTGAATTTTGAAAACATTCCAAATTACAGTTTGATTGATGAAAAATATAAAGACCTCGCATTTGACCCTGAAAATAAATACTCTGTCCCTTATATGTGGGGGACGCTCGGGATTTTGTATGATAAAACCCGTGTGCAGGAAGATAAATTTACATGGGGAACGCTTTTTGATGAAAAATATACCGGCTCTGTTCTTATGAAAAAAGATATGCGCGATGCACTTGGTGTTTCTTTGAAGACGCTTGGATATTCTTTTAACAGCACCAATGAAGCAGAACTTCGTGCGGCAAAGGATAAGCTTAGCGCACAGATAAACAATGTTCTTGGATATGTAAATGACGATGGCATGGACAAAATGATTGCAGGTGAAGCACCCATGGCACTTATGTATTCGGGAGATGGCGCGTATTGTATATCTGAAAATGAAAATCTGGATTTTACCATTCCGGAGGATGGGAGCAATCTGTTCTTTGACTCCATGGTTATTCCTGCGAACAGTGAAAATAAAGAACTTGCGGAAAAGTTTATAAACTTTATGTGCGAAACTGAGATTGCACGCAAAAATGCGGAAGAAATAGGATATTCAACCCCGCATGCAGAAGTTTACGAATCCCTTCCGGAAGAAGTTAAGAATTCTTTTGCATATCCCGATAAAGCTATTTTGGATAAAGCTGAAATTTATAAATATTTAGGGGAAGAAGTAACAGGAAAGTACGAAACGGTTTGGAGCGAATTTCAAGCATCGTTGTAAGCCGGGGGAGGAAGATGGATTTGGAAAATCACATCATTGATTTACAGGGCATAAGCAAATCCTTTGGGGACACAAAGGTACTGGAAAACTTTAATCTTTATATTCGTGAAAACGAGTTTATTACCCTTTTAGGACCAAGCGGCTGCGGAAAAACGACTATTTTACGTATTATTGGCGGATTTGAGCAGCCGGATGCCGGAAAGGTTTTATATCGGGGCGAAGATATTGTCAATGTGCCGCCCAATAAGCGGAATTTCAATACGGTTTTTCAAAAATATTCATTGTTTCCGCATATGAATATTTTTGAAAATGTTGCATTCGGACTTCGTATTAAAAAGATGCCGGAAGATGAAATCAAGAAAAAGGTTACACGTGCACTTGAAATTGTAAATCTTCCCGGTTTTGAAAAACGGTATCCCGATTCGCTTTCAGGTGGACAGCAGCAAAGAATTGCGATAGCAAGAGCTATTGTATGTGAACCGGAAGTCCTACTTTTTGATGAGCCTTTAGGAGCACTTGATTTAAAGCTTCGGCAAGGGATGCAATATGAACTAAAGAAGCTTCGAGAAGCTTTGGGAATTACATTCATATATGTAACGCATGACCAGGAAGAAGCACTTACCATGAGTGATACCATTGTGGTTATGAGCAGCGGTGAAATTCAGCAAATCGGTAATCCGGTGGATATATATAATGAGCCGAAAAATAAGTTTGTTGCTCGTTTTATTGGCGAAAGCAATATTGTGGATGGCATTATGCACGAGGATTTACGTGTTCGGTTTGCACAGCAGGAATTTACATGTGTAGACCGTGGCTTTGGTCGGGAAGAAGCGGTTGACGTGGTTATTCGCCCTGAAGACATAAAGCTTGTTCCGCCTGCTGATGGCATGCTTCGCGGTCGGGTTAAGAGTGTATATTTTAAGGGTGTACACTATGAAATGGTTATTGAAAGTGGTGAAATGGATTGGCTTGTACACAGTACACTCATGGAGGAAGCCGGTAGCGAAGTTGGCTTATCTATTTTCCCGAATGATATCCATATTATGAAAAAAAGTTAATCATAAATTATGAGCTGCAGCAAATTGTTTTGTTGCAGCTCATAATTTATCTGGGAGCGCAGGTACTTTTATATCTATATTATTTGTTTTGAATTCTCTTATGTGAATTTTGTTTTCTGTATTGGCTTGGCGAACAACCAATATGTTTTTTAAACGCATCCCCAAAGTAATTGGAGTCATTAAAACCGCAGCGGTCAGCAATTTCAACGATAGATTTGGTTGTTCCTGAAAGTAAAAGCTCTGCCTCGCGTATCCTAACGCCGTTTATATATTCACTCACGCCAAACCCTGTAACCTCTTTAAAACGCTTTGAAAGATAACTTGGGCTTAAGAAAACTGCATCAGCGATCATTTGAAGCGTGATAGATTCCCTGTAATGAGAACGAATATATAATGCTGCTGCTTGAATATTTTTGTCATATGTTTCGAACTCCCGAACGCTGGGGGCCTTACTATATCGGCAAAGCTGCATCAGGAGAGTTTTCACACCGCATTGAATCATTATATCACTATATTCATCGTTCCTTTTAAATTCTGCCGCCATTTCATCTAAGACGGCTGCAACATCATGAAAACGGCGTTGTGAAATTTGAATATGAGGTTTTTCAAAACAATTAAGTAGAATTTTATCCCGGATATAGCTTTCCGGAAAATATACAAGATATCGTTCGTAAGTTTCAGATATATTAACAGCGCGGTGCGTGCATCCGGGTGGAATCAGTAGTATATCGCCGGGCTGTGCCAGATAGATGTCTTTATGAATGAAAAATCGTCTGTCACCGGAAACCATAATGCAAAGCTCATAAAAATTATGATTGTGCGCCACCGGCATGTCGGACGCTTTTTTGGGAGAAGGAAGTTCCAGTTTTATATCTTTGTTGGAAAAATAAATCATAGTTTTTCCGCCTTTCTGTTTGTACACGAAGGATAATCTTGTCTTCCGTTCCTAAAGTATAACATATTTTAACCTTAAATGCAATAAAAAAACTGTAAAAAGCCATTTATTTAAAAATATTGTCGTAGATTTAACATTTATTTTGTTGTAACATATAAACATAGCAAGTTGCTAAAATTTTTAGGAGGTATTTCTCATGAACAAAACAAAACGTACAAAAATCGTATCTCTCGGACTCACAGTACTGCTCCTTTGCGGACTATTCTGTGTACCTGTAGTTGCACAAGGGGATAATTTTTTAGTTAATCCCCAATTTGAGCTTGATGAAAACAATGATTTGTTTGGTTGGACTCTTACTCAGAATCATAAAGATGTAGTCGTGAAAGTGACAGAGCAAGATATCGTGAAAGCGGATACTACTTTCACTGGCACGGGTAATACTTTAAACATTGTTAAAAATGAAAATGAAGCTGCAAACTGGGTTTATATTCAGACAGAAGGCTATATGCCGCTGACAAAAGAGAGAGAAGGGCATTTTTCAATTTACTATAAAAGCACTGTTGATAATGCTGGACGAATATATTTTTACGAATATGCAGACGAACGTGGAACAACTTCAGATGCTTCATATGAAGTGAAATTTAAAAACTTACCATCAACAAATGGGAAGTGGACTTTATATGACGTTGGGTATAAAGCGAAATATCAGAATACGCAATACATCAAAATCGCACTTCGTTTCCAAGCAGCAAGCGAAGCTGAATCTTTAACTGCGAACACATCCTTCGCCGCTCCTTTGTTTAACTGGGACATTCCTGAAAAGTATTATATTAATTCAAATTTTGAAAGCGGTTATGATGACTGGTCAGAATATGCCAGTGATGGTGGTGCAAGAGACATTTTTGCTGAACAAAATGGAAACCATTATTTGAAGATTTCTCAAGAGTCAAATGAAAATAGCACTTATTATAGAGTTTTTCGGAATTCAGAAACATTAACATATGGCAATATTTATAAAGTTTCATTTAAATTTTTGCCAACAAACAATGAAACTCCTGTTATTCAAATCAGTCAGGCTAAAACTGGTATTGGCGAAGCCAAAACATGGAAAAATGCCAAGGTTGTTCCTTTAGGAACACAAGAAAACAAAAAATGGTGTGAATATGTTTGCTATGTAAAAATGGATGGAATAAGAAATAAAAATGGCGTAGATTATGAAGTTGATTATATGCAGCTGGTTCTTCGGGCAAACTCAGGACAAACGGTAGGTTATGATGATGTGAAAGTTGAGGATGCTCGTGGAGAATTTACATTTATTCAAAATAATGTAGAAATAAATGAATTAAGAGCAGAAAACTTAAAAATGAATTATTTCAATATGGAACAGCAGGACGTAACTTGTGTTTTTGCTTTATATAAAAACAATGGAACAGCAAAAACACTTGCGGATGTTTCTGTTATGACATCCCCGGCATTGTCAATTTCTGATACAAGTACAAATGTATCACTTGAAATAACAACATCATTTGAGAATCAAATTAGCGAAATATTTTCGTTTGAAGATGGTGAGGATTATGAAGTTAAATGTTTTGCTTTAAGTTCATTGAATGGTCTTGTACCCGTAAAAAGCGTGGCAAAAGCCATGACTATTTTAATGGATACAGTTCAATAAGTTGACAGAATGGAGAAACAATATGAAGCGCATAATTAGTTTAGTTTTAACAATAACTCTGCTTTTGAGCTTGGGCAGCATTATGGTAAGTGCAGAACGTACTGATTTTGTTAGAAACGGTAGTTTTGAAACACTTACAGCGGATGGTAAGCCTGAAAGCTGGAGTGTACAAGGCAAGGCAGAACATTTTGCAATGGTAAAGGAAGCACAGGATGGTACACAGGCTGTACGTCTTGCCTCCGAAACCGATAATATTACAGTAACCCAGAATGTAACTGGTCTTACCGGCGGCACAGAATATGTACTGACTGCATATATGCACGCAAAATCTATTTTGGGCAGTGGTGCACAGATTAAGCTTGAATTTTATGGCGCAGACGGGCATATCAGCGACGTGAAGAAAAGCTATACAAAAACCACAAACGGTTTTGAGCCGCAAGTTGTAACAGTTACTGCGCCGGAAGGTGCTGTTCGCGTAAATCTCTTGCTCCGCGTTCTTGGTGGGGGCGAAGTGCTTTGGGATAACGTTACTTTTATGGGTGAGGGAGAAGCGCCGGTTTCTGCAGACGGCAAAACAGAATTTATTCGTAACGGCGGATTTGAAGAGTTAAATGCAGACGGTTCTCTTGCAAGCTGGTCCTTGCTTGCCGGAACAAAAATGGGAACCAATATGGAAGTGGTGGGCACAGTGCAGGATGGAAAAGCCGCACTGCATATGTTTTCCGAAAGCGAGAACATAACCGTGACACAGCGCGTGGACGGTCTTGTCGGCGGCAGCGAATACATATTCACGGCTTTCATGAACGCGAAATCCGTATCGAAAAGCGGTGCCCAGATTAAAATGGAATTTTATGCAGGCGATCAGAGTATTACAGGCGGTGATGTAAAGAAAAGCTATACAAAAACCACAAGCGGTTTTGAAGCACAAGTCATTACCTTTAATGCGCCGGAAGGTGCTACTCGCGCCAATATCCTTGTCCGTGTCCTTGGTGGCGGCGATGTAATCTGGGATGGTATTTCCCTAACAGGACAAAAAGCAGAAGGCACAGCACCTGCACCCGAAAATAAACCGGCAGAAACTGTGAAACCTACACAACCGACACAGCCGCAAACTCCAACGGAGCCCGAAGAAGAGAAAGAGCCTGAAGTATTTCTGGAAGGACTGACTGACGTTCTTCGTAACGGCAACTTCGAAAATGATGAAAATACTTCAAACGGTGGTCCTTGGGGCTGGAATCCGTATAAATCCACTACATGGGAAGGAAATCAAAAAACAGTTTATGTTAAAGATTTTGGGCACAACAGTCAGCGCAGCGTACTTATAACGAATACCGAACAAGGAGATAATCCTTTTACTTATCAGGAGATTTCCTTAATTCCGGGTGCAACGTATCAGCTTAGTGCATGGATTTTCTCAGAAAAAGATGACGAAAACACCGGCGAAGGCTATGCATCCATTAAGGTGGAATTTTATGGTGATAAACCAAAAGCTGACGGTGGATATTACAGTGAAGGCAGAATGGGGCATTATTATGGAACCGGCGGGCAGTGGAAGCAGATTCTATATACATTCACATTCCCTGCAGAAGCGCTTACTGCAAAAATTTATCCACGTCAGTATGGAATTGGTACCTTCTGGATTGATGACGTTATGCTGTGCAATACTGAAAAACCCAGCGGGGTAAATGTAACAACGGATGAAGTTTTCTATTACGCTGATCATACAGACCCGGGCGTAGCAACAGCAGCCTTAAATACAATTGCATATCCTGAAATAGCCGGATCCAGTATTGATTTCCGTCTTACAAAGGACGGCGCAGTTTTAGCAGAACAGCTGGCAGTGCCTACTGTAAACAACACGGCAAGCTTTACCTATGACGTTGCTCTTCTTACAGAGAAGCAGGCGGAATATAAGATTGAAGTATCCTGCGGTGAACATAAAAACGAGTGGAAAATTTATAAGTATGATCGCCCGACTTATCTTTCTGCAGATGGTGTATATACAAAAAATGGTAAAGTGATTCAGCCCGTATTTGCATACCGTTATGGGGACGGGCAGTATGAGCACGGCGTTCCAAACGGCATCAATGTAGCCCAGCTTGCCATGCCTTCGGATAAAGAAGGAGATGCCTTGGTTGCATATATGAAAGATGCGCTTGATAAAGCGAACGCGCAGGGCGTTATGTGCCTGATAGCCCTTTATCGCAACATGAAGCCGGCAGGCAATGAAATTAACCGTGTCACAACGGAAATGGTTGTATCGGCTCTTCGTGACCACCCGGCAGTATTCGGCTGGATGGTTATGGACGAAACCTTTAACCAGATTCCGAATCCTTTTGAGGATTTACGCCAGTCTTATATTTCGATTCGAAACAATGACCCGAATCATCCGGTTTATATGTGCGAAGCGACCACGAGACTTACAGAAGCAGGCAGATATTGTGATATTCTCTGTGTTGACCCGTACCCGGGTAGTCATTCTGCCCCCGAAACGTTTCCAGCAGAGCGCGTAACGCTTGCTGTAAATGCAGTGAAAGGAAGAAAGCCCGTTTATTCACTGCTGCAAGCAATTGACTGGCAGGGCTACTGGCCTACAGGTGATGAAATGCGCAATATGCTGTATCAGTCCCTCATGGCAGGTGGTTCGGCAGTAGGGTATTATAAGTTCCGCGATTCAATCGGCACAAGTGATTTACATGAAACCGATCTTTGGCCTTACATCACGGAATTTGCACAAAATGAACAAACAGATGCATTTGATGCATTTGTCTATGATAAGTATCCGATTTTCAGTGATGTGAAAAATAACGATTACTGGGCAGTTTCCTTTGTTAAGGAAGGCACGCTCCATATGGTCGTTTTAAACAGAAAGGATACGGCGCAAACTGTTAATATTTCGCTTGCAAACATAAGCGGAAGCCGCACAATTGGAGACTTTACAGCAGTATGTGCGGCAGGCGGAAACGGTGAAACGATAAGCGGAAACGGCTCGCTCGCAGCAAATCTTGTTGCCAGTGGCGCAGCGCTTTATAAGATTATACCTGCGGACGCTTCAGTGCT
>JAZROH010000083.1:0-11079 GCA_045648645.1 Clostridia bacterium | reverse complement strand
GGTGTGGATGTTGAAAAGTTCAAAGAAGAAATAGAAGGACTGCAGGAAAAATATAAAGCTTATCGACTGGAAGAGAAAATTTCCAATCCCAGAGAAAACATTCTTTATTTTTACGGTCTCGGCGATGGGATTTTGCATTTTAATACCACAAGAATAATCAAGCACAATCCCGTGGATGCGTTTGACATAAGCCGCGCGGAAATGCTTGCCAGAAAGCAAATTCATGAAATGATGGACTTTTTAAGAGAAAATTCGAAAGCCTTTCAGAATTCTTCGCTCGTTTCCGTGGCTACACATATTGGCGTTCGAGAGAGCCGGAAGCTGCGCGGGGTACATATTCTGACCGCGGATGAACTTAAAAATTGTGTGGAATTTGAAGATACAATAGCGGTAGGGAATTATAATATAGATATTCATAATCCTTCGGGCACGGGGACAGAAATTTATCGTTTCGGGGAGAATGAATACTATCAAATTCCTTATCGTAGCCTGCTTCCTAAGGAATATGATAATATGTTGGTCGCGGGTCGATGCCTTTCTGCTACCCACGAAGCACATTCGGCAGTCCGCATTTTGCCCATATGCGCCTGCATGGGGGAAGCGGCAGGGACGGCGGCAGCTGTGGCGTATGCGACGGGCAGGAATTTGCATACGGTGGATATAAAGGTATTGCAAAGTACTTTGCGTGAAAACGACGCAGCGCTGTAAGAAAGGAGGGGTTAAAATGCCATGTACAGAGCAAAAAGAATTGGATATGATTATTCCGGTTTGCCTGGAAGGAAATGAAATTACCCCCGAAAGCATTGTTTCGGATATTTTGGAACAAAAAGAAAAATATGGGTTTACCAAATTTATTCTTTGCGGACCCACCGCAGGATGGCGCAGTATTGGATATCCGTCGAGGGACTATTATGAAAACTTGGCAAATTTATTTTCAGGAATCAAAAAAGAGCTTGCACCCCACGCTATTACATTGGGATGGTGGTGCGGTCTTACTATAAAGTCGGGTGCAACACCGGATTTTACCCGTATGATTAAGGCAGACGGGACGGAAGCGCCGTTTTCCTCTTGCCCCGCGGATCCGCATTTTCGGGAGCGTTTTGCATCGGATGTGGCGAGGTTTGCCCGAATTGCAAAGCCGGCATTTATTTGCTTTGAGGATGATTATGGGATTGCGGCTTCTGTTTCGGTGGGTGGTTGTTTTTGTAAGCATCATTTGGAGGAATTTGCAAAACGGCAGGGAAGAATGTATACCCGAGAGGAACTTGTGGAGATTATTTCCAAAGAAACGGAAGATGCCTTTGCGCTTATAAGAGCGTGGAGAGAATTACGCCGGGATACGCTTGTCACCTTTTCCGAAGCAATCCGAAAGGAATTGGATATCGAGTCGCCGGAGATTCCCATGGGACTTATGCAGCCGGGCGGCGCGGATGTGGACGGAGACAGTACCGAGCCGATTATACAGGCGCTTGCAGGGGAGAAACATACGCCCTTTACCCGTCTTTGCGGTACATTTTACTGTGGCGGCGAAACCAAGGCAATTCCGGATATCATGTATCATTCTTTGTATTCGAAACAGCACATGAAAATAAAATTTAATGCGTACCATGAGTCGGACACCTTTCCGCATACCCGTTTTTATTCTTCTGCCGCGCAAATGCGCGCGATGATGGCATCAGCGTATTCCTCGGGTTTTATGGGCTCTATTTTCCATACGCAGCAGCATCTTGATGACCCGAATGAAGAAACGGCGTACGGTAAAATGTTTATGGAAGAACAGGCGAAATTTACAGAAGCATACCGCATTTCCAGTATGTGCGAGAGAACGGGTGCTGAAATCTGCTACGATCCGTTCTGGAATACCGCGGACATGTCGAAAAGCATGCGTCGACCCTTGTGGACGCGATGCGTCAGTCTTTTTGGCATCCCCTATACAAGCCTTTCGTCCCCCGTGGCGTTTTGGGATGAGCGCCAGGCAAAATATGCCGATGATGCCACAGTTCGAGAGTATCTTTCCAAAGGACTATTTCTGGACGGGGATGCGGCGAAACGCTTAGTCTTGCGCGGATACGGGAAATATATAGGCGTAGAGCTTGGAGAGGACATTGCGGAAGGAAAACTGAAATTTGACCTGGGCGCAAGGGAGCATATTACCGAAAAATTTATGGAATACAGTCGTGGCAAAACCATGCAGACGGCGCATATTTATGCGGTGGGACGGAACGGTAAGCTTTTGAAAATGACCGTAACGGATCCGAAATGCGAAATTGTCACGAATGCCTATACGTTTCAGGGGAATTTGATTACTCCTGCCATGACCCGTTTTGAAAACGAACTGGGCGGACGAGTTGTAGTTATGGGCATGACGCTTGAAAACAATCAGTCCCAATCGCTTTATAATTATCGAAGACAGCATCTTTTCCATGCACTGCTCGAATGGTGCGGAGATGTTTGCGTATATGCAAAAAATGCGCCGAATATTTCCGTTATCACGAATGAAGCAAAGGATAAAGAAGCAAGTGGTTTTCGCGGCATGATAACACTAATAAATCTCGGGGAGGATGCGGTAGAAAATGCGGAATTGCATATGCCGTTCGTGTTCAAAAATGCAAAGCAATTTTTGGAAATGAACAAAGAAGGCAAATGGGAAAAACTGTCATATGAAGAAATACAAGACGGTATTATGTTAAAACAAAAATTGGAGTACAGCAGACCGGTATATATTCTGGCGGTGTAATAAGAAAAACGGCAAGAAAATTGTTTCTTGCCGTTTTTCTTATTGAAAAGGCATTGTACGGTACGACTGTGAGCGTTCAATGAGATATGCCTTTTTATATTCCGAGGGTGTTTTCCCGGTGCACCTTTTAAAGGCGTTGGAAAAATAGGTGGGGGAGCTATAAGAGAGTGCGGCGGCAATTTCGCGGATGGACATTTTATTTTCCCGAATCAGCCGTTTCGCTTCACTAATTTTAAGGTCCAGAAAATACTGCATAACGCTGTACCCCGTCACCTGCTTAAAGACTCTTTTAATATAGGTGGGGGAAAGGAAAAACTGCACAGATAAGTCTTCGAGTGTGATGTTTTCGTGGAGATGCGCCAGAAAATAATCCTTGATGCCGGAGACAAGAATGGATTGCCGACCTTCCAGTTCGCTGTCCAAAAGGTTCGATGCTTGTACGTTGTTTTGTATTCGGTTATATAGAAGTGTTAAGAACAATTCCAGATATACCTTAAAAACGGAAAGCATTTCCTTTGGAACGGTATCTCTCGGTACAAAGCCGGAGCGCTCCTGTTCCCGAATGCGCACGGTATTTTGCGTACCGAGATACACAATTTTTTTCAGCATATCCAGTTCGGCTTCTGTGAGCGCAATAATACTGTTTTCAAAGGCATGCATATAGGGGGAGTCGCAGATGAAGCTGCAAATAATATGGTCGTTTCGTACGGTGGTGTGCGGTAGGTAACGATATGTTCCGGGCGCAACAAAGGCGGCGGAGCCTTCGGGAAGCGTATGCATTTCACTGCCGATTTTTAAATCTTTCGTGCCCTTTGCAAGACAGTGAATTTGCCAACAGTCCAGCACGCAGTTTTTGTTGCTCGGGACAAGCTCATTTGTGATAAAATCATGCTCTTTATAATAGACGGAAACTAATGCAGTTACGTCAAATAGTCGTTCTAAATCTACGTTACAGCGTTTATGTGTCATATAAACTCCTTTCTGTGTGTCTTTTATCTACACTTTTAGGTCTTTGATTGTCTTGTATTCTATTTCTGTATTTGATATAATAATAGCATAAAATATTCGAAAAGTAAAGAAAAATTAAAATGCAATCCTAATTTTTGCAAATATCTTTTTGAGGCTTTTCGGTTTTATAGATAGTGTCTGGTATTAACATTTTATTCCAAAAGCGCACACGTGTGAAAGGAAGCACGGGAAAGATGGGCTTACAAGAAGGGAAAAAGGAGAAGGTAGAATGAAACTGTCGGTATGCACGTACAGCTTTCAAAAAGGGATACGGGAAAACAAAATCACGCAGATGGACACCCTGTATCTTGCTAAAGAGCTGGGGTTTGACGCGATTGAAATTTCGGGGCTTCGCACCCCGGAGGGGATGACGGACGCGGAATACGCGAAAGCCCTTCGGGCGGAAGCGGAGCGGGTTGGCATTGAAATTCCCGCGTACCTTATCCATCTGGATTTTCTGCAAAATGATTTTGAAGAAGAACTGGAAAAGGGAAAAGGGCACATCGACATTGCCGAAATTTTAGGCGCGTCGCTGATTCGCCACGATGTGGTAAACGGTCGGGAAACGATGCCCTTTAAAAAGGCATTGCCGATTTTAGCCGATGCCTGCCGAAAAATGGCGGAATACGGAAAAGAAAAAGGCATTCGATGCTGCGTGGAAAACCACGGGTATTACCTGCAAAGAGCGGAGCGACTTGAAAAGCTTTATGAAGCGGTAGACCATGAGAATTTCGGGCTTTTGGTGGACATGGGAAATTTCCTTTGTGATGATGACGTGCCTCCCCTTGCCGTCAGCCGCCTTGCGCCCTATGCCTGCCACGTGCACGCCAAGGACTTTTTTGTAAAGCCTGCCTCGGCGCCTTGTCCGGGGGCAAGCTACAATCTTATCTCGAACGCCGGCTGCCGCCTTCGTCCCACGATTGTCGGAAACGGAGATGCAGATGTGTACCATTGCTTGGCGGCGCTCAAGCAAAGAGGGTACGATGGGTATGTGGCGGTAGAGTTTGAAGGCATGGAAGATTACATAACGGCAATTGCCATGGGAAAAGCAAACTTAGAGCTGTATTTTTCGCAGCTTGGTATATAAAGAAAGGTGGTATTTTCATGAAGGAAGTCAGAATCGGCATTATCGGTACGGGGCATCTTGCCCACACCCATGCCGAGCAGTACAAGAAAATTCCCGGTGTAACACTCGCCGCGTGCTGTGATTTAAACCGTGCACGGGCAGAGGAATTTGCAAAGGAATACGGTGTGGAGAAGGTGTATGACACCTTGGAAGAACTTGTAAAAGACCCGGGGCTTGACGCTGTCAGCGTTATCACCTGGAACAATGCCCATTGCGCCGCGACAATTGCGGCACTGGAGGCGGGGCTTCACGTCCTGTGCGAAAAGCCGATGGCGATGAACGCCGAGGAAGGCATGCGGATGAAGGCGGCTGCCGAAAAAAGCGGCAAGCTTTTGATGATTGGCTTTGTGCGCCGCTTTGGCGTAAATACCGAGATTGCAAAGTCCTATATTGATAGCGGTGCCCTCGGCAAGATTTATTATGCAAAAACCCGCTGCGTTCGTCGCTGCGGAAATCCTTTGGGATGGTTTGCGGATAAAACCCTTTCCGGTGGTGGACCACTCATTGATTTGGGCGTACATATGATTGACCTTGCCCGGTATCTTATGGGAAAACCCGTAGCGGTAAGTGCATACGGTGTTACAAACAGTTCCATAGGTCCTCAGGACAATGTGAAGCACCATTCCCGCTATCTTTCGAAGGATCCCCTCGAAAAATGCACGGTAGAGGACTTTGCTTCCGCCATGGTGCGGTTTGACAGCGGTGCCGTTTTGCAGGTAGAGGTCAGCTTCAATGCCCATATTGAGAAAAATGAGCTCTCGTTGGAACTGCTTGGCGAGAAGGGCGGACTGACTATCGAGCCGGAGCTTGCGCTTCATACCGTACAAAATGATATACTTACCGATATAAAGCCCGTGTATACCGTTCCGAAGGATGCCTTTGCTTCCTTCTTCTCCCGCGAGCTTTCGCACTTTGTGGCATGCGTGCGCGGGGAAGAGACGGAATGCTTAAACCCCGCTGAGGACGGCATTGCGCTTATGAAAATTCTGGATGCGATTTATAAATCCGCAGAAATCGGCGGCGAAGTGAAAATCGGTTAAAGGGCGGAACAATGAAGGGAGTGATGCCATGGTGCGAAAGGTATAAAGGGAGTATCCCGCGCAAAACACGACATCCGAATTTGTTTTGACAAAAAACCAAATCCAAAATGTATTGATTTTTAGGAGGAATTATTATGTACAAAAAAATGGTAAAATTGTTGGCGGCAAGCCTTGGCGCATGTTTATTGCTCACATCCTTTGCGGCACTCGGTGTTTCGGCAGAAGAAGAACTGATTGCAAATCCCAGTTTTGAAAGGGTAGATGAAGAAACGGGCGAGACGGTTTCTAATATAAGCGGATGGACTTTTAAAAATTTGCCGAGTGGTGCTACAGGAATCGGTAGCACAAACCCTTGCCCTGATGGGGGGGACTATTATATTGATTTTAGCGGCATCGGATATTCAGGCGATCATCCAAGAGTAGTCACATACTTTCCAAAAACTATGAAAAAAGAAACTAGCTATATTCTTTCTTATCGCATTGCTGCAGGAAGGACCGATAAAGCTACAATTTCTGTGACTGGTGGCGGGCTTGACTACGAATGGAGTGCAGAAAAAACTTTAAGCGAAATTTCTGAAGAAACTTGGGGCTCATGGCAAAAAACCGTAATTGCTTTTGAAACGCCAAGTGAATTTGATGAAGAAGCAACCGTAACACTTACCATTAGTATGCGTGGAACTAAGCCAAAAAAACTTTCGTTCGATTGTATTGAATTGAAAAAAGCATCGACTTATCTTGGGTTTATGGGCAGTTATGCATTGACGGCGGGACCTTCTGGCGAGACTTCAAACGAACTGATGTTTAATATTGGTCGGGTGGCGAATCCTACGACAAACCTTTCTTCTAAGGATTTGGTAACAGCAAGATTTTATTCTCAGGATGAAAGTGCAGCGACAGCAATTATAGCTGTTTATAACGAAGATGGGGATAATAGGAGGAAATTGGTGGCAGTAGAAACAACCAATATTACTGCGGAAAGTTATGGTAGCAACACGGATTATACGAAAACGGCGATTTCTAACAGAGTGGCAGAGATAAAACTTGCCGTCCCATATTCCACACTGGAAGAGGGCACATATGAAGCGGAAGTATTTGTCTGGTCTTCCATCGGGACACTAATTCCCTTGACAGATTCCGCGTCCTTTACTTTTACAAAAGCGGCAGCGGAGGAAACACCGGCTGCATAAAGAAGCGGACATTTTAAGAAAGGATTGACTATATGTATAAAAAGATTTTTGCATTCTTTCTTTCCTGCCTGCTTCTCCTGACCGGCATTTCTCCGGCGCTGGGGGCAGAACAGGGAGAATTACTTGTAAACGGTGACTTTGAGGTGTTAAATGCAAATGGTACCGTATATGGTTGGACATACCACGGGGATGCATTTGGTATTAAAACTGAAGATACTCTTATACAAAACGGGCAGTATGCCTTGCGTTACAAAACGGCGGCGCCGGTGTATATCGGGCAAAAGCTTACCGGACTTGTGGACACCTGCGCTTATGACATCCGTGCTTGGGTTTATATGATAAACGGTACGAAGCGTTATCCGAGAATTAAGCTTGAATTCATCCATGAAAACGGCGGCGGCAACGGAGAAACCACGCTACAGTGTGAAAATGTAACAAAAGATAAATGGGTGGAGCAAACCTGGTCTGTTATCCCGCCGGAAGGGACTGTGGCGGCGCGTATGTATGTGCGGTACCAGGGTACAACAGAAGCAGATTTTATTTGGGATAACATCTCGGTAAAAGGAGAACGCGGGGAAGGATTTGAAGAAATAACCCTTCCGGAAAGCGCACCGCTTGTTAAGCTGTATCCGGACGAAACGGAAATTCCCTATAATGAAGAAACGGCAACGGAATTTCTGAAAAACGGAAGCTTTGAAAACGTAACGACTGCCAATAAACCTTCTGCATGGACGCTAAAGGAAACCGGCGGTACGGTAGACAGCACGGCAAAGATTGCCTATGACGGCAGAATGGCGGTGGATTTAAATGTTACCACGCAGGATTCAGGCACCTTTTTATATCAGACAGTAAGCAATATGCTGCCGTGTGCGGAATATAAGCTCTCAGGGCAGATACGCGTGGCAGGGAAAGCGGGAAAGGCAGCCGTAAGGGTATGCTGGCGTGATGCTTCGGGACAGATTGCCGAACGGGAAATTCCTATCGAAATCAAAACGCCCGACGCATGGCAATCCTTCGAGTTTATACTCCTTTCGCCCTACAATACGTATGGCGCGCAAATCTGGCTCCGCACAAACAGTAAAAATGTAGTGAGCTATGATGCAGTTTCCCTGAAAGGGCTTATGAATAAGAGCGCTTTGCCTGCAAGCATGGAGATTAAGCCTTCGGCACCCGGAACGAGTGAACTTTTTGTAAACGGGGACCTCGAACAGGCAGAGGGCGGCAACCCGTCCGCCTGGAGTATTTCTGCCCAAGGCTGGGATACGGCATATACCACAGAAAAAGCGTACAGCGGTACCCATTCCGTAAAACTGCATTCGGAGTCGAACAGTGTCAATCCCTATATCGCCCAGACAGTGCAGGTGGTAGAGGGATGTGTGTATCAGCTGAGCATGGCGTTGAATATTAAAGAAAACTATGCAGCATATGGTCTGATGCCTGAGTTTCTTTATTATAAGAGCACAGAGCTTACGGATGAAAATCTGATCACCAAAGAAACAGCTCCCAGCTTTTTAAAGACGGAAACCTTCGGACAGTGGTTAAACAGAAAATGGGAGTTTACCCCGCCGGCAGGCACAAAGGCCATGACCATCTGGGTTAAATGGTTTAGAATGGGCACCTGCTATGTAGATGATATTTCCCTTCGGATCGTCAGCCGCAATGTGCTGGACACAAACGATATTTTTTATTACAGCGATTTGGAAAACGGCATTGCCACAGCGAAGGCAAGCCGCGAGATGTACGGTGATATTTCTGGCTTTACGGCGGATTTTCGCCTCAAAGACGGTGAGACGGTGCTCCATGAAAGAACGGGCGCCGACATTTCCGGCGGTGAAACCAAATACTATTTCCCGATTTCTGCTATGGGTGAAATCGGCAAAGCCTACACGGTAGAGGCAGTCTTTAAGGATGGCGCGGGAACGGTTGTAAACACCATGACGGCAGAAGTTTATAAATATGACCGCCCCGCGGTGCTTTCAAAGGACGGCAGATGGGTAGAAAACGGCGAGCCTTGGAATCCCGTTATCGGTTATCATGTGCCGGAGGCGAAATATCCCCGAGTGGCGGAGCTTGGCGTTAACGTGGTGCAGACCTATGCGAAAGATGCAAAGCCCGGCAGAATCCGAAGCGTTCTGGATGAAGTACATAAGCACGGGATGAAAGCGCTTGTAGTTCTTTATGTGGGGGGCAGTGCAGGCGCAGAGAAGAATATAGAGAATACGAAGGGGTGTGTAGAAGCGATTAAGGATCACCCTGCCGTATTTGCTTATGCGATTGAGGATGAACCGTATGCCGGCAAGGACAGAACAGTTACAATAGATGATGAGCTTGCAACGGCGTACAAGGTTATTCGCGCGATTGACCCGAAGCACCCCGTGTTGATAACAGATGCAAAGCTTATCTTTGAGCCGCTTATGAAGCGAAGCGATATTATGAATCTGGACCTGTATCCAAAGGGAGATAACGGAGCAGATATTATAGATAGCTTCCCGCTAGCGGTGGAAGCCAGCTATAACAATGATTCCATCATGATGATTACGCAGATGATGAATTATAACGGAAACTATCCTTCTCCCGATACCTTCCGCAGTTGGATTTATCAAGGCTTTATGGTTGGTGCGAAATCTACGGGATTCTTTGCCTTTGACCAGCTTTCGCCGGATGGTATTCCCGTAGAGGAAGCAGATTTGGGAGAGGCACTGGACGACTGGAACAAAAAGGAAAAAGACCTTGCTTTTGCTTTCTTTACCAATAAGCTTTATCCCCGGTTCGCAGAAGGGGAGATTACGGAAAATTACGCTTGGCGCATTTTCCTGAAAGACGGACAGCTTTATGTATACGCCTTGAATCGGCGACAGAATGACCCGCAATCATTCGATATACCGCTCGTAAGTGACAACGGACGGGTACGGGTTTCCGGCTTTACCGGAACTGTTTTTGCAGGGGCGGAGGAAGCTGCAATTTCCGGCGGCGATACCTTCTCCGTAACGCTTATGCCGGGACAGGCGGCAGTCTATACGCTTACGCCTTCAGAGATAGTTGACCCTACGACACTGGAAATGACTTCCTTTACGGATTTGGATGCCTACCCTTGGGCGAAGGAGCAGATTGTGGCACTCGAGAAAAACGAAGTGGTTAATGCACTGGGCGAAGGGCTCTTTGCCCCCGGACAGAACATTACCCGCGGTGATTTTGCCATGTTCTTAGTTCGTGCGCTGGATCTTCGAAGCACAGCTACCGAAACCTTTACGGATGTTCCCGCAGATGCTTATTACGCAAAAGAAATTGCCATAGGCAAAGCCCTCGGCATTTTCAAGGGTATGGGCGACGGCACCTACGGCGCAGAAACGCCGATTTCCCGTCAGGACCTGATGGTGATTTGCGCCCGTGCCATGCGCCTTGTGGCAAAGCTTGACAAAGCGGCGGACGCAGGAAGCCTCGGTGCATTTTCCGACGGTGCGCTGGTTTCCGACTATGCGAAGGAAGACGTGGCTGCCATGACGGCGGCGGGCGTAATCCAAGGCAATGCCGACGGCACCGTAAATCCCTTAGGAAATACCACAAGAGCGGAGGCGGCTGTGATTATGCACCGCATCTCGGTAAAGTAATATGAAAAAGATTCTTATATTGATTTTAGTATGTACACTTCTGCCATCGGCGGCTTTGTCGCTGATGGCAGAGGAGACAGAAACGGCAGAGTTTATTGTAAACGGCGGTTTTGAGGAACTACTTGGAACAGGAGCACCCAAAGGGTGGAATTTTGACGGCGGGGGCTACGGCACGAATTATTGGCTGGATACCCAAAACCCCCGGCGGGGAAGCAAGTTGCATGGCAATGAAGTCGGAGACGGAATATTTGGATGCATGGCAAAAGGTCCGCGGGCTTGTGGGCGGAACAGACTACTCGTTTTCGGCAAGTGTCCGTTCTGTCGCAGGCAGAAAATTGCAGGTTTTAATTGACTGCATAGGCATTGATGCCGC
>JAZROH010000082.1:0-16643 GCA_045648645.1 Clostridia bacterium | reverse complement strand
TGAATTTTGAGAGGATACACGCATGAAAAATCTGGATGTAAGCCCCAAAAACATTACCATTCATCCTTCCATGCCAAAGCTGCAGGATTGTACGCGCCGCTGGGGCGGTAAATTTCTCTTCCATAATGCGCACAGGCTTTACTTTGTGCTCGAAGGTGCCTTTGCATATACCATTGGAGAGCATTGCTATATTGTCAAAAAGCACCAGATGGCGCTTTCGCCCGCAAATTGCCCCTTTGCCTGCTGGCCGCTTCCAAACACGCAGCTGCGCCTGATTTCCTTTGAGTTTTATGCAGAAACCGATGGCGAGGATTTATTTTCCTATTACGGATTTGACGAAACACATCATGTGGTTTCCCTTTCGGATAAGGCAGAAGAGATTCTGCGCATCTATGAAAATATGACGTTCCCCGAAGAAGCGCTTGAAAATCTTCCGCACCGTGCCCTTTGGTGTGCTGAGCTTACGCGGGTTTGTTCTATTTACATGCAGGCACGTATATCCTATGCGAATGCAAAGCAGGAGTTTTCAGATGTAATCCGCTATATGAAGGCGCATCTTACAGAGGATATTCCGCTGGAAACACTTGCCGCCTCTGTCCATTTAAACCCCACCTATTTTTCTACAAAATTCAAGGAGCAGATGGGGCTTTCGCCCATGAAATATCTGGCGCATCTGCGGGCAACGGAGGCTGCGAATCTCCTTCGGAAAACCGATATGCCTGTCGGGGCAATCGGGAAAAAGTTTGGCTTTTCCACAATATACCATTTCCGGGCATTTTTTGAAAAGCAAATCGGCATTCGCCCTGAAGAATACAGGGAGATGTTTACCTGATACTATACTTTAAGAAAAATGGGCAGCACCCCCGCAAGGTTTAACCTTGCGGGGGTGCTGCCTTTTTAAATGGTTTCTCCGGGGTTTATGGCATCTCCTCCTTTTTTCGGACGGCTATTTTATGATTACAATTTCCGTTGCCGTTCCGTTTTTCAAAAGCAGGAAGATGCGGCTGCCGTCCTCTGCGTGCTTCGTAATGTCGGCAAGAGAGGCAACTTGCACGGCATTTGTGCTGCGATCGGCGTCATAGAGATATACCGTGGCGTTTTCCGCCTTGTAATTTTCCGTGCCCGCGTCGCCCGAGGAAACGTTGACGGAAGAAGCAAACCGACCTGTCACCTTGCCGTAAACCGTTTCTATGGTTTCGGAAAGTGCAGCTTTTCCTTCGGTTTCGCGCCCTTCGGCTGTAAGAAGCGGGCGTACCTCGGCAATATGCCCGTCGGCATTTGTGCGGTACTGCACAACGTCACCTGCCGCAAGGTGGGAAAGCGATACGCCTTCTTCGGCGAGGAGTGCCGTCGCCTTTCCGCCGGAAAGTCCGTACAGCTTGTGAACGGTGTGTCCGTCATTTCCGCTGGCGGTGGAAACGCGTTCTACTACAAGAAGCGGTGCGTCAGCCGAAATGCTGCCTTCGGCATTCGTAAGAATAACAGCGCCGGCAGTCATGTCCTCCTTCATGTCGTACACATAGGCGTTATATGCCGTTTTGTCCGTAAGAATTGTA
This sequence comes from Clostridia bacterium, assembly GCA_045648645.1. Taxonomy (GTDB): domain Bacteria; phylum Bacillota; class Clostridia; order UMGS1883; family UMGS1540; genus SIG447. The sequence goes on along the minus strand of JAZROH010000082.1, from coordinate 15,087 downwards.
TAGTTGTTGACGGTGTATTTCTCGCTGTCTGTACAGCCGTCGGGGACATGGAAGAAAACGGTGTTTTCGTCTATGGTTACAGAGCCCATTTTCATACTTGTGCTGTTATACACGGCGTTTTCAAGCGTCGTATTTAAAACAAAGCGGTTGTCATGGCTTTGCGGGAAGGAGGCAGTTTCATCGGCGGCGCGTACAATCTCGGTAACAAGCCCTGCATCATTTTGGTGGAGCGTTACAAGACCGCGGAAGCCGGAAAGCGTATCTTTGATAGCGGTGGCTTCGGTAATTTGCCCGTCGAGGCGAATCTTGTCTGCCGCAGTCAGCGTTTTCACCTTGCCGTCTTCCGAAAGGACAGAGAAGAGAAGCTTACCATTAAGACCTTTTTCCATATCGGCATTTAAGAGGTAGGCATAGTGTGCCCCTTCGTTTGCAAGATGGTCTGCCGCGGCAATTTTGCCCTGCGCGTCAAGCCGAAGCGTCACGCGGACGCCGGGACGAAGCGAGCCGGAGAAGGCGGACGACAAATGATAGGTCTTGCCGCCTATTTTTACTTCTTTGTCGGAAATTTCGTCAATGGTACCTTCTGCCGTGCGGCGGCTTACCAGGATGTTTATAACTTGTCCGTCTGCGCTTTTGGCAACGGACAGCACATCATTTTTCTGCAATGCGGAAAGGGGGAGGGCTGCGCCGTCCTCTGCCCGAAGGGAGAAGAACAGATTTTTATTTTCGGGGTCGAGCGTCAGCGTTTCCCCCTTTGTTCCCGTTACCTTATGGGTAGAGGGGTAAACGGATTCTACAAGCATCGTTTCATAAGAAGTGACAGATACCACCGAGTAGGCATCACCGCCGTTTTTAATCAGCGTAACTGTGCCTTCAGCGGGTAAAGCAGCCCTGTCGACTTTTCTGCCGTTTACGAGGAAGGTGGGGGAGGATGAGAGTCCTTCCGTCACGCGTCCCGAGCCGCTGTCATATACGATTTCCGTACTCGTCATCGTTTCAATATCCTCTGCCGCGAGGGTCAGGGCTATTGTGCGTGCGCTGTCGGAAAGGAGAGAGAAAACCTCCTGCCCCTTATCAGTTTCGCGAACAAGGGCGCGAACAGCATGCCCAAGAAGCTTATCGGCATTTTCCGTGGCATTTTCATACACGGTGCCGCCAAGCTGAATGCGTCCCGCACCTGCGCCTGTGCCGGAAAGGGCAACATGGGAGGAAGCTTCCAAAATACCGCGCACCTCTTCGGCGTGCAGACGGTCAGAGAGGAGTGTTTTGTCCGAAACCTCGTAATTTTGCCCGATGCCTGTTTGTACCATCATCGGCACCTTTAGGGTGTTATACGTCATTTGTGCTACCGTGGCGCGGTCACAAGGCTTGCCGGGAGAAGCGGGAATTTTATCGAGAATGCCTTCTGACTGTCCAATGGTTAAATACCCCGTTGGATAGCCGCCGCGGCTTTTTGCCGCCGGGTCGTAGCCTGCCATGCGGACTAAAACCGTAACGGCTTCTTCATAGGAAATAGAATCATTCGGGCGGAAGTTTCCTTCTGTATCCCCGATGAAGATGCCCTGCTCTGCTGCTGCGGCGATATAGCCCTTTGCCCAGTGATCCCCCGGAACATCCGGAAAGGCAGAGCGGCTTGGGAAGGAGGCGGCAATGTCAGAAAGCCCGAGCGTGTGAATGGCAACCTTTGCAAATTCTGAACGCTTTATCGGGTCATGGGGGCGAAAATCGCCTGTGCCTGCGTCCCCTACCATGATTTCCAGCGCACCGAGTGCGCCGATGGCTTCGTTGTATTTGTCCGCCGCCGCGGCATGTGCGCCGAGTGCGCCGCTTGTCAGCGCCATAAGCGATGCTACGGATGCGGCAATGGTTTTTCGAAACATATACATGTACCTCCAAAAAATTTTTTTGTACTGCCACGGGGGCGGTACATGTATATCATAGCGCATATACGGCGGGATATCAATGCAAAATGTTTTCCATTCGGGGGAATGCATGGTAAGAGAAAAGCCGTGAAAATATAACACCATCCTTTTTAAATTAAGGAAGCTTTTCCTGCAAAAAAGGAAGTATATTCGTTTTGGATGTTTCCTATTGACATAGCGTTTCGCATGTAATACTATAACGATATAGAATTCATTCGCTTTAGAAGAGGTATTCTCTTTTGCGGTAAAATATGGCTTAAGCAGATGCGGCAGGGGATGCATTTTATGCCCTGCCGGAGCTTGGGGAGGAGGATATGGCATACATTCCCGATGTCACCGCCGCGCTGGAAAGAGCGAAAACGCTGCACATGCAAAACGATGCAAAGCCGCGCTTATTCGTTTTTATGAAAACGCGGTTTCGCCGAGTGAAATCCTCTAAAGCAAAAATTGTTTGCATTCGCATTGACAATGCCCTTGTTTTGTGATACGATATATGTACTAAAAAGGGGCGTGACCCTATAAAGAGGGGATACAAATGACGGAAGAATTACTCGAGCGCATCAATCTCCTTGCGCGTAAAGCCAAGGCAGAGGGGCTGACGGATGCAGAAAAAGAAGAACAGGCGGCCCTTCGTCGGCAATATATACAGGCGTTTCGACAGGGTATGGAAAACACCCTTGGAAATGTATATGTTATGGATAAGGACGGCAACAAGAAAAAGCTTGAGAGGAAAAAATAAAGTTGAGGATGCAGGCGGAAAATACAGTATCAAAAACAAGAAAAATTTATTTTGCAAAGCTTTACGGAAGATGCATCATTTTGCTGCTTTGCATTTTTGCGTATATCGCGGATAAAACACAGTTTGCCATGATAGAGGGCATGGGCTTTTTTGCGGGCTTTTCGCCGTTGCACCTTCTTTGGATTGTCTGGATTATCGATATGACCTTGCAGCTGATTCCCGTAAAAGCGCATATTTCTATCGGCTCTCAAAAGGTTTTTTTAAAGCGGTTTCGCCCGATAAAAGAAAAAGTAAATTACGAAACCTTAAAGCACTATGTAATTACCACTACAAAGTCGGCATACAAGGTTATGATTTTGTGGGTGCTTCTTATCGGCGCAATCGGTTTTTTACATGGGACAGGTGTTATTGACACGGCATTTGTTTTCCTGCTTTCCGTGTTTTTCTATGTGTGTGACCTTATTTGCGTGCTGATTTGGTGTCCGTTTCGGCTGATTATGAAAAACCGGTGCTGCACCACCTGCCGCATTTTTAATTGGGACCATTTGATGATGTTTTCCCCGTTCCTCTTTATTCCGGGCTTTTTCACATGGACGCTTTTGTTTTTGGCAATTGCCGTGTGGATTGTCTGGGAGATATGCGTGCTGCTGTATCCCGAACGGTTTTGGGAAAATACAAATATTGCCCTGCGGTGCTCGGAATGCACGGATAAGCTTTGCACGCAGTATTGCCGAAAGCTGCGGGATAAAACGTAAGGGGAGATGGAGATGGACAAGAATACACAGTGCGAAACCTGCGCGTATTACGACAGCAGCGAAGCGGAAGGCTTTGCTTGTATGGTGAATTTTGATGAGGATGAAATTTCCGGCTTTTATTCGGGCACAAAGCCCGCCTGCCCATACTATCGTTTTTATGACGAATACAAAATGGTGCAAAAACAAAATTAAAACTATATAAAATACAAGAAAAACAGCAGCCCGTGCGGACTGCTGTTTTTCTTATTTGTAAAATAATTATTTTACGTTTTCCTTCAGAGCTTTGCCGGCCTTGAATACCGGAACCTTTGCTGCAGGAATCATAACTTCAGCGCCTGTCTGGGGGTTCTTACCCTTGCGAGCTGCGCGCTGACGGGTTTCAAATGTGCCGAAACCTACGAGCTGTACCTTACCGCCATCTGCTAAAATATCAGTGATGGTGTTGATAGCAGCAGCCAGAGCCTTGTCTGCATCCTTCTTAGAGATTTCTGCATTTGCTGCGATTGCAGCGATGAGTTCTGCCTTGTTCATTATTTTTCCCTCCTTGTAAAAATACTTTTAAAATTTCCGTTATGCCAAATATATCTGCATACTGTAAAAACCAGTATGGGATAATCTGCCTTGAAAAACTATCTCTTGGAGAACTGCGGTGCACGACGTGCAGCCTTGAGACCGTATTTCTTTCTTTCCTTCATTCTCGGGTCACGAGTGAGGAAGCCTGCCTTCTTGAGCGCTGCGCGGTTGTTTTCATCCACGATGAGGAGCGCTCTTGCAATACCGTGACGGATTGCACCGGCCTGACCGGTTACACCGCCGCCGGCAACCTTACAAACAACGTCCAGTTTGCCGAGCTGTCCGGTAATATCCAGGGGCTGGCGAACGATAGTCTTTAAGGTTTCGAGACCGAAGTATTCATCGATATCTCTGCCGTTAATGGTTACATTGCCCGTTCCGGGGAAAAGGCGTACCCTGGCAACGGATTTCTTTCTTCTTCCGGTTCCGTAGAATTCAGTTTTCTCTGCCATAATCTGTTACCTCCTTATTCCCAAACTTCGGGCTTCTGTGCTGCATGCTTATGTTCTGCATCCTTGTAGACGCGCAGTCTTGTCAGAGCCTCTCTGCCGATTGTTGTGTCCGGTACCATACCCTTGATTGCCAGGAACATGGCGCGGTCGGCATTTGTGCGCATCATAGCGCGTGCGCTTGTTTCCTTTAAGCCTCCAACGTAACCGCTGTGTCTGTAGTAAGATTTTTGATCCAGCTTCTTGCCGGTAAATACTGCCTCAGCGCAGTTGATTACGATAACGTGGTCACCGCAGTCAACATGGGGTGTATAGGTGGGCTTATGCTTACCACGCAGGAGCGTAGCTGCAATTGTTGCTACACGGCCGACGGGCTTGCCTGCCGCATCGATAATATACCAGCTTCTTTTTACATCAGACGGCTTTGCCATAAAACTACTCATGTGCTTTTACCTCCGTTTCTTTTCAATGCTTGCATATTATACGCCAGTTTCCGCAATTTGTCAATAGGTTTTTTGAAAAAAATTATTTTTATTTTACATTGCTCCATTTTTCTCTCGTTTTCTCCCGTTTACTCTCGTTTTCTCGTGCTCCATTTTTATTTTTTCACGCTATTGACGGCGAAAAAAAGATGTGATACAATATAAAAAACGAAAAACAGGAGGAAATTATGCCACTTGATGCCACCTGTGTCGCCTGTATGGTGCAGGAGCTTCGTGCCCGCCTTGCAGACGGACGCATTGACAAAATTTATCAGCCGGAACGGGATGAAATTACCCTTGCCGTGCGCACACCCCGCGAAAACCTGCGTCTTGTCATAAGTGCGGGGCATGCAAACCCGCGTCTGCACATTACCGAGGTACGAAAGAAAAACCCGCAGGATGCGCCCATGTTCTGTATGCTCCTTCGAAAACACCTTGCGGGCGGAAAAATCACGGATATCTCGCAGCCGGACTTTGAACGGATGATTCGCTTTACTGTAAGTATATATAATGAAATGGGAGACCGCACGGAGCGGTTTTTGCACGCGGAGTTTACAGGACGGAACCCGAATATTATTTTGACGGATGAAAACGGAAAAATTATTGATGCGGCGCACCATGTGGACCTGTCTTCCGGTCGCGGCATTTTGCCGGGGCTTACCTATTCGCCGCCCCCGCTGCAGGATAAGGCAAACCCGCTTTCGGTAGATTTCGAAGCGTGTTTCGAAAAGCTTTCGTCCATGCCCGAAGCACTTGCGGCGAAAGCCTTTGTTACCCTCTTTCGCGGACTCAGCCCCATGGCTGCCCGCTGTATTGCGGCAGAAAGCTGCAATAGTGAGGATGCGCCTGTGCGCGGAAACGAGGAAGCACTTGCAAGAGGCTTTGTCCGCTTTTTTGACAATGTGCGGGCAGGGGTTTTTGCCCCTTCGCTTCTCTTGACCCCGGAGGGTACAGCGGCGGACTTTACTGCCTACGAGCCTACGGCGCATAAGGATGTTATGCACATAGAACGCGGAGAAAGTCTTTCTGCCGTAATGGATGCCTTTTTTGCCCGACGCGACCAAAACGACCGCATGCGGCAGAAGGGCGCAAGCCTCAAAAAACGTGCCTTGTCCCTTCTTGAACGGCTGCATAAAAAAATCGGGATTCACGAAGCAACGCTTGCCGACACGGAAAATATGGATAAGTACCGCATTTTTGGTGAAATCCTTTGTGCCAATTTGTACCGCGTCGAGCCCGGTGCCGCGGAAGTGACTCTGGAAAATTTTTACGAGGATATGCAGCCGATTCGTATTCCGCTGGATAAAACAAAAAATGCTTCTGCCAACGCACAGCTGTATTTTAAAAAGTACCGCAAGCTGAAAACGGCGGCGGTTGTGGTTTGTGAGGAGCTCGCGCGCGCAAGAGAGGAAGCGGCGTACATGGAAACGGTGCTGGAAGCGATTTCCCGTGCCGAGGATGAGGATGCCCTTGCCGAAATCCGGCGAGAGATGGCGGCGGGTGGATATATTAAGGAAGAAACCCGTTCCAAAAAGCAAAAGGAGGCACCGGCAGCCCCGCTTCGATTTGAGATAGAAGGCTTTTCTGTTTTGGTGGGACGAAACAACCGGCAAAACGACCTTGTGACCCTTCGCCTCTCCCGTGCCGATGATTTGTGGCTGCACGTAAAAAATATGCCCGGCTCCCACGTGCTGATTCAAACAAATCGGGGAGAGGTGCCGGATTCGGTTGTGCGCACAGCGGCGCAGCTTGCCGCCTATTACAGCGCAGGCAGGGACAGCGCGCAGGTGCCCGTGGATTACACGGCGGTAAAAAACGTTTGGAAGCCGTCAGGCGCAAAGCCGGGAATGGTGCTTTACGAAAAGCAACATACAGTATATGTAACGCCTGCATGCCCCGACATAACTGCCCAAACGTCATAAACCCGTAATTTTTTTGAAAAATACTTGCAATTTTCCTTTGTGCAAGGTATAATATACGCGTTAAAATATTTTTTTGGAGGTTATAAACCATGAAAAAAGCATTATTATTTCTGCTTGCAGCTGTAATGGTATTCTCCTTTGCAGCATGCCAGAAGGAAGCACCCAAAACAGACGTTCCGAATGTACCGACTGCAGAAGCACCGGAAGCCGTTGCCTATGAAGGCACCTACACGGAAGCTCTCAAGATGGGTACAAACGCTGCTTTCCCGCCGTATGAATACAAGGAAGGCGAAGCCTTTAAGGGTATCGACGTTGACATTGCAACCGCAATTGCCAAGGAACTCGGCACCACACTGGAAGTAGTGGACATGGAATTTGATTCCATCATCGCTTCCGTACAGCAGGGCGAAGTAAACTTCGGTATGGCAGGTATGACTGTTACTGACGAACGTAAGGAAGAAGTAAACTTTACCGCAAGCTATGCTACCGGCGTTCAGGTTGTTATCGTTCCGGAAGATTCCGAAATCGCAAGCCTTGACGATCTGGAAGGCAAGAAAATCGGTACACAGCTCGGCACCACCGGCGATATGTACTCCAAGGACGATTACGGCGAGGAAAACGTAACCAGCTATGGTAAGGGCGCAGACGCTGTTATCGCACTTAAGGGTGGCGACGTGGATGCTGTTATCATTGATAACGAGCCCGCAAAGGCATTCGTTGCAGAAAACGAAGGTCTGAAAATTCTCGACACCGAATACGCTGTTGAAGACTATGCAATCGCAGTTGCCAAGGATAATGCCACACTGCTTTCCGACCTTAACAAGGCACTTGAGAAGCTGACAGCTGACGGCACAATCGATGCAATCATTGCAGAGTACATTAAAGCTGAATAATTAAAAATTCACCTACTTAAAAAGCGGGAGTTTCTCCCGCTTTTTAAGCAGATTTGCAAACAACTGTTTTAAATGCAAATCCCGTTTGCCTTTAAAAGAATTGTTTGAAGGAGAAAACACATGCGTAAAAATAAAATTGTCGTCTGGGGCGTTGTCATTCTGCTGCTGATAGGCTTATTTGCAGGCTTTGCTCTTGCCCTTAAAAATGAAACGACGGCTTCTGAAATTACAAAGGAAGAAGCGGAAGCACTGGTAAACCGCCAATTGGACGCCCTCGCCGTATCGAAAGCCGCACAGCTTGTGGCAGAGCGAAACAGCGTGACCGTGGATGCCGTTTCCTACGGGGACGAGAAGGACATTCTTTTGGATTGCCGCGTAAAAACGCTAGATGTACATAGTGCGGTAGCTCCTTTCTACGATACATTTTTGTCCGCAGACGAGCGAAAAGCGGGCACAGCGATGTACAAATCGAAGCTGCATTTCAAAATGGAGTTTGAGCCGCTTCTCGCGGAGCTTATCGCTTCTGCCGGCGAAGAGGAAAACGCCTGCCGGATTGCCCTGTATGACACACAAAACGGACTTGTTTTACATGCGGACGATGCGACTGTAAATGCTGTATTCGGCGGTCTTGTTGATATTAAAAATGATATTGCACCCAAGACAAGTGCCATTCGTACAAAAGCCGACGGCACAACCGAGGTTAAGGAATTTGAGTCTGAAAATATTAAGCAGGGCTTTCTCGATTGCCTGCAGGTAAACCAGAATAAAAAGCCGGACACCGCTTCCGCACTTGTTCGCTTCTGGAATAAGCAGAAGCAGGATTTTCATCGGAATTTCATTGAAGCTGACAGATGGAAAACCATTTTCACGGGTCTTTGGACAACCATAAAACTGACAGTGTTTGCACTTGCGCTCGGTATCGTTATCGGTTTTATCGTGGCGTTTGTCCGTTCCACCTATTTGAAAACCACACGGCACGGCATCTTTTTGCGGCTGTTCAACGGCATTGCACAGGTGTATTTAACCGTGGTACGCGGAACGCCTGTTGTGGTGCAGATTATGATTATTTACTTTGTAATCTTCATGCCCCTCGGCATTGATAAATTTCTTGCCGCTGTTATCTGCTTCGGGCTTAATTCCGGTGCATACGTGGCGGAAATCGTCCGCGGCGGTATCATGAGCATTGATAACGGGCAGACGGAAGCAGGCAGAAGCCTTGGCTTCGGTTATATGCCGACGATGTTTTACATCGTATTCCCCCAAGCCTTCAAAGCCGTTCTTCCCGCCCTTGCAAACGAATTTGTGGTGCTTCTTAAGGAAACGTCCATTGCCTTTTATATCGGTCTTGGCGACCTTATGTATGCAGGTAACGCAATCCGCGCGGCAACGTACTCCGCGTTTATGCCGCTTATCGCGGTTGCGATTATATACCTTATTATGGTGCTGGCACTGCAGCATCTTGTAACGCTTCTGGAAAGGAGGCTCCGCAATAGTGAAAGATAACGGCGATATTATTATCCGCACCGAAAAGCTTTCCAAGTGCTTTAAAGGCACAATTCACGCCCTTCGTGAAGTGGATACGGAAATTCACCGTGGCGAGGTTGTGGTTGTTATCGGTCCTTCCGGAAGCGGAAAATCCACCTATCTGCGTTCTTTAAACCTTCTGGAAGACCCCACGGGCGGGCATATCTTCTTTGAGGGTACGGATATTACAGACCCGAAGGTAGACATTAACCGCATGCGCCAGAAAATGGGCATGGTGTTCCAGCAGTTCAATCTTTTTCCGCACTATACGGTGCTGAAAAATATGACACTCGCACCCATGAAGCTGCTGAAAATGAGCCGCGAGGAAGCCGAGGAAAAGGCGTACAGTCTTTTGGAGCGCGTAGGGCTTCGTGACCGCGCCGAGGCTTACCCCTCACAGCTTTCCGGCGGACAAAAACAGCGTATTGCCATTGTGCGCGCGCTGTGTATGAATCCGAACGTTATGCTTTTTGACGAGCCTACCAGCGCCCTTGACCCCGAGATGGTCGGCGAAGTGCTGGATGTTATGAAAAGCCTTGCCAAAGACGGCATGACGATGATAATTGTTACCCACGAAATGGGCTTTGCCCGCGAAGTGGCGGACACTGTCATTTTTATGGACAGCGGCTCCGTCATAGAAAAAGGTACGCCTGCCGAGATTTTTGAAAACCCAAAAAATCCGCGTACCCAATCCTTTTTGCGTAAAATTTTATAAAAATAAAAAGAAAGTAGGTATTCAAAATGAAACTGAAAGAAAACTGCAAATGGTCTCTGGTAGTTCCCACCAGTATGGGTGTTAGAATTACCCCCGAAAACGGTCAGCCGACCCATGCAAGCGATCGCTTCATCATGCAGGCGACGAGTGCTGAAACAAACGTAGCAAGCGTATCTTCCTATCTGGGTCTTCCCGTAAAGGTTCTGACAACCTTCGTAAAGGGCAGCCCCATTGCACACTTTATTAAGAGCAATCTGTCCGCCCGTCACATGGCATACGAGGGCAAGGAAGTAGAACAGGGTGGCCCCTGGGGTTACCGTCATCAGTTCAACATTGCTGACAGCGGCTATGGCTCCCGCGGTCCCCGCGTTCAGAACGACAGAGCCGGCGAAGTTGGCAGAACGCTGAACATCAAGGATTTTGACCTTGAACGCATTTTCGGCGAAGAAGGCGTACAGGTATTGCACCTTTCCGGTCTTATCGCAGCCCTTTCTCCCGACACAACAACCTTCTGCCTCGAGCTTGCCCGTGCTGCAAAGAAATACGGCACACTCATTTCCTTTGACCTGAATCACCGCGCATCCTTCTGGATTGGCCGCGAAGAAGAGCTTGCAAAGAGCTTTGCTGAAATCGCAAGCGTTTCCGACATTCTCATCGGTAACGAAGAAGACTTCCAGCTGTGCCTCGGCATGAAGGGCCCGGAAGCAGGCGGTAAGGACATCGGCTCCAAGATTGAGTCCTTCAAGGGCATGATTATGGAAGTTAAGAAGGCATATCCTCACACTTCCGTATATGCAACCACGCTCCGTCAGGTTGTAAACACCAACTGCCACCTCTGGGGCGGCATTATGCTCGAAGGCGACAACTGGCATGTTGTTGAACCCCGTGAAATCCACGTTCTCGACCGCATCGGCGGCGGTGACGGCTTCGTTGGCGGTATGCTGTATGCAATTCTCCGTGGCTGGGAACCGGAAAAATGGATTCAGTTCGGTTGGGCTTCCGGCGCTATGGCAACCACCTTCCTCACAGACTATGCACAGCCTGCAGATGAAGAACAGGTTTGGAGCATCTGGGAAGGCAATGCCCGCGTAAAGAGATAACAAACGAAAAGAGATAATAAAGAATATGGATACAAAGCTTTTCCGCATTACCGAAGGTTTTTTACCGGCGGGCACGCTCCGCTCGGTATCCCCGCTCGGCATCGGGAACATTAACGACTCCTTTATTGCGGAGGGAGAAGAAAAATTTGTTCTTCAGCGCATCAATACAGATGTGTTTGCCGACCCTGCGGGTGTTATGCGAAATATACAGCTTGTAACCGCGCATTTAGCAGAAAAAGTTCGCGCCGAGGGGAAAGACCCCCGGCGCGAAGTATTACAGTTTTTACCCACGCGCGGCGACGGCTCGCTTCTCTATATCGCCGAAGACGGCACGGCATGGCGCATGTACCGCTTTGTGGATGATGTGGTAACACTGCAAAATGCATCCTCGCCGGAGGCGGCATATAAAGCGGCCTATGCGTTCGGGCAGTTCCAGAATCGTCTGGCGGATTTTGACGCATCCCAGCTTACGGAAACCATTCCTGATTTTCATAATACGGAAAAACGGTGGGAAACGTTTTGTAAAGCAGTGGATGCGGATAAGGCAAACCGCGCCGCCGAGGTACGGGATTTGATTGCAACGGCGCAGCGGCTTTCCTATCTTGCGCCCGCGCTTACAAAGCCGCTTTCCGAGGGGCTTTTGCCGGTGCGCGTTACGCACAACGACACGAAAATCAATAATGTTCTCTTCGATAAGGAAACAGGACGCGGTCTATGCGTTATTGATTTGGATACGGTAATGCCCGCAACTGCGCTGTACGATTTTGGGGATATGGTGCGTTCCGGCGCTAATGCCACAGACGAAGAGGATACAGACCTTTCCCGCGTTTATCTGGATATGGAGTATTATGCATCCTTCCTCCGCGGGTTTATGGATGGTACCGACGGCAGACTCACAAAGGCGGAAAAAGAAAACCTTGCAACTTCCGCACTTGTTCTTACCTTTGAGCTTGCCATTCGTTTCCTTGGAGATTATTTAAACGGCGATGTTTACTTTTCCATCCGCACACCGCGGCATAATGCAGAGCGGGCGGCAAATCAGTTGCAGCTTGTTTGCGACATGGAGAAGAAATACGAAGATATGCAGAAGTTACTTACAAAGCTGTAAGGAATTCTGCAGAATCTATTGAAAAAATAAATATGCAACACAAGGAGCTGTATTTTTACAGCTCCTTTTTTAGCGGGGATAGGAAAAAATGTTTCAGAATGGACAAACTGAGCCAAAGCAAAAGCTTTGGGTTACCCGACGGCGTACATAGGTACGCCGAGAGGCGAAGTTTGTTCGTAGCAAAAAGGCCCGAAAACTTTAAAAAAATCGAATACAATGAGATTTTTTTCATTTTAGACAAAAGTACGGCTATGATTTCTTAATCAAAACCTATATTTCTGCCTTTTTGCGTTCTGGACTTTTTTTACATCCCCTTTTTAAAATGCAGGGCGGCAAGACCTTTCGCCAAACGCCGCCCCTGAGGGGGAGGGAGTGCCCCATACTATTAAAACGGGTTTTACCTTCAATTTGTGACAATATTTTGCAAAAAAATATATTTTTCGTCTTTTTTTATAAAAAACTGTCACATTTTGACGCATTTTTTCGTTTTATAGGGGGGCTGAAAACAAGCTTGCGGCGGGGGGCTGTGCAAAAATGCACAGCTTTTTTTGTTTGGGACCCATTTGCCTGCCGACAGTTTTGGGGTAAGTGCCCCCTTTTTGAGAACCTTTCCGGATTCGGAAGGGAGGAAACCGGGATGTATCACTACGTATTGCGCTGTGACAGGCTGTTTAAAGACGACATCGGCTCCTATGTTACATACGGACTCGATGTTTTGGACGAAGCCTTCGCATGCATCTGTACCATTCGGGATATCACCACGGACAAGGCAGCACTTACTCGCCTTTTAGAGCTTTGTAATTCTCTGCAGCCTTCGCCCGTGCATATCCACGATGCGGTGGAAGACTTTGTGGAAAATTCCACACGCGTCTAAAGGCGTGGTGCCGCGGCGGAGAAAATTCGCCGCGGCAATCTCTTTTTGCCGAAAAAACAGGATTTTTGTTGACAAGCTGTAGAAATAATGATAAACTAAAAATATCTTAAAAAAGGAAAATGCAGGAGTGATTGTATGAGAGGCAGGATAAAGCCTGTAAGTCAAGATGTTGAAAAGCTGAAAAGAGTTTATATCGAACACAGACGGTTTTTGCTTGGTAGCGTTGCATTCCCCATTTTAAAAGAAAAGGCGCTGGCGGAGGATGCGGTGCAGGAAACCTTTGCAAGACTTATCGGGCACGAAAATAAAATTGAAGAGGATAACGTGCGGAAAACAAAAAGTTTTCTCGCAACGGTATGTAAGCATGTTGCCTTCGATATATATAATAGCAGAATGAAGCTGAATAAAAATGCAAATCTTGCAGATGAAATTGATACGGCGCCCAGTCACGAGGATGATCTTTTGACTACGTACATCGCGAGAGAGGGACAGCGGGCGCTGATGGATAAAATTAAAACGCTGGATCCCATGTACCAATCCGTTTTTTATATGAAAGAACTTTTTCATTATTCCTATGACGAAATCGGGGAGATTTTGAAGGTGGATCCTGCCACCGCAAGAAAAAGAATGGAACGGGCGCGGACGCGCCTTTGTAAAATGGTCAGAGAGGAGGGGCATAGATGAATCCGACGGCAGAACGCGATAGAGAAAAGAACAAAATTATGGTAGAGGAAATGCTTGAAAAGGCGGCAGAAGCTGCAATGGAGGAAATGCTGGACGAATTGCCCGCAGCGGAGGGGGACATAACGTTCTCCGCACGGCATGAGGAAAATATGCAGAAGCTTTTTGAAAGCGCTGCGCCGAAGAAAAAGGGCGTACTGCGCCCTAAACGGATTATGGTGCTTGTGGCGGCACTCCTTGTGCTTGGCGGTGCACTCGGCACGGTGGGCAGAAATCCGAAGCTGATGCAGTTTTTTATGAAAACCACGGAAACCAATACGGAAATCCGCTACGCAGAAGGGGAAAATACAGGGGACACCTATGTGACAGATGATGTAACTTTTGGGTATATTCCCGAAGGGATGCAGATGGTGAAAAACGAAAAAGGCGATAGAGGAATTGAATTGATGTTCCAAAATGGAGATAAGCAATTTCTATTTAGAATATTGAAGACAAAACATATTGCCAATCTGGATACCGAATATGGAAGTATGCAAAAAATTCGGTTTTATAATATGGACGGCTACTTTCAGGAAAGAGATGGGAGAAAAACACTAAAATGGTATACAGAAGAATATGCTTATATGCTACGTGGAAATTTAGAAAAGGAAGAATTTATAAAAATAGCAGAAAATATTCAATAATTTTTTAATAAGCTGTCACAAAAACCTTTCGGATTCGGTTATATATATGAAAATTGAATCCGGGAGGTTTTTTTATGCAAATGCGGAAAAAAACAATTGGCGCATTACTGTTGGCAGGCATGATGGTGTTCAATGTTGGTGTGGCAGCGCAAGCGGCTACAAAAGCAGAAGCAAATCAAAACACTTTCGAAGTTACGGCTTCCCCTCGCTTCATTGCAATTTGGGATTGCGGAAGGGGTTTGGAAAGGGAAGACACGGGCAAACTTGCGGTATTAGGATACACGGATACATACTTTGATTACACAGCCGGTGTTAAGGTGGAACTGCAGAAGTACAGCTCCGGCTGGTATACCGACCAGACATGGGAAGACCGTGATGGCACCTGTGCCGCAACGGTAGATAAGGTGATTTCCGTATCAAGCGGCAGATACCGCCTGAAGGTCACCCACACGGCGTATTCTGGTAGTACCGTTGTAGAAACATTCGAAGCTTACAGCAACGAAGTAACCTGTTAAAAAAATATTTTTGAACACCAAGGCTGTGCGAAAGCACAGCCTCCTGCCATTTTCAGGCATTTTTTAAAAAGTATAAGCCTGTCTGTATCAATACGGTAGACCATATCATTATTTTGATAAAGTAAAAGAGCTTTGTCGGTGAGAATTAAATC
>JAZROH010000081.1:0-22131 GCA_045648645.1 Clostridia bacterium | reverse complement strand
ATTAGGGGCATCATGACGTTGAGTTCAAATTGACCGGCTTGTACCCCTAAAGTCACCGCGGTTTCCAGGCCGATGACATGATAACAGATCATATTAAGAGCTTCGCATATCGAAGGATTGACCATTATTTCTCGTGGCATGAAACTTTCCGGTGAAGCGGATTTGAATGGGTTCTCCGATAGCGGCCTTGTTGCCGACTATGCGCTGGCTCATGTAAAGGCCATGATTTCCTCCGGTCTTGTCAAGGGCAACGCAGACGGTACGCTAAATCCTACGGGGAATACCACCCGCGCCGAAGCCGCTGTTATTATGGATAGAATTTTAGGCTGGGCTGCTTAAAAAATAGAGGGAAAATGAATGGGAGGCTGTCGCACCATTTGGCTTGCGACAGCCTTTCCTAAATAAAAATATAGGGAGGAAAAAACATGACAAAAAAAATTATTACTGTGATACTAAGTCTTCTCATGCTCGTTCCCTGCTTCGCTGTACAGGCAGAGCCGCAAGGCTTGGGGGTAGAGCTTCTTGGAAACACAAGCTTTGAAACGCCAAACGCTTCGGGAAACGGTGCCGAGGGCTGGGAGCCTTACGGCAACGGAACAGGTGATGACTGGAGCGCAAGTTCTGATTTTATCACATGGTCCACCGAGCAAGCACACACAGGCAGCTATTCCGTAAAAGTGGACAACACTGCCGGGAAAAAAGACTGGGTACGCTTTTATATTCCCGATGGCATGATTCCCGGTGCTTATTACCGCCTTTCCTACTGGGTTTGGTGCGATTCTGATCTTAAGGACGGCGCAGGCTTTAAGTTTGAATGGCAAACAGACACACTCTTTGCCGGCGAAAACCCCGGCGGCAATAAGTCCGGTAACGGACTTGGAAATACCGGAGGAGAATGGAAGCAGTATACGGTTGACACCATTGCACCCGACCTTGGCGTAGGTGTTGTTGTATATGTCCGCATGTATAAAAAGGGCATCGCGTATTTTGACGATGTATCCCTCACGCAAATCAGCGAATCCATCGCAAAGCCCGCCACCTTCTTTACCAATAATATTTTCTATGAAACAGGGCACACGGGGGACATCGAGGGAACGCTTACCCGCTCAAACCTTGTAATCCGCACAAACCACGTCAATATGGAAAATGCCACAGCTGTATTTTCTATTGTGGACGGCGAAACGGTTTTGCAAAAGAGTGAAGCCCTTCCGTTTACAGAGGAAACCGTAAGCGCAAGCTTTGATTTCTCCTTACTCGCAGAGAAAGAAAAAGAATATAAATTCTGTGCAACCTTGACCGATGGTGACGGAAAAACCTACGAGTACGTACAGCGAATTTATAAATTTGACCCGCCCACTACGCTAAATGAAGAAGGGCTTTATGTTCTGGATAGCGGCGAGATTTTAGACCCCGTATTTGCTTATCATGCCGGAATGACCTCGGCATCCAAGGGCGGGAAGCATTATCTGGAAGAGGCAAAAAGCGTAGGCGCAAATGTCGTGCAAATGGCTGCAGTAACAGACCCCGCGAAGGTTGGCGTTCAGCTTGACCTTCTGCAGCAATACGGACTTATGGGTCTTGTATGCCTCTATCCCGATATGACCTCTGCAGGCAATCCTGAAATTCTTCCGCTTACGCGTGAAATCGTCACCACTTATAAAGACCATCCGGCAGTATTTGCATGGGCAGTCATGGATGAGCCGTTCCAGCAGATTTATGCCACAGACGACCCGACGCAAAACCGGGATAATGAGCTTATTGCCGCATATCTGAACATTCGCGAAATCGACAAGCACCATCCTGTGTACATCTGTGAATGTCAGAATCTTGAAGGTATTTCCCGTTACAGCGATGTATTCTTGATTGATGCCTATAAGAAAAGCTACGGACAGAATACAAAAGCAATACAGAAGCTGCACGAATATAACAGACCTGTTTACACGCTCCTTCCGACCTTCACCGAAGGACGCGACACGATTGATACCTATCGTTTCCAATTCTACGATGCCTTTTTCGAAGGGGCAGTAGGAACGGGTATGTATGGTATTGAATATTTCTTTAAGGTAGAATTGGGCACGCTTCTTTCGGACCTTGTGGCGATGAACGAAAGTGGCGAGCTTGCGCAGGCATTTGCTCACTTTGTACATAACAAGTATCAGACCCTTTGTGAAAAAGTGGCAACAGATGAGGCATATACTGTTTATGTCAAAGATGGCATTTTGTATGCTGTTATCGTAAACCGCACGGATGCGGCGAAAGAGGTTACAGTTCCGCTTGCAACAGCTGACGGGAAAATCGCGCTCGGTGATGCTGCGGTAAACGGGCTATGGGGCTCACAGGAAGCATACAGAAGCGAAAATGGAGCAGTAACGGTAACGCTCGGCGCAAAGAATGCGGCGGTTTACACTATCACGCCGGATGCCGCTGTAGACCTTTCCGCGCTGCCGCTTCGCAGCCGTTTCCGTGATTTGAATGAAACGGTATGGGCAAAAGACCAGATTGAAAAGCTGGATGCTATGGGCATTGTAAACGATGGCGGCAATCCCCGCGCTTACGCACCTCAGAAGAAAATCACAAGAGCAGACTTTGCCATGTTCTTAATCCGTACGTTAGGTCTTACCTCCGATGCTACGGAAACCTTTGCTGACGTACCTGTCGATGCATACTACGCAAAGGAAATGGCAACCGGTAAAGCACTTGGTGTGCTGCAGGGCGTGGGCAATAACATGTATAATCCGGATGCAGAAATTTCCCGTCAGGACATGATGGTCATTGCCGCCCGCGGTATGCGCCTTAAAAAGGGAATGAATGAAGGCAATGCGGTAGAATTCTTAAACAGCTTTGCGGATAACGGACAGGTAGCTTCCTATGCTACTGCCGATATTGCTGCAATGGTACGCGAAGGCATCGTCAAGGGGAATGCTGACGGCACAATTAACCCGCTTGGAGGCACTACCCGCGCCGAAGCCGCCGTTATTATGGATAGAATCTTTAACTGGGCTGAATAATAAAGAACAGGGTAAATGCATGGACTGCCATAAGCGAAAGCTTATGGCAGTCCTTACGTTTTAAATCTCGGTGTGCCAGCAACATACCGAACATATTCCAAGAAATTTATATCAATGAAAAAACGACTTGTCGAAACAAGTCGTTTTTTCTGGTGCCGGTGGTGGGACTCGAACCCACACGGAGGATTAGTCCAACGGATTTTGAGTCCGTCACGTCTGCCAATTCCATCACACCGGCAAATTTGCTTTAACAGATAGTAAGTATACCATATTCTTTCTGAAAAAGCAAGTGTTTTTTTAAATTTATAATTAATTTTTGTTTTCGGGAAGAAAGTCTTCCGTAAGGCGGGCGGCATACGCCACAAGGTCAGCGCAATACGCTCTGTCTTTTCCGGCTGTTTTCAGTTCCCGGCATATAATGCTACCGTATTTCTCTTTGAAGCGTTCTGCTGCCGTGCGGATGCGGGCATAATGCAGTTGCTTTGCATTAGGAGCGGATTTTTCATCATATCCATGTAATGCACCAAGAACAAGGAACATACCGCTGACTGCACCGCAGACTTCACCAAGTCCACCCATGCCGCCGCCGAAGGATGAGGAAAGACGCATAAGTGTATCCGTGTCCATACCTATTTCTTCTGCGAAGGCTTTCACAACAGCTTGACAGCAATTACAGCCGTTTGTGAAAAATGTTTTTGCATTTGTTTCTTTCATTTTTTATTTCTCCTTTAATTTATTTTCTTCCATAGGCTAAAAAGCAGGAAGAACAATAGATTTATAAGTACAATACTTGCTCCGGTTGGGAGTGAGAACAAGAAGGATAAAATGAGCCCTATGGAAAATGCCAAAAGGGAAACGACGGCGGCACAAATCACGACGCCGCGAAAGCTTCTAAACACCTGCATTGCAGTGAGTGCGGGAAAAATAAGCAGACTGGATATGAGCATGGAGCCCATAATACGCATGCCGATGACTATGGTGATAGCCGTTAAAAAGGCAATCAGCATCGTATAGAATCGAACGGGAATACCGGCAGTACGGGCAAAGCTTTCGTCAAACGTAATAGCAAATATTTTGCGGTAAAAAAAGACAAAGACAAACAGAACAGCCGCGGAAAGCGCAAGTGTTACATACAAATCGCTTTTTTGCATAGCGAGAATACTGCCAAACATTAAATCGTACACATCGGTGCTCATGCCGTTTGTAAGTGATGTGATGACTACGCCAAAAGCAATGGATGCCGAAGAAATCAGTGCAATCGCAGAATCTCCCTGCATGGTACTGTTCTCGCTTAAACGCAAAATACAAAATGCGGCAAGCACAACAATAGGGAGCGCCAAGGGAAGGGGCGCCATATGCAGTGCAAAGGCAAGCGAAAGCGCACCAAAGCCTACATGCGAAAGCCCGTCACCAATCATAGAGTACCGGCGAAGCACCAGCGTAACACCTAGTAGCGCAGCACACGGGGCAACCAAAAGTCCTACTAAAAGGGCACGCAGCATAAAGGAATAGGAAAAAAGGGAAACAAAATCAAGCATTGGCTTCACCTCCTAAGAGTCGTTTTCCGCATTCGCTGCAAATAAAACCTGCGGGGGCACCGAAATACTTTACGGTTTTATCAATGTGCAGGATTTTGGTTGCGGCAGACAGAGAGGCGCTGATGTCGTGCGTGACCATCAGGATGGTTGTACCGTCACGTCGGTTTAAATCCTTTAAAAGGGCATATAAATCAGAAACGGCAACCGGGTCCAGCCCGCCTGTGGGCTCGTCCAGAATTAAAATGCCGTCGGAAGCGGTAAGGGCGCGTGCAATAAGCACACGCTGCTGCTGTCCGCCGGAAAGTGCACGAAAGCTTTTTTTGCGAAGTGCTTCAATACCGAGAAGCCGCATGTTATCGAGAACGAGCTTCTTTTCCGTGCGTGTTAAAAAGGGACGGCTTGTCCGCACACCCGTTCGAACGATTTCCTCCGCAGATGCGGGGAAATCCTGCTTTATAGAAAGCTTTTGTGGCACATATCCAATTCTGAGGTCTTCTTTTTTTATCACCTTACCGTTTTGCGGTGAGAGCAGACCTAATATAACCTTGCAAAGCGTGGTTTTGCCGCTGCCGTTTTCACCTACAATGCAGATGAAATCTCCTTTTTCTACCGAAAAGGTAACGTCGGAAAGGACGACATCCTCATAGGCAACAGACAGATTTTCGAAATCCATGATAATCAAATTCAGTTCAGTCCAATCTTTAAATTTTCTAAGTTTTTACGCATTAAAGAAAGATAGGTTTCACCCTGCTCTTCTTTTGAAAGATTATGGCAGGAGTGGAGAAGAAGCATCTGCGCGCCCGTTTCCTCGGCGATAAGCTTTGCCGTGCGGGGCGTGGAGAGCTCTTCGTAATATACAGCCCCGACTCTATCGTGCTTCATTTCCTTAATAATTTGCATAAGCACGGTGGGAGACGCCTCCGCTTCACCGCTGCAGGCATCAAAAGCGGCGGTGTAGGTTAAGTCGTACCGGTCTGTGAAGTACCGCATAGCAAAATGACCGCCGAAGATAATTTTTTTTCGATTTCCTTGCTTCACCGCATTTTCGATATCCGTATCAAGCACTGTCAGCGCATCTTTATAGCGGTCGGCATTTTCTTTATAATAGAGCGCATTTTCAGGGTCAAGGTCGCAAACGGCACGGCAGATGTTATCCACCATCACTATGGCATTTTGCGGGTTTGTCCAGATATGCGGGTCGGTGGTTTCATCTGCATGGGTATGACGGTTGTGGCTATGCATATCGCCGCCGTCAAGCAGTACCGTACCTTCTGATACGTCTAAAATTCGTCCTTTTACGTTTTCGGTAAATTTTGCCGCCCATGGTTCCATGTTGTCACCCGTATAAAGAAAAAGGTCGGTCTGGCTTATCCGAATCATGTCCGACGGGGAGGGCTCATAAGAATGGCTGTCCATACCCGGTGGCAATAGGAGTGTGATTTCTGCTTTGTCGCCACAAATTTCCCGGGCAAAGTCATACTGCGGAAAAAGGGTGGCCGAGATATGCAGTTTGGCACTTTTTTCGTTTGGGGCATCGCAACCGCAAAGGAGAAAGAGTAAAAAGAGAGAAAGAATACGTTTTATCATACAAGCTCCTTTCCGGCGCATGCAGCGCAACGTCCGCGAAAAACTGTTTTGGATAAATCTACTTCGAAAGCATGCTTTTCCGTAATATGCGTATGGATGGCGGCAATATGTTCGCAATCCACATGAAAGCACTTGCCGCAATCATTGCAAACAAAATGATACAGCGAACAGGTAGCGTCATGCCACTGAAAGCAGACACCGCCGAGCGTGGCGTCCGTGGAATATTTGGAAAGCTGACCGTCACGTGTAAGCTTGTCAAGATACCGGTATACCGTTGCGGTGCCGATAGCATTCTTCCTTGCAAAATCTAAGATTTCCTGCATGGAAACATGTGCGTGGTGATGTCGCTTTAAAAAATCGTAAAGCAGT
This sequence comes from Clostridia bacterium, assembly GCA_045648645.1. Lineage (GTDB taxonomy): Bacteria > Bacillota > Clostridia > UMGS1883 > UMGS1540 > SIG447. Next base: position 15,629 of record JAZROH010000081.1, on the reverse strand, counting down.
GTACGTTGGCGGGTAGTATATGCCATAATATAACCTCATTTGAATTTGATAATCATTTTCATTTTTAAAAAGTATACCGCATAATGAAAGGCTTGTCAAGTTTTTCCATACATATTTTTGACTATTTTATAAAAGAATAGACAAAAAAGAAAGAAGGCGAATACGACTTGGAATATTTGAATGCTTTCTGGGTTGGCGGACTGATTTGTGTTGTGGGGCAGATTTTGATTGATAAAACAAAGCTTACGCCCGCGCGTATTCTTGTTTCCTTTGTGTGTGTAGGTGTTATACTGACACTTATTGGTGTATATAAACCACTTGTGGAGTTTGCAGGGGCGGGTGCTACCGTTCCGATTACCGGTTTTGGGTATGCATTATGTAATGGTGTGATTGAAGCTATTGAGGAAAAAGGACTTTTAGGAATTTTGGGCGGGGGACTCTCGGCCGTGGCGGGCGGTATATCGGCAGCCGTTCTTTTTGGGTTTCTTGCCTCTGTTATCTTTAAACCGAAAATGAAATAAAATAAATTTTTTTCAAAAAGGTATGGACAAGAGAAGCTTTTTGGTGTATAATAGATTAAAGAATCCCTCGGGCGTAAAAATTTCGTTTATAATTTTGTCAGTTCCCGGGGGTACAGCCGCGGCGACAGCGGCGGCTGTACCCCCTCTCCATCCTAAATACAAAGAGGCGCATGACGCCTCTTTTTTTGTATGCATTTATAGAGGATTTCCGGGCAGATACAGCATGGGGTCTTGCGGCTCTTCGTTTTTTCGGATTTCAAAATGAAGATGCGGTCCTGTGCTGTTTCCCGTACTCCCTACGGCTGCAATGACCTCGCCTTTCTCCGGCGTTGCGCCGACGGCGGCATAGAGCGTGCTGCAATGGGCATAATACGTTGTAAACCCGTTTTTATGATCCAGTATCAGTAAATTTCCGTACCCCTCACACGCGCCGCTATAGGTAACGGTCCCGCTGTCAGCGGCAACAATATTCGTGCCTGTTTCTGCGGCAAAATCAAGTCCATCATGCTTTCGTCCCCACCTTGCACCAAACGGGGAGGAAACCGAAATTTCGGAAAGGGGGAATGAAAAAGTACCGGTGCCGCTGCCCGCGGGCTTTGGTTTTGTTCCAATTGTTAATATTTTGGTAATGGGCTCTTCGTTGATAACATCGGAAAGCACCTTTTCGCCTAAGACTTCACCATTTTGTTTTGTGACTTGCGTAATTACGGTGCGGCTTCCGGGAACACCTTCCGTCCGGATAGCATTTTCACCTTTATAGAGAGAAGCGTCTTCTACAGTATGCGTATCGTAAGGAATGGAAATGGTGTTTGTTACAATTTCTGTTTCTATTCCACCGGCAGTTTTAACATTTTCGAGAATTTCAGAAGGGTCGCTGAATTTTTCGCGGGGAAGTAGACGAAGGTAAAACGCAGGGGAGAAGGCTTTGGTATTTATTTCTGCAGAGAGGATGTCCATAATTGCGCGTGCTTCTTCAAAGTTATGAACAGTTCCCACAAAACTTTTTCCTATGTACATGCCGTATCCAATGCTGTACTGCGTAGATAATCCCCACAGAAGCAGTAAGAGGAAAACGGCAGTTTTGAAACGTTTTGCGTTCTTTATCAATATTTACCACCTCTTCCAATATTTTACAGTATTACCATTTAAAAGTCAATAGTTTTTTATAAAACAGAAAAATAGGTGGATTTTTTGTGAAAAAAATGTAGACAAACCCTAAAAAGTGATATATAATAGATAAAATAAAAGGGTATATGAAACGGAGGTACAAAAATTTGGAGGTAAGAGAAAAAGCAATTTATTTTGCTAAAACTCTGTTTGACAAAAAAGCGACGGACATCGAGGTTCTTAATATTGGAGGGCTGACGATAATTGCAGATTATTTTGTAATATGCTCAGCATCCTCGCATCTGCAGGCGCAGGCACTGGCAGATACGCTTATTGAGAAAGCGGAAGAAGCGGGAGATGTGCTGCTTCGTGCTGAAGGACTTCGGGAAGGCGCGTGGGTACTGCTGGATTTTGGTGCTGTTGTTGTGCATATATTTAAAAAAGATATTCGTGAATTTTACGGTTTGGAACGTCTTTGGGGCGATGCTGAGCGCGTTGCACTTGCGTTTGAAGAATAGAAAGGAATGGATTTGGGATGAACTATAAGTTCGGTGAGATTGAAAAGAAATGGCAGGAATATTGGTATAAAAACGAAACCTTTCGTGCGGAGAATAATTCGGAAAAGCCGAAGTTTTATGCTTTGGTTGAGTTTCCTTATCCGTCGGGGCATGGTCTGCATGTAGGACACCCCAGAAGCTATACGGCAATGGATATCGTTGCCCGTAAGCGCAGATTGGATGGCTATAACGTTCTTTATCCTATGGGATGGGATGCCTTTGGTCTGCCCACAGAAAATTTTGCTATTAAAAATAATATTCATCCTGCGATTGTTACGGAGAATAATATTAACAATTTCCGCCGTCAGCTGAAAAGTATCGGTTTTTCCTTTGACTGGGGACGTGAGGTCAATACTACCGACCCTGCATATTATAAGTGGACCCAGTGGATTTTCTTAAAGCTTTTCGAAAAAGGGCTTGCCTATAAACAGGAAATGCCGATTAACTGGTGCACCTCCTGCAAGGTTGGTCTTGCAAACGAAGAGGTTGTAAACGGCAAATGCGAACGTTGCGGCGGAGAGGTTGTACAAAAACGTAAAAGCCAGTGGATGCTGAAAATTACTGAATATGCGCAGCGTCTTATTGATGATATTGAAGAAGTGGACTTTATTGATAAGGTAAAGACACAGCAGATAAACTGGATTGGTCGCTCTGAGGGTGCGGAAGTTGATTTTGCATTGAATTGCGGCGATAAAACCGTTCGCATTTTCACAACCCGTCCCGACACGCTGTTCGGCGCAACGTATATGGTGCTTTCGCCTGAACATCCGTATATTGATGAACTTCGCGCATATATTAAGAATTTTGATGCAATTGAAGCGTACCGCAAGGAAGCGGCGCATAAATCCGAGCTTGAAAGAACAGAACTGAATAAAGATAAGTCGGGTGTTCCTGTTGAGGGAATTATGGCAATCAATCCCGTAAACGGAAAAGAAATTCCGGTCTGGATTTCCGACTATGTACTTATGACCTACGGCACGGGTGCCATTATGGCAGTTCCGGCGCATGACACGCGTGACTGGGAATTTGCAAAGAAATTCAATTTGCCGATTATCGAGGTTGTGGCAGGCGGCGAGGATGTGCAAAAAGAAGCCTACACCGATGTTGCCAGCGGCACGATGGTAAATTCCGGCATGCTGGATGGATTGCAGGTTAAGGATGCCATGGAAAAAATCATGGATTTCCTTACCGAAAAGGGGATTGGACAGCGCCGCGTCAATTATAAGCTTCGCGACTGGCTCTTCTCCCGTCAGCGGTACTGGGGTGAACCGATTCCGCTTGTCTGGTGTGATACCTGCGGTTGGGTGCCGATTCCTGAAGACCAGCTTCCGCTTACGCTTCCCGAAATTGAAAACTTCGCACCGGGTCCGGAAGGCGAATCCCCGCTTTGTCAGGCAACGGAGTGGATTCATACCACTTGCCCCAAATGCGGCGGTGCGGCATGCCGTGAAACAGACACCATGCCGCAGTGGGCGGGCTCGTCCTGGTATTTCCTCCGCTATATTGATCCCACGAATACGGATGCGTTGGCATCGCCGGAGGCACTCGACTATTGGCTTCCGATTGACTGGTATAACGGCGGTATGGAGCATACTACATTGCATTTGCTTTATTCCAGATTCTGGCATAAATTCTTATATGATATCGGGGTTGTTAAGACGAAAGAGCCGTACCAAAAGCGTACCTCTCACGGTATGATTTTAGGCGAGAACGGCGAAAAGATGTCGAAATCCCGTGGAAATGTTGTAAACCCCGACGAGGTTGTGGAAAACTTCGGCGCAGATACCTTACGTACCTATGAAATGTTTATCGGCGCGTTTGACCAGACAACGCCTTGGAGTACGAATGGCGTCAAGGGCTGTCATAAATTTTTGGAACGTGTCTGGAATCTTATGCCGATGCTCGTAGAAGGGAATGCATACAGCAAAGACCTTGAAGGTGCCATGCATAAGACCATCAAGAAGGTAACGGAAGACACGGAAAAAATGAAGTTTAATACGGCAATTGCGGCGCTTATGAGCCTTATCAATGATATTTATAAGGTGGGCCACATCAATCGTGCCGAAATGCGCACATTCCTGCTTCTCTTAAATCCCACCGCGCCGCACATTACAGAGGAAATGTGGCAGATGGCAGGCTTTGAAGGCTATTTGCATGAAGCCTCATGGCCGACCTTCGATGAGGCGAAAACCGTGGATGCTTCTATTGAAATTGTTTTACAGGCAAACGGCAAAATTCGCGGTAAAATGACGGTGCCGACGGGTCTTCCCCGTGAAGAACTCGAAAAGCTTGTCATGGAAAGCGAAGAAGCCCGCGCAATTACGGAAGGCAAGCAGGTCGTAAAGGTCATTGCCGTACCGGATAAGCTGATTAACATAGTAGTGAGGTAATACGGATGATAAAGAGTATGACCGGTTACGGCAGTGCGGAGCGCATTGGCTGTGATAAGAAATTTACTGTGGAAATCCGCAGTGTAAACCATCGTTATAGTGATATAAACGTAAAAACACCCCGTGCGTATGCATTCGCAGAGGATGCTATGCGAAAAACCTTGGGTCGGTATATAAACCGCGGCAAGGTGGATGTCTTTCTTTCGGTTGAGGGCATCAGCGGCGAATCCGGCGAAGTGTTCGTAAATATGGAAATTGCAAAAGGGTATTATGCCGCTCTCGAAAAGCTTCGCGAAACGTTTGGCATTTCGGACGCGGTGGAGCTTCGGGATATTGCGCGTTTTTCTGATGTTTTCTCCTTGCAACGTGCAACAGAGGATACGGAACAGATTACCGCGCTCATAAAAGAAGCAACCGATGAAGCGGCGCAGAGTTTTACAGCGATGCGTGAAAAAGAAGGAGAGCAGCTGTTTGCAGACCTTTCGGAGCAGACGAACACCATGGAAGCCCTTGTCGGGGAAGTGGAAGAGAGAACGCCCAAGATTGTTTCCGAATATGCGGTAAGACTTCAGACCCGCATGCGGGAAATTCTGGACGCTGTTCCGGTTGATGAAGGCAGACTTTTAAATGAGGTTGCCATCTTTGCGGATAAGGTGAACGTAAACGAAGAACTGATTCGTCTTCGCAGCCATATCATGCAGATGCGCTCTTTCCTGGAGGCGAATGAGCCGATAGGCAGAAAAATGGACTTTTTGATTCAGGAAATGAATCGGGAAATCAATACCATTGGCTCTAAATCCAACGACCTTGAGATTGCAAGGCTTGTTATTGATATTAAAGCTGTAATTGAAAAGCTGCGCGAGCAGATTCAAAATGTAGAATAAGGAGTCTTTCATGAAGCTTTTTAATGTTGGTTTTGGAAATGTTGTTTCATCGTCAAGAGTTATTGCGATTGTAAGTCCTGAATCTGCGCCTATTAAACGCATTGTGCAGGAGGCAAAGGAAAAGGGAATGGCGATTGACGCTACATACGGAAGAAGAACGCGCGCTGTTCTTATTATGGACAGTGGTCACGTGGTTTTATCTGCTATTTTGCCGGATACGGCGGCAGGAAGAATCTGTGATGACGATACGGAGGAAGCAGACCATGCGTAAGGGTAATTTATATGTTATTTCCGGTCCTTCCGGAGCCGGAAAGGGAACGGTGATGCAACACTTTTTGCCTGCGCATCCGGATATGTTTTATTCGATTTCTGCAACTACGCGCGCCCCGCGTCCCGGGGAAGTGGACGGCGTAAATTATTATTTTATGCAGGAAGCTGATTTTTTGCAGCTTCGGGATGCAGGCGGTTTTTTAGAAAATGCCAGCTTTTGCGGCAATCACTACGGCACGCCGCGCAAGGCAGTTATGGACAAGCTGGAGAGCGGGATTGACGTTATTTTGGAAATTGAAGTGCAGGGTGCAATGCAGGTGATGGAGTCTTACCCCGAAGGTATTTTTATCTTCATTGTGCCGCCCTCCATGGAGGAGCTTCGTCGCCGTCTTGTAGGACGACAGACGGAAGAGGCAGATGTGATTGAAGCGCGTCTTGCCCGCGCAAAAGAGGAAATAGGGCTTGCAGATAAATATTCCTATATTGTAGTAAATGACGCAGCAGAAAGAGCTGCGATGGATTTAGAAGCAATCGTGGCTTCGGAGGAATGCAGAAGCACACGAAAGTTTGAGTTTGTAAAGGAGAATTTATTATGATGATTAAACCCGGAATCAGCGAACTTATGAAGGATATGGACAGCCGTTATACGCTTGCCATGATTGTTGCAAAGCGCGCAAGAGAACTGGCGCTGGACACAACCACGCCCCTTGTTAAGGTAAAATCCGATAAACCTGTTACAATTGCCGTAAATGAAGTGGCGCAGGGGATGATTGATGTTATTGCACCCGGCGAGGAAATTTTCGTGGAGGAAGCTGCACAGCCGGAAAAGCTTAACGGTATGGAAATGCCGTCGGAAGAATAATTATAAGTGGAAGAAAACGGACAGAATCTATTTTCTGTGCACAGAGTCGGTGAAAGGGATTGAAAGTAGCAAGCGTTATTATAGACAGCCGTACAAGACAAGTAGATAAAGGCTATTCCTACCGCATCCCCGAAGCTTTCCTGGCTTCGGTGGTTGTGGGTGTTCGCGTGCGCGTCCCTTTTGGCGGCGGAAACCGGCATGAGGTGGGCTACGTCATTAAGGTGGAAGAACAGGAAATTTCTGAAAAAATCAAGGATATAGCCGAGGTTTTGGACACTGCCCCGCTGTTTAACAGAGAGAAGCTTTTAGAAGCATATTGGATAAAAAATCGGTATTTTTCCACCTTTGCCGAAGCAATAAAGTTGTTTTTGCCGCCGGGCTCGGTGGCAAGTCTTACGGAATGGGTGCATCTTGTAAAACGAGATGTACCTATGGATAATACAGAAAAAAAAGTAGCGGATATGGTAGCCGAAAACGGTGAAATATGCGCTTTTGATGTTTTAAAGGAAGCATGCGGGGAAAAAACGCGGGCAGCGGTAAACAGCCTTTTGCAAAAAGGCGCAGTTTCCGTTTCGCACACCACGGAAAAGAAGGTTGGCGTACGCCGCATGCGGGTCATTCGTTTTTGTGCAGAGCCTTCAAAAAAGCTTTCTGACGCTGCCGCACGGGCTGTGCGTATTATGCGAGAATGTGCCTGCCTTTCCATGGCAGATTTATGTCTTTTTGCTTCCTGCAGCACCTCCACGGTACGCACCCTTATCAAAAACGGTGTTTTGGAAGCGGAAGAAATTGAGGTTTTACGAACGCCGCGAAGCGATAGAAATATAAAGCAAAAAGAAGCCGCACTTTTAAATGAAGAACAGCAAAAAGTAGTTGATACTATCACGCTTCAGCCGGCAAAACCACTAAAACCTATGCTTTTGCATGGCGTTACGGGAAGCGGAAAAACAGAGGTGTATCTTGCCGCAATTGAAAAGGTACTAAACGAAGGCAAAAGTGCAATTGTGCTCGTACCCGAAATTGCACTTACGCACCAGATGGTCAGCCGCTTTTTAAGTCGGTTCGGGCGAACAACGGCAGTGCTGCACAGCGGGCTTTCCCTTGGCGAACGGCATGATGAATGGCTTCGTATTGCCAGAGGAGAGGCTAAAGTAGCCGTGGGCGCTCGAAGTGCCATATTTGCGCCTTGCCAAAATTTAGGGCTCATTGTAATTGATGAGGAGCATGAAGATACGTATAAATCTGAAACGGGCGTTCGGTACCATGCGCGAGAGGTTGCCATGTGCCGAGCCTCTACAGAAGGAGCGAAGCTTCTGCTCGCTTCCGCAACGCCTTCCGTAGAAAGCTTTTATCATGCGCAAAATAAAACCTATACGCTTTTGGAAATACAAAAACGCTATAATGATGCCGCGCTACCGAAAACGGTTATTGTAGATATGCGGGAGGAACTGGTGCGAGGGAATACTTCACCCATCAGTAGTGCACTCCGGCAGGAAATAGAAAAAAATTTAAAAAACGGCGAGCAAAGCATTTTATTTTTAAATCGCAGAGGGCATTCTACATTTGTGTCCTGTCGCAGCTGCGGGTATGTAGAAACGTGTCCGCACTGCAGTATTTCGCTTACCTATCATAGTTTTAGTGATACTTTAAATTGTCACTATTGCGGATACAGAAAGAAAAGCACAAAGGAATGTCCCGATTGCCACAGCCCGCATCTTGCGGGCTATGGAACAGGCACACAGAAAATTGAGGCAGAGGCGGAATTGGAATTTCCGGGTGCCGGCATTATCCGTATGGATGTGGATACTACCCGAAAAAAAGAAGCCCATGAAAAAATCCTGACCCGTTTTCGGGAAGAAAATATAGATATATTACTGGGAACGCAGATGATTGCCAAAGGGCTGGATTTCCCGAATGTAACGCTTGTTGGTGTTTTGAATGCAGACCAGATTTTGAATATGGGAGATTATAAGGCGCAAGAGCGTACCTTTAGCCTCATTACACAGGTTTCGGGAAGAGCAGGACGGGGTGAAAAGGAAGGGCGTACCATTATTCAAACCCATTCGCCGGAAAGCCCAGTCATTTTGGCGGCTGCAAGGCATGATTATCATGCATTTTATAATGAAGAAATAATTCTCAGAAAAGCTTTGAATTATCCGCCTTTTTGTGATATAATAAATATAATTGTAGCCGGCGGGGAGGAAACGGCGGTGCGAAAGGGCGCCGAAATGCTCTATGCGCGCGCACAGAAAAGCTTTGGAAATACAGTCCAGCTTTTTCGTGCAGCTCCCTGCGGCATAAATAAGATTAAGAATACGTACAGATGGCATATCTGGATGAAGTGCAGACTAACAAAAGAGCTTTGCGAAAAAATCCGTACAGTAATTGAAACAGAAAAAAAGCTGTCCGTTATGGTGGATGTAAATCCCACATCCATGTAAACGGAGAACAGGAAAGGAAATAAAAAATGTCTTGCAGAAATATAAGAATTATCGGAGATGAACTTCTTCGGAAAAAATCAAGACCCGTGGAAGAAATAAATGAACGCATTCTTTCGCTTTTGGATGATATGAAGGAAACGATGTATGCGTCAAACGGTGTCGGGCTTGCAGCACCGCAGGTTGGCATTTTGCGCCGTGTGGTTGTGATTGACGTGGGAAAGGAATTCGGAGACGGATATATTGAACTCATAAACCCCGAGATTATTTCTTTTTCCGGAGAACAGACTGACGCGGAAGGATGCCTCAGCGTACCGGAATATATCGGGACGGTTACCCGTCCTGAAACGGTGACGTTTCGCGCACAGGACCGTGCGGGAAATACGTTTGAGAAAACCGTAACCGGTTTTTTTGCCCGTGCTGTGTGCCATGAACTGGACCATTTAGACGGTATCCTTTTTGTCGATAAGGCGGACGAAATCCAAAAAAGAGAAGAATAAGAAAGGAATTCTATGCAAGTTTTATATATGGGAACGCCGGATTTTGCGGCGACTGTTTTGAGAGGACTGCATGATGCAGGACATGAGATTGTGGGTGTTATTTCCCAACCGGATAAGCCGAAAAATCGCGGTATGCACATGGAACCTACCCCTGTGAAAAAATGTGCCGAAGAACTTGGGCTTTCCGTGTATCAGCCCGAAACGCTTCGCGGATGTGCTATTTTACCGTACCTTGAAGAAAAAATGCCGGATATTATTGTGGTTGTAGCCTATGGAAAGCTACTACCGGAATATGTACTTTCTTTTCCCAAATACGGCTGCGTAAACATGCATGCTTCACTCCTTCCCAAATATCGGGGCGCTGCACCCATTCAATGGAGCATCCTAAACGGGGAGAAGGAAACGGGCATTACCAGTATGTATATGGATAAGGGACTCGATACAGGGGATATGATTTTAAAGGCGCATGTGCCGATAACGCCCGATGATACTGCGCAGTCTTTGCATGATAAGCTTGCGGAGAGTGCCGCCTGCCTTGCGGTAGAAACGCTTTTACAGATTGAAAACGGCACAGCACCGCGAGAAAAGCAGAACGAAAGCAGCTCTACCTACGCCCCTCTTCTTACAAAAGAACTGGGAAATATTTCCTGGGAAAAGAGCACACGGGAAATTCTTGATAAAATTCGTGGATTATTTCCCTGGCCGGGGGCATACTCCTATAAAGAGGGACAGCTTTTGAAAATAATTTCTGCCAAAGCGGCAGAGGGAAAAGGAAAACCCGGAGAGATTATAAAGAGCCGCGCACAGCTTGTGGTTGCAACGGGTGACGGTGCGGTTGAAATTCTGGAATTGCAGCTTGCAGGCAAGAAAAAAATGACGGCTGCGGCACTTTTGGCAGGAAATCCTATTCCTGTCGGCAGCATACTTGGCAAGTAGTGCCCTATAATTTCTTGAAGGAAAGGAAACGAAAATGCCTTATTTTTATTATGACCCCACATACTTATTGCTTTTACCCGCTATTTTGTTAGCACTTTATGCGCAGGGGCGCGTTAAGAATACCTATGCAAAGTTTGCAAAGGTTGGGAATCGCCGCGGTCTTACGGGGGCAGATATAGCCCGGAGGATTTTAGACCGGAATGGTCTTACCCAGGTGCGTGTGGAACGAATTGGCGGAAATCTTACCGACCATTATGACCCGCGTGCAAATGTAGTGCGTCTTTCTGCTGATGTACACGATAATGCATCCATTGCGGCTGTGGGTATTGCCGCGCATGAGGTAGGACACGCCGTGCAGCATAATACAGGGTATATGCCGATTAAACTGCGAAACACGGTTTTGCCCGTGGCGCAAATCGGGTCGAGCCTTGCAATACCGCTGGTCATTATCGGGATTATTTTTTCTGCATTTGAAGCGCTGATTCCCGTGGGCATTATTTTATATACGGCAGTGGTAGCCTTTCAGCTTGCAACGCTTCCGGTAGAACTGAATGCAAGCCGCAGAGCACTCACTTCCGTATATGAAATCGGCTTTTTGGATGAAGAGGAAACGAAAGGTGCAAAGAAGGTACTTTCTGCAGCGGCGCTGACGTATGTTGCTGCCGCCGCCAGTGCTGTTTTACAGCTTTTGCGTCTTTTGTTGCTTGCGGGAAATAACAGAAGGAGAGACTAATGCCCAGAGAATTAGCCCTTCGTATTTTAAGGGAAATAACAGAAAATAATGCATATGCGGACCTGGCTGTAAAAAACGGACTTAGTGCGTCGAAACTTGAAAAGCGGGATAAAGCACTTGCTACGAATTTGGTATACGGTACGGTGCAGCATTTGCGTTTTATAGATTATCAGATTGAAGCCGTTTCAGCAAGACCGCTTGCGAGTCTTACCCCTGCTATTCGTGATATTTTGCGTATGGCGGTGTACCAGATTCGGTTTATGGACAGAATTCCAAATCGTGCCGCCGTAAACGAAGCAGTTAATATGGCAAAGCGCCATGCATATTCAGCTTCTGCGTATGTTAACGGTGTGCTTCGAAATATTCTTCGAAATGGCTTTGTTTACCCCAAAAAGCTGCGCGAGCGGCTGGGGGTGGAGTATTCTTATCCCGATTTTCTTGTGGATTTGTGGATGCAGCAATTTGGCGCAGAGGAATGTGAGAAGCTTTTAGCTGCAGGAAATGCCGTGCCGCCTGTTTCCGTGCGGGTAAATCCGCTGAAGTGTACCATAGAGGAAATTGAATGTCTTTGCAAAGCACAGCGGACACAACTTGAAATGGGGCTACATATTGAGGAACCGACTAACATTGCAGAAACCGTCATGTTTCGGGAAGGACTTTTATCGGTGCAGGATATCGGGGCACAGATGGCAAGTCTTACGCTTGACCCCGCGCCCGGTGACCGCGTCCTCGACATGTGTGCCGCGCCCGGTGGAAAAACAACGCATATGGCGGAGCTTATGGAAAATCAGGGCGAAATTACGGCTTGGGATATTCATGCGCATAAGGTCGACCTGATTCAAAGAAATGCAAAACGGCTTGGAATATCCATCATTAGTGCCGAAAGGCATGATGCCCGCATGATTGATACGGCGCATATGTGGTATTACGATAAGATTATGGTGGATGTACCATGCTCGGGGCTTGGAATTTTGCGCAAAAAGCCGGACATTAAATGGCAACGCAGTGCTGAGGATTTAAAGGCGCTTACGATAGTGCAGAAGACGATTTTGGAAGTAGCATCCTATCATCTTCGTCGCGGTGGAGAACTTGTATATTGCACCTGTACAATCAATCGGGCAGAGAACGAAGATATTGTGGAAGAATTTTTGCGTTTACATTCTGAATACTGCCTTGCGACGCCTTATCGAACATTGCTTCCGCATAAGGATAATACAGACGGCTTCTTTATAGCGAAGCTGAGAAAGAGATGGAATTGAATATATATGATTTTACGCCGGAAACCATGAAGGACTTCCTTGGGGATGTGCCCTCGTTTCGGGCGGAGCAAATTTACAAGTGGCTGTATCAGGGGGCATCGCCGGATGCGATGACGAATGTTCCGAAGAGCCTTAGAGAAAGATTAAAAAATGAACTTTATACAGAGCTTCCCCGTATTGATACACGGCTTATTTCGAAGCTGGACAAAACGGTTAAGTATCTCTTTCGGATGGAGGATGATGCAGGGATAGAAAGCGTTGTCATGCGGTATCATTATGGTAACAGCATTTGCGTATCTTCGCAGGCAGGATGCCGTATGGGATGTGCATTTTGTGCATCTACCATTGACGGACTGGACCGAAATCTTTCCGCAGGGGAAATCATCGGACAAGTTTTGGCGGCACAGCAGGATTTGGGAGAAAAGATTTCGCATATTGTCATAATGGGAAGCGGCGAGCCGCTGGACAATTATGAAAATGTGCTTACTTTTATTCGAAATGCCGTAAATCCAAAAGGCCTAGGACTTAGTGCACGGCATATAACGCTTTCCACATGTGGCCTTTTAGAGGGAATTGCGCGTCTTGAAAAAGAGAATTTACCAATAAATTTGGCAATTTCATTACATGCGCCAAATGATACTATTCGCCGTACGCTTATGCCGATTGCAAAAAGCGTAAGCATAGAAGCACTTCTTAGTGCCGCGGCGCATTATTTTGAAGCAACCCATAGACGAATCACACTTGAATATGCACTGATTCGCGGCGTAAATGACAGTGAGGCTTGCGCCGCAGAGCTTGCGGGAAGGCTTCGCTCCATGCCCGGATTTCATGTAAATCTAATTCCGGTAAACAGCATTGAGGAACGTTCCTTTCGGCGCAGTACGCGTGAAACGGCGGCAATGTTTGTAAATATTTTGGAAAAAGCAGGCGTTGAGGCAACGGTACGCCGCAAAATGGGTGCGGATATTGATGCTGCCTGCGGACAGCTTCGCAGGGCGAAGAAGGGGAAAAACACATGATTACATTTGCAGCAAAAACCGATATTGGGAAAGAACGAAAAATCAATCAGGATTTCTGTATCGCATCGGGAGACAGACCGTATTTGTTTGTGCTTTGTGATGGTATGGGCGGACATCAGAGCGGAGATGTGGCAAGCCGCACGGCGGCAGAAAGCATTGAAACCTATGTGCGCATGCAGTCTATGCTCGATTTAGATGCCGGAAAAGCTGAGCGTATTTTAAAAAACGCTGTATCCTATGCGAATAACATTGTATATACGCGCGCCCAAATGCAGGAAACACTATCCGGTATGGGCACAACTATGGATATCTGCCTTTTGGATTTTGACATGCTGTACATAGCCCACGTGGGTGATAGCCGCGTTTATCTCCTTCGGGAAGGAAAGCTTTCACAGCTTACAACCGACCATTCTCTGGTGGAAGAGATGGTGCAAAGCGGGTTAATTACGGAAACGGAGGCACAGAGCCATCCGAATAAAAATGTAATCACCCGCGCGGTGGGGACAAATAAGAAAGTGGAAGTGGATTTTCTTTCCGTGCAACTGGAGCGGGATGACATTCTTTTGATGTGTTCGGACGGTGTTTCCGGCATGTTGACGGAAAGTGAAATTAAAAACATGCTTATATCTGCTGATACTATGGACGCCGTAGCAGAAAATATTGTAAATGAAGCAAATCGAAACGGCGGTAAAGATAACATAACAGCGATTGTAATTAAAAAGCTGCTAAAGGAGGAAGCGTAAATGGTAGGTTCGGTACTCAGTAACCGCTATGAGCTTTTAGAGAATATCGGGGCGGGCGGAATGGCCATTGTATATAAGGCACGATGCCGTCTTTTAAACCGTAATGTCGCAGTGAAAATTCTGCGTCCGGAATTTCAGGAGGACGAGGAATTTTTAAAGCGTTTTACAATAGAAGCACAAGCGGCGGCAAGCCTTTCGCATCCAAACGTTGTGTCGGTTTATGATGTAGGGCGGCACGGCAAGTTAAACTATATTGTAATGGAATGTATTGAGGGGATTACCCTTAAGGAATATATGACCCGAAAGGGTGTGCTTTCTGTCAATGAAGCCGTGGATTTTACGGGACAAATTGCCTCGGCACTTGAGCATGCCCACGCAAAAGGCATTATTCACAGAGATATAAAGCCCCATAACATCATTATCACGAATGATGGCGTTTTAAAGGTGACAGACTTCGGTCTTGCAAGAGCCGTAAGCGCGTCTACCAACATTGCCGGCAGCACCTCTGCGATAGGCTCTGTGCATTATGCGTCTCCCGAGCAGGCAAGAGGAGGCTTTACGGATGAAAGAAGCGATATTTATTCTCTCGGCGTTGTGATGTATGAAATGTTTACGGGAACACTTCCCTTTGATGGGGAAACGCCCGTTGCCGTTGCAATGAAGCACCTGCATGAAGCACCTATGCCACCTACGCGGAAGAACCCGCAAATTCCGGCAGAAATCGAAGCGGTTATTTTACAGGCAATGGAAAAGGATACAAAGCAGCGGTATGCGTCCGTTTCTGCACTTTTGGAAGATTTAAGAAAGATTTTCGGCAGCGAAACGCCACTTGTACATACGGATAAATTTTCCACCAAAAAGCTTCCGAAGATTTTAGAGCAAGAAGAAATCAAGGAAGAAGTAAAACGCGCACCTCATGCAAAAAAACGAAAAAAAGAAGATACCATTGCCATTGTGGCTGCAATTGCCACGGCAGTGGTCATTATATCCATTATCGGGGTGGTTTGCGCCCGCTTTATGTTCCCATCCGAAAGGAAGGGCAAGCAGATTGAGATGCCGCTTCTTTTAAACATGTCCATTGAAGAAGCAAAGCAGCGCCATAAGGATATTCAAATTGAGGAAATGGGAACGGGATACAGCAGTACCATTCCCGAGGGCTTTATTATGGAGCAGGATAAAGCTGAAGGCACAAGGCTTTCCGTAGGAAGCACCGTTATGGTAAAGGTCAGCCGCGGAGCACAGAAAATTGAGCTTTCGGACTATACGGGCGAGGATTACCGGAAGGTAGAACGGGAGCTTAAGGATTTAGGGCTTGTTCCACAGATTTCGGAGGAGCATGCGGATGAGGTGGAAGCCGGTGATATTATCCGCACAAATCCCAATGCAGGGTATGCACTTCGTACAGGAGAT
>JAZROH010000080.1:0-22391 GCA_045648645.1 Clostridia bacterium | reverse complement strand
GTTTATATACGAATCCGCCCCGTCTTCTCCATACTTATACCATTCAATCTTAAAACCGGGCTTTACCGTGCTGGTGCTTTCGATTTTATAAGTCGGATCGTAGCCATGTCGTTCTGTGAGCCAAGGAGTTGGGTACCACAGTTGTCTTCCTAAGACCGCTTGGCCTCCGACTTGTTTATATACGAATCCGCCCCGTCTTCTCCATACTTATACCATTCAATCTTAAAACCGGGCTTTACCGTGCCGGTGCTTTCGATTTTATACCAAAAGCTTGCCTGATACGTAGCCCCCGGCGAAACATTTTCAACCCGCTGTTTAATATACGGATTTCCGGATGCCCATGTGATTTTTATACTTTTATCACCGGTTCTAACTGTTTCTGTTTCCTCTTTTATGAGCTCTTTTGAAGAAGGACCCCAAATTTTAAATACATCGTCACCATCGGTGCTTTCCATACTCGCATAAGAAAGAAGCTCTTCTGCAAAAGACGGCTTTTCTACATAAATATCCTCCGGTGCTGATTGCAGCTTTACGCTTTGCGCTACTTCCTCTTCCACGCCTTTTCCGCGAATGGAAATATCATCCCACAGAATTTCTCCTGCCGTAGACGTATTCCGAAGCATAACGGAAAGTCGGGTTGCCTTTTCGGGATAGGTAAAGGTATGCGTAATCTCGGTCCATTTTGCAGCATCGGATTTGGAAAAGCGAAGCCAGAAGCTTTCATCCGCGGCATCTGTAAATTCAAACTTAACGGCAGATTTATTATCTTCGTTTTCCAGAATACGGAGTTTTGCCGTAAAGATATACTCCTCACCCGGAATTAATGTTTTTACAGGCTGTGAAACATAAACAGCTTTCCCCTGCGGTGCAATTTTTAAAGCATTTCCTTCTCCGGAGGCTGTATCGTTTGTTTCAATCAAAATGCCTTCATTTATTGCTCCGTTTTTAGAAGTCCAGCCGACAGGCATTAAGTCTGCCCCAAGCATTTCAAAGTCACCGTTTTTAATATGCTCTAAGTCCGTTTTCTCTTCTGCAATGACAATTCCCTGTGTCATAAAGAGGAATAGACTTAAACAAAACACAAAAATCTTTTTTCTCATATCCGCACTCCTTTTTATTGTGCCGGTTTTTCAAGTACAACCTTTCCGCACACAGGACGCAAACCAGCAATATCATCCAATGTAATGACCTTCAGCGTATACCGAGCATTATCTAACTCCGGAATATTTACAGGTACTGTCGCAAGAGGATAAAATTTCACTGTTGTCTGTAAAGCATTGGTAAAGGCTAACGTTGTTTCCTGACAGCTTGCCGTTGAAAGCCCCAGAATCTGTTTGAGCTGCGGCGTATCCCCTTCATATTGGTATAAGCAACTTATGGTCTGTGCAGTTCCTGCGCCTTTGGCAAGACGAACACCAACGTTTATATTTTCGCCACTTGAAAGTGTCGTTTTTACAGCACTTCCATCTGCGGTATATGCTGTTGTTTCGGAAGATAATTCTTCGATGCAGACGTTATCGTAACCAACCGGAATAACACTTCCTCCATCATCTTTCATCCCTGTAGAACCAAGGTACAAATAACACTGTGCGTATTGCATGTTGGAATAAGTACCACTATAGGAAGGCACCTTAAATACCACTTCTCTGTATTCCCAATCTGTTGAAGCAGTGCTCGAAAGAGGACGTATTTCATTTGTTGATTTCTGATAGTCACCCGTATATAAGCCTTCTAAAGTGTAACCTTTTATTGCTTGTTTAATTTGCAGCGTTGTGGTATATTTACAGTCCAGCCACAAATACTTTCCTTTTTCTACCACGCCCTCTTGCCTGTAGTCATGTACTATTCTCAATAACGGATATATTCCCTCGGCATCTGCCTTAAAATTAAAGGATACCTTGTATAGTTTTCCTTCCTCCATTCCGCTAAAAATCTGATGACCGGCGTTTTTGGATGATGTTACCTTGAGGTAGGATGAATTATCCACACCGCCTGTTTCGCATAAAGTATATCCGTTCTCAGTCGTCATAGAAGTCCAGTTTTCGAGCGAAGAGAATTCTTCTGTCAATATTGGCGTTTCGCTTCCCACAGCTACAATCGGGCAGATAAGCATTGCCACCAACAAAAACGATAGGATTTTGCCATACTTTTTCATAAAAAAACCTCCATATTTTATATTTCAAAGGCCTTCCAGCCTGCCTTTGCATACTGTCCGCCCGAGGGCATAAGCTTTCGGATAAAATGCATTGCCTTCACGCGGATAACCCCTAATTCTTCTACGGAATACTTACGGTTTTCTTTTTCCCACATCGCTGTGCCTGCATAGGGAATGATAATAATATCCTCCTGCAGGTTATCCCATGTAGTTTGCAGCATTCCGGGCATTTCGTAGGTTTTTGCCATGTTAACAGAGAGATTTACGTTGTCGTAATTGTTCCACGGGCAGGGGATTACCTCAAAGCCCTGTTCCATGAAAAACTTATTTGTTTCAACTTCCCCTTCGGTAATATAATATTGCCAATCCGTAATGAGAAAACGTTTGTCAAGCCTTGGCAGTATTTTATGCTCATCAAAGCCCGTGGCGCTGTACCGTCCCTTTGGAGGCGGCAAATTTTTCCAGCGGGTATGCTCCAGGAACATATCGCCCCAAATCATCGGGCGGCGTCCCTTTTGGCAGATTTCTTCGCAAAGACCGTTCATATACGTGAGCAAAAGTTCATTTCTTTCCTCGGGTGAAAGTTCTTCCTCATACACAAAGGCTTCGTCAAAGCCCAAATGGAAATACTCTCCTTCGCCAAACAGTTCAAAAAGCTCTTCACGAATGTTTTTAAGCATTTGTACGGCTTCGGGGTTTGCAATATTCCACGTCCAGCCATCGGGACCGAAGAGCATAGCTCTGTCCGGATTCTGGTCTAAAACCACATGTTTTCCGTATCTTGCTCTTGCCTGCGATGCGTGACCGAAATGATTAAACATAGGAATGAGCTCCAGTCCAAGTGCTTTTGCTTCCTCCAAAACCGGTCGGATTTCCTCTTTTGTGAATGCATTCTGCCATCCGAGCTCAGGCAGACAGGAAAAACGAAGGGAGCCCCAGAACTCTAAAATGACATGGGAGTATTTCATGAATGCACAAAGGCGAAGGATTTTCTGCAGCATCGAAAGCTCCATCCCCGGAAAAAGGCATAAATGAATCCCTCGAAATCCAAGACGCGGCTTATCGTCAATCCGGCATCCTTGAACAGTAAATACCACGTTTCCTTCCGTCAGATTTTGCGGACAAAGTAGCTGCAAAAGCGACATAAATCCCTGCATAAACCCCGTTTTATCGGATGCAACAAGCGATACCCCCGTTTTGTCAGCCGAAAGCGAATAGCTCGACGATTCTTTCATCTCTATCGGCTTCTTTGTGCCGATACATAAGAAATACGCATCCACGGAGCCTGCTTCTTCAAATTGCAGACTACTTTTACCAAGTGTAAAATTACTCCAAAGTATTTGTAAAAGTTCCCGCGGTGCATCGGCGTATGTACGTACAGATACACTCGTACCAAACTCGAACATCTCACCTGACTGTTTCATACTATACGGGTACGGATAAATTTGCATTCTACCCCTCCTTCAATTTTATTTTAAAGTATATACTATAAATTTTCAATGTGTTTTCAGCATTTCTTGTATAACATTTTCCGGATATTTAGTATAATTTTTCATTTAAATATACTTTTTGTTTTAATCGGTAGCTCGTTACAGACTGACCGGTTCTCCCGTGCGAATGCTTTCATAGCAGGCATTCATAGCTTCAATTGTCCTTTTATGCCAGCGTAAATTGATTTTCGGCTGTTTGCCCTCGCGGATACATTCAACAAACTCATCAATCAGCCCTACCCACTCGTCAAAATAGGTATATTGCACGGTATAACGGTCATCCGGCCCACCATTATGGTAAACGTTTGGACCGAAGCAATCGGACAATATAGAGCCTTTTTCACCATGAAGCGTTATATTTACTTCCATACGTTTTGGAAAAACCTCCCAGCCGGGACCGGGCACGGAAATCCGCTCTTCCATTCTTGACCATGAGGGGTCAAGAGAAAATGCCGTGCCATCCTTCATGGTACCGATGACGGTAAGCATATCCTCCACTTCCAAATCCGGGCGGATATTTGGGGCTACGCGGGCATAAATCGTTGCAAATTCACTCCCCGTCATATGGCGAATCATATCGAAAATGTGCGGATGATCACAAAGCGCGCCGCCGCGGAAACGACTGTCCCTATCGGTTAGCGGAATACGTTTGCCGTAGCTTTCTTCGGGCACGCCCTGCCAAGGAAATGCCCAGACAGGGGAAAGGGTGATATTCGTTGCCTGAAAAGATAGGATTTTTCCGATTTTTCCTGATTCATATTCTTCCCAAAGGCGCATAACCACAGGATTATAATGCATTTCAAGTTCTACCTGACATACAACGCCTGCTTCTTCGGTAAGTGCAATCATTGCGTCATATTCCGCCATGTCGAACGTAGGAATTTTCATAGATAAGATATGTATACCACGTTCAGCGCAAAGCTTTACCTGCTTTAAATGCTCGCTGTTAGCACTTGCTAACACTACAGCCTCAATTTCCGGATGCGCCGCAAGCATTTCTTCCGGGCTATCATAACAAGGAATTCCACTCACATGATCTTGGAAATTTTTCTTTACAGTATCATTTTCCGTAGATACCGCCACCCAGTCAAGCTTTGGATTATCACGAAGTACCTGATAATATTTTCTTGTATGCCCGTGGGTCATACTCATCATGGCTATTTTTAAAGGTTTCATATATTGATCCTCCCCAGTGCCTCAGCTGCACCGCAAAGTGCTTTTGCATATTCAGCATCTGTTACAGCAAGAAAAGCCTGCCGTACAACAGCCGCATCCTCCTCTGTAAGCCCGTACAGTTCAAAATCTGTATCCGTATAGCTTTCTGCACCCCTGTCCGAAAAAACATACACCGAGCTTTGCGGCACCTGTGTATCCACAGTTCGGTCACAAGCCACACCGCGGCGCGCTATAATTTCATGCTTATCAATTTTCTCCGCTTGCGCCGGAAGTGTTGCCGCCGCTTCGATGGTGCATACAACGCCGTTTGCAAGCGTTGCAACCATATTACAGGTAAGTTCTCCCCCATATACCGCATGCTCCACCTTTACAGGGCTATCTAAGAGGAAGGAACAAACATCAAGCTCACGTCGCAAAATGGAAGTAAGCGGGGTTCCCTTCTTTGCGATGTGGCTAATACGAATCACACTTACATCTTCAATTCTTCCAAGCCTTACTAAATCACGAAGCTCCGTAAAGCGGCGCTGACAACGCCACGGAAGAAGCGGAATCTCCTTGCCATCGCTGCATACTAACTCCCGACTTATAAGCTCCGCTTTTTTGCCGCTTGCATATTTCTCCAACAGAAAGATAAGTCCTTTTTGCAGTTTCTCCATGTTTCTCTCCCTCTCTTACAGCATCTTCACGCGGGGACGGTATTTTGCCAGAAGTGCCGCATTCTTTTCATCCCCGCCCGGTGTATTAGCGCTGGACCATACAGGAGGCGCAATACCTGCCTCTACACACATAGCTACTGTTTCGATTTCCAGAAGATGTGCAATATAAAAGTCCACAATGTTGGATGCCGGTGCAATCGGAGTTTCGAAGCCCGGAATTTCTACCATGGCATCCCCTACGGGATTATAATCATCAATACATACATCTGCATATTCAAATAGGTTTGTTTTATTTGGATGACGGATAAAATGGTCTTCGGGCATTTCTTCTTGCCAATAAGAGCTCGATATCGCAATGATTTTCACACCATTCTTTTTCGCTTCCATCGCCGCATCAATTGTGGCGGGGTTTATGCCAATATTATGGAATATAATTAAAACATCACCTTCACAAAGGTCATAGTAGCGCATAATGGCACTGCCGTAATTGACCGTTCTTTCAAGTTCCAGATATTTAAGTGCCTGATTGAAAACGGACAGCCCCGTTTCCATTACAGGGTTGATATTGGCAAGACCTCCGGCGCGGAAAAACATTTCGCCCACCGGAAGGGTTGTATGTCCGCCGCCGCCGTAAACACTGATGAGGCGATCATTCTTTATCGCTTCGAACATCAGGGCTGCTGCCACCCTAATATTTTCCCCTTGCGTTTCATTTACCTTTTCCATGTTTTCTACTACTGCTTTAAAGTAACCAAAATCTCGCATTTTACTATCCCCTTTCTATTTCTTGAGAACACGCTTGTAATTTTCACCGATACAGTCCCAAAGTTTTATCGGTTCCTTTGCCGATACAACTGTTCCGTATCCGCCTCTATATGTCCATGTTGCAAGACGGTCAACGCCCATCTCCTCGTACATATCCACAATACGGTCAATTTGCTTCCAGTCCTTTGGTTGCTGGTGGTAGCCCATGAGCCAGCGCTCAGATTGTTTTCCGTATTTCTTTGCAATTCTTACTGTACGCTCGGTAATTTCGCGGAAGAAGTCTTCCGGTAAATCCCATTTTATAATCGTACTGGAAAATACGTCAAAATACGGACATGCCGCAACCATTTCCCAGTTATCATAACCGCGAAGCTCGGTTACATAGTAAGATTGCAACGTTGCATGTACACAGCAGGTAATTTCAAGTTCGGGATTTATCTCCTTCAGCACTCTAGAGGTATCTGAAAGCGTAAATAGTGCTTCTTTCCAGCGGAACTGCTTCACATCATCATTCATGATTTTCGGCATTTCATACCCATAATACGCTTCGAATTTTTTCATACATTCCGGACAACGACAGGACCAATCATCCCCCGCCCCGCCCGTGATAGATGCATACGCTTTCGGAAAGGCATAATGTGGCTCGTCCCAAAAAAAGCCGTCTACCTCTGTTTCACGCGCAAGCTTTACACAAATACCTTTGAAATAATCACGAAATGCATTTGTGTTAAAGCATGCAGCGGACAATACCTCACCCGTAAAGGCAGATACCTGCCGATGGTAAATATTATTTTGCAAAAACAGACTGACATTTTCACCACCAAAGTATTTACCGATACCCCATGTGTCTGCCAGAACACGAAGCCCCGCTTCATGCGCGGTCTTTACAATTGCATTGATGTTTGGAAACCAAAAATCAATGTCAAATTCGGTTAGCGCCAAAATCACCGTGTCACACCCGTGTGCGCGCATCTCTTCAAAATCCTGCTTTGCATGCTCGGTATAATTCATACCGTAGTAGCTTACAGCTGTGTGTTGAATTGCCATATGTATCCTCCTTAAATTTTATATAATACATCTTTATCCAAAAGGGAACCTGCGGGCTTTTCCGCATCTTTTCTTGTGCTTTCCCGCACAAAAAGCGATGGCGCTACCGCGCATTCTGCAATTTCTTCTTCGCTTCCTTCTATACGCCGTATCAAAAGACTTACTGCCGTTTCCGCCATGGTACGAATCGGATAACCCACCGTGGTAAGCGGCTTTGTTGTGACTTCGCTTACCGAAAGGTTGTCAAATCCGCAGATTGCCACTTCCTCAGGGACTTCCCTTTTAAGCGTCCTGCACGATTTGAAAACCTCGACCGCCAGTAAATCCTGAAAACAAAAGATTGCAACAGGTGCTTGTAAATTTCGAATAAACCGACTTATTTCCCATGCTACCGCACCGGATTCTGCTGAATCGATACGAAGCACATTTTCTTCCGGAAGGACAAAACCCTCCGCTAAGAGCGCTTCGCGAAAGCCGATAAATCGTGTATCTTCTCCTTGCTCCAGCTTTTTAAGCCCAATATAAGCAAACGAACGATATCCCATTTTGCATAGATGCCGCGCCACATTTTTTCCTGCACTGTAATTATCCACCAGCACACTATCGGCGTGCATGCTTCGGGGTCTTCTGCATAAGAATACAAAAGGTAAAATACACTTTTTATAAAGCTTTGTCGTTTCTTCTGTAAGCCCCGGGCAGCTTAAAATACCCGCCACACCAATATCCCGAAACATGCGAAGAATTTCCGCTTCTTCCTTTTCTTGATAACGACTGCTTGCCGTAATCAGCCGATAGCCGTGCTTTCCTGCCGCTTGTTCCGCCTCTTTCACAAGGGCTGCAAAAAAAGGACTTTCAATATTGGTCACATGAAATCCTATCAGTTTTTTGCGCTCTCCCCTTGCCTTTGCATACGGCGTTCGGTTCCCGACTCTGCCATGCGTCAGATAATACTTCTTTCCCGCCAGGGTAATACATCCTGCTTCTCGAAGCAAAACCATAACCTTTTGCGCCGTAACCAAGGAGCAACCGTATTTTTGCGCAAGCCCACGGGTGGAATAAAACTGTTTACCTGGCGCACCGCATCCACCGTTTTCAATTTCTTGCATAATTTCTTCGGCATACTGCACACTTGCCGGAATTCTTTTTTTCATACACATGCCCCCTCATATTTTCATTATACATTGATTTAAAAAAAGAACAATAACATTTTTTGATTTTTAGTATAACATTATGCATTTTGTTATATTAAAAAAGATGCCGCATAAGCGACATCTTTTTAATATAAGTTGTTTTCACATTCCGTATTTATTTTTCTTCCTTTAGGGCAAACGCGCATGCAAACACCGCATACAGCACCTCTTCCAATATGTTTAAACTTATCCTTCATATAATCACTGCATGCCTTTGCGTCAAAAATATCTTCGCGGTCAAGACTTTCTACGTAGTTTACATTACGAATTGCCATTGCACCGCAGGCGCGGGCGCACAAATCGCATGTCCCGCATTCCGATTTCTGCGGAAGACATACAGTATCAATCGGTGCATCGGTAAAAACTGTTCCGAGGCGAACACGCGGACCATAAAGGCGGGATATAAACAAACAGCTTTTTCCTATATAGCCAAGACCTGCACGAACAGCCGCTATTTTATGGGAAAATATTCCCGCAAGCCCTTCGGTGGACTGACTAGCAGGAACTGCGGCCGCGTTATACCCTTTTTGCTGTAAATACAAAACAAGCTGCAGAGAAACAGAATCAACATATGCATTCATCGTTCTATAATGCTGAAAATACGTATGGGTTGGCATGGTTGTGATTTGGTCTACAACCGCATCCGAAAGATGAAAAACGAGGGATACAGCATTATTAAGGTTTTGAAACGGCGTATCAACACAGCGGGCAAAACCGATGTCAGAAACGAATCGCTCCAATAAAAATTCCTTTATATTCGTATTCATTTTGCATAACATTCCTTTCCTTTATATCATACCATAAAAAAAGAAAAAAGGAAAGAAATAAAAAAGTTTTTTGTCTTGTGTTCTTATTATTAGCGATGCGGACGTTTTTCTTTACGAAAAATCAGTTTTATAAAAGCGCCCGTAAGAATTGCCGCTATTCCGCAAAAGATAAATATACGTGAAAAATCAAAAAGATATTCGGAAAGTGCAAGTCCCGTTTGATAAAGCCTGTCTTGCACCGCAATGTTTTCTAAAACATTCTGCTTTTCTGCAGCCCCTCGCAAAAGAATTACCAGACCTGCAGACAATAGACCTAACCCCCACTGTATCATTTTTTCTCTCCTGTGCATGTTTCAATACTGCTGTTTTCTGCTGCAACGCGGACAGCTTCAACAACAAAGGCACTGAAAGTGCAGTTTTTTCCACGAATTGCACTTTCAACACTTTCTATAACATCGTTTGGAAAACGAACACATTTATTGGTTGTGGGCGGAACAGAAGGAATTTCAAATTTTCGCATATAATCACCTCTACGACAGTATTATACAAAAAATTCCTGTTTTTGTATGCACTACAATCGTATTGCAACATTAAATTCCCCCATAAAAAAAGTGCACATTAACGTGCACTTTTTTTATATTTGTATAAACATCATTATTTCTTCCAAGTATATGGTGAAAATAAAATCAGCATCGGGAAAATTTCAAGGCGACCTATAAGCATATCAAACGACATAACGAGGGTTGACAAATTTGAAAAACCGGAAAAATTTTGCGTTGGTCCAACACCGGCAAGACCGGGTCCTATATTGTTAAGCGTTGCGGCGATAGCTGTAAAATTCGTTGTTAAATCGAAATTATCCAAACTAATAAGTAATATAGAAACGGCAAATATCACAAGATACGACGCCATATACACATTCACCGCCCGCACTGTTTCGTGCGCTACGGGACGTCCGTTTAAGGAAAGCTTTACGGTATTTCGCGGATGCACCGCAATTTTGATTTCTTTTACAATACTCTTTAAAAGAATTTGAATTCTGGAAACCTTGATGCCTCCACCCGTGCTACCAGCGCATGCGCCGATAAACATAAGAAGCACTAAAATGGTTTTGGAAAAGGATGGCCATAAATCAAAGTCGGTTGTTGCATAACCTGTCGTTGTTATAATGGAAGCAACCTGAAATGCTCCATGCCGCAGCGCTTCACCAAAGCTTTGAAAAAGGTCACGACAATTTACAGTTACCAGAATAATAGAAAAAATAACAATTCCCAAATATCCTCTCAGTTCTGCAGATTTAAAAACGGGACGAACACGGCGCAGCAGCAAAAGATGGTACAGCGCAAAATCAATACCGAAAATCAGCATAAATACTGTAATTACAACCTGACAATACGGCGAATAATCAGCAATTCCGCTGTTTTTAACGGAAAAACCACCCGTTCCGGCAGTACCAAGCGATAAAGTGACTGAATCAAAGAAAGGCATTCCCCCAAAAAGAAGCAATGCAATTTCTAATAGGGTAAGTACAATATAAATCGTATATAAAATCTTTGCTGTTGCCTGTACTTTGGGAACAAGCTTACTTACGGCAGGCCCCGGGCTTTCGGCTTTAATAAGGTGCATATTTCCACCGCCGGAAAGGGGCAGGATGGCAACCAAAAATACAAGAACGCCCATACCGCCTATCCAATGGGTGAAGCTACGCCAAAAGAGTAAACTTTTGGGGAGCATTTCCACATCCTTTAAAATGGATGCCCCTGTAGTTGTAAATCCAGAAACCGTTTCAAAAAACGCATCTATAAAATTAGGAATATAGCCGGAAATCCAAAACGGAAGCGCGCCAAACAAACTCATTAAAATCCAGCTAAAGGCAACGATAACAAATCCCTCTTTGGCGTACATGGCACGATGGCGGGGTTTCCGAAAGGATAGAAGCGTTCCTACAAAAAGGCAAATAGCAATACAAGCTGCAAAAACCCAAAGCATCCGTTCTTCCCCATAGCAAAATCCGCAAATAAGGGAAAGAACCATGCTTACAGCTTCCAGCTTAAGTACCCAGCCTAATACATACAAAATCATTTTATAGTTCATTTATCTTGTACCTTCTTATTTTAAAATGTCACTTATATCCTGAAAACCGGCTTTCAGTGTAACAACAATGACCGTATCGCCGGGCAAAATCATATCCCGTCCGCGGGGAATCATAATTTTGCCGCCACGATTGATACAGGCAATCAGGATGTTGTCCTTAAGCTGAAGTTTATCCAGCGTGATATGCGAAACGGGAGAATTTTCCCGAATACGAAATTCTAGTGCTTCTGCTTTTCCATCTAAAATTATGTGCATGGTTTCAATGTTGCTGCCAATGGAATTTTTCATTGCACGCACGAAACGAATAATATACTCTGCCGTGATATTTTTAGGATAAACGGTTGTGCCGATATCCAAACGAGAAATTACGTCATCATACGCAATTCGATTGATTTTCGTAACAATTTTCCCCGGTGTTTTGCTTTGTGCGTATAAAGATAAGAGAATATTTTCTTCGTCAATATTGGTAAGAGAAACTAAGGACTCTGCCGTTTCAAGACCCTCCTCCAAAAGAAGACGATTATCTGTGCCGTCCCCGCAGACCACGGTTGCCTTGGGAAGTGCCTGACAAAGTGCTTCGCATCTTTTCATATTTTGTTCAATGATTTTAACTTGAATCCCTGTTGCCAAAAGCTGACTAGCAAGGTAATATGCCATATTCCCGCCGCCAACAATAATGGAATCCTTTACGCGATGGGTTTTAATTCCGATTTTCTTAAAGAAACGGGCAGCGTTGGCAATAGATGCAACGACACTGATAAGATCCCCGCTTTGTAAGACAAAATTACCGCTGGGAATAAATGCATCGTTTCCACGTTCAACACCACAAACCAGAATATCTTGCTCAAGTTTTTGAACAATCTCGCTGACGGTAATATTGTGGAGGACCGATTCTTCCGGAATTCGAAATTTCAGAATTTCAATTCTGCCTTTTGCAAATGTATCTATTTTAATTGCCGTAGGAAAGCGCAAAATTCTGGCAATTTCGCTTGCCGCGGCATGCTCGGGATTTACAACCATAGCAAGCCCCAAATCGTCCTTCAAAAGATGTGCCGCACGATTAAACTCCGGCTCGCGCACTCTGGTAATGGCGCGGCAGTTTCCTAATTTTTTTGCCATTAGACCGGAAAGGAGATTTTGCTCATCCGACCCTGTTACACATATGACGATATCTGCCTCTTTTACGCCTGCCTCTAAAAGCGTGTCAACATCAAGACCGCTTCCCACAACACCCATAATATCATACTGTGCTGAAATTTCATGTACCACTTCCGGGCGCGTATCTATAACTGTTATATTATGCTCCTGCTCTTCACTCAGTCGCTCAACAATCTTTTCTCCAACCTTACCGCAACCTATTATAATGATTTGCATATAATTCTCCTTCTTTCTTTTGTATCGTAAAGCATATCACATCCAAAAAAAAAATACAATAGATATTTTAAATTTTTACCATATCTTAACGCGCAGCAAAAGCAGATAAACTGCCATTAGACAAAATTCCTCTATGTTTTTTCTTCAGTTTGCAACAATAATTCTGTAATTACAGGGTATAAGAATAATGTTTCGGTAGCATTTTACTATTCTTTTATGCTATGATTATTATACGAAAGAGGTGTAGTTATGTACTATAAAGACAACAAAGCTTACGATGTAAAAATCGCCTACATAGGCGGTGGTTCCCGCGGATGGGCATGGAAGCTCATGAGTGACCTTGCGCTTGAGAAAAGTATTTCAGGCACCGTGGCTCTCTATGATAAATCTTTGGAAGCCGCACAAAACAATGCCGAAATCGGCAACAGAATTGTCCGCGATTTCCCTGAGGCAAGTCCTTGGAAATATGTGGCAGAAGAAACAATTGAAAGTGCACTGCAAGGGGCAGACTTCGTTGTAATTTCCATTCTACCCGGTACGTTTGACGAAATGGACTCCGATGTGCACACACCTGAGGAATACGGCATTTATCAGTCTGTTGGAGACACATTAGGTCCGGGCGGTATCATAAGAGCGCTCCGCACGATACCTATGTATGAAATAATTGCGCACGCTGTGCGCGATAACTGCCCCAATGCCTGGGTAATTAACTATACAAATCCCATGACGCTTTGCACCGATGCGCTATTTCGTGCATTTCCTGAAATTAAAGCATTCGGTTGTTGTCACGAGGTGTTTACAACGCAAACCGCTTTCATGAATTATTTAAAAGAGCATGAAGGCATTGACGAAATTCAAAGAAACGAAATCAAGCTTAACATTGTGGGTGTAAACCACTTTACATGGGTTACACGTGCACAGTACAAAAATATAGACCTTTTCCCGCTCTATCCCCGTCTGTTTGAAAAGAACGAAGAGGGAAAAGCCATCATGTCGGATGCCAGCATTAAACGCGGTTTGTTTGAACGATATGGTTATATTGCCGCCGCAGGCGACAGCCATTTGGCAGAATTCTGTCCCGGAAACTGGTACTTAAACAGCGAAAAAGCACGAGAAGATTGCGGCGTATATTTAAAGCGCGTTCCCGACAGAAAAAAAGACCTTGAGAAACGTCTGCAAAAAAGTGCTGACCTTATAAGCGGAAAAATCCCGTTTGAAATGACTCCCTCCGGTGAGGAAGGCGTTTTACAAATCAAAGCACTCTTAGGGCTTGGCGATATTGTTACAAACGTAAATCTACCGAACTGCGGACAAATTCCGAATCTTCCCATGGGGGCAGTGGTAGAAACAAATGCTCATTTTTCCGCAAACAACGTAACACCCGTGCAGGCAGGTGAACTGCCGCCTTCTCTTTACGCATTGATTGCACCCGTTGTTGCTGAACAACAGCTTGTGGCAAAGGCGGCAGAAAACAGAGATCTGGAGCTTGCTTTCCTTGCTTTCCAAAAGGATGCACTTGTAACGATTCCTGTGGATGCGGCACGAGAACTTTTCGATAAAATGGTTGATAATACAAAGGAATATCTTGCAGAATATTTTAAGTAAAATTTACATAGGGCAAATTATAGCGTAGTAGTCAGAATGACTGCTACGCTATTTTTATGTAGCCGGGGGGATGACTCGATATTCTACCGGACTAAAATTTGAATACAAAACTATTTTCCTACGAAAAACCGACCTTGCAAAAGTTAGATGTTGGTCTATCTATTTAGAAAGGTCGGTTCAGCTACAAAACACAGTCTTCTTTTAATTACACATTTTTCGGATTTTGAATAAATGCTTTTAGCTTTTCTTCAAGTTCTGTAATTTTTGTTTTTTTGATATAAAACGTATTTTCGCTATTTTCAAATACCGCATAATTAAATTCGTCATACGAATAATACGCGAGGGTTGTGGTGCTTCCATCCTTTAAAGTATAAATAATGGAAGCCTGCGGCACTTTGCCGTGCACATCAACCGCTTTTTCTACCATGCCGTCAACAGAAAGCGCAGCAAGCTCTATATAAATTGCCTTAAAGGGTTCCTCGTCTGCCGACGTATCATTAACAAAATACCGCATATTCTCCCCTTCTTGCTCAATCTGAAGAAAAGCTTTTGTTCCCGAAAGTGTAATATCAATTGATTTAACTGTATCAATACCAATTAAATTTGTCATTTTCTCTAGAACATCAAAGGGTGTTACTTCCATAAAAGGAAGTACATCCATTCCCATGAAATATACTGTTTCTTTGCCATCTATTTGAATGTAGGAAGCTCCATCCTTCCTTCCAACAGCAAAACGAACTGTTTCTGTTTCCGTAGCAATTTCCACTGTATCTCCATCAAAGCCATAAGCCGATATATCCACAGGTGAATCTTCCGTCACCCCTGACGCAATTACGGAACTAAGCGGCGTTAACAGTTTTTCCTGTACAAGCGCGTTATCCGCTTCCCTTTTAATCGGGCTTTCAATATGCCATGTGGATACAGCACCTGGATAATCCTTCTCAGCGGGTGCAACATACACAAGCGTAAACGGCACACCGTCTCGCGTTATGGTTATAGAACGAATATCCGTTTGGTTAAGCGCCGTAATAGTCATTACACGAAACGCTGAAAGGGAACTGCAAAACTGACTTCCGGTGCTGTTTGAAAGCTTGTAAACATCGTTCGAACCTTCAAGACATGTATAATACCCATCTCCTGCCGGCGTTAAATTCCCAATATAAAATGAGCGTGTCGTTCCGTTTTCCTCCATTAAGGTTACTGTTGCTTGTGGCTTGTCCAGTCCAAATGCGCTTAAATCTACATTTGACGACGCAATTATAGAATCTGCCGCAAGCGTTGCAGCACCATAGCACAAAGACTCAACACGAGAGGAATATAGTTCTATATTCGGGTTGTTTTTCACAAGCCAATTTTCACCATCACGCACAAAGGTATATGCATCTTCCGTATTTTGAATTTCCACCTGACTTATCGTTCTTGTATCCAAAGACAGGAGCGGAATTGTAGGTTGCAGTGTGTTTTCAGCAGGTTTTTCGGCTGGGTCATAGTTTTGGATAAAGAAATAGGCTCCACCTAAAAGCGCAAACACCAATACAAATGAAAGAATAACTTTCCAATATCTCACAGATGCCGCCTCCTTCTCCATGTAACAATTCCCGCGGCAAAAAACAATATTGCAGGCACAACACAAATCAGAATGATATAGAAGGTTGTAAGGCTGTCACTCAGCATCACCGTGCGCATAAGCAGGCTTTTGGGAGAAATGGACAGCATCCCCGTTTCATCGTGGTTTACATACCTTGCCGCACCATAAAGGAAGGTTCTGTTTGCAAGGGAGGCTTCCTCCATAAAGAACGGGTCATACATTTGATAGGAGCCGGAAACGACGAGTCTTCCTCTATCTTCCCCTTCCTTGGATTTGCGCTCGAGTGCCGCCGCAAGGGGAAGAATGCCTTCGCGAATATTTTCTTTTACGTTTCTGTCAGACCCATGCACAGAAAATGCCGAAGCTGAGGTGGAAGCAAGAACATTTACCTTTACGTTTTCCGCTTCTGCAAACGACATACTGCGGGTATACATAAATACAGCACTTCGATTCCCGCTTTGAATTTCATCCGTTACTGCATGGCTTGCAATATCCGGAATAAACATATAGGCGTAATTTAAGGTACGGGAAGAATCCCCTTCACAAACAAGGTCGTGATACATTGTCACGCCCCAAAATTCCTGTAAATACTGTTCCAGACGAGGTAAAGCCTTCTTTCGGGCGTCAAAACAGATATGAAGACCTTTTCCCTCCGCCAAAAATGCATCCAGACGCAAAATTTCCTCTTC
This sequence comes from Clostridia bacterium, assembly GCA_045648645.1. Lineage (GTDB taxonomy): Bacteria > Bacillota > Clostridia > UMGS1883 > UMGS1540 > SIG447. Next base: position 5,795 of record JAZROH010000080.1, on the reverse strand, counting down.
TGTAAAGTCCTCCGCAGGTGCCATAATATAAACCGCATCTATGCTCCCCGGGATCACTTCCGTTTTAAGGTCAATCTGATACGTTTCCATATTTTCATTTTTAAGCGTTTCCATTACGGACGAATAATCAATTTCATTATGTCCCACCGTAAAGCATACACTTTGGGTTTTATCTGTGGAAACATATGCAATTGCACGGGTAATCAATTGTTCCAGCCCAAAATAAGCCCCATTGAATGTTTCACCTGACTGCGTAGTATAGCTTTTATAGATTTCACCGGGTGAAATTGCCTTATAACGCGAGCCGCGTTCAAGCACAATGCTGTTTTGCCCGACGGAAATTCCTTTATCGGTAAAACGACGCGCGGCAATCGGATCTGTGTTCGGATCACTTTGCACAATTTTCAAACGTTCCGATGCTGTGCGGTACATATCAAGTGTGCGAACAATCTGCGTTTCCTCCTGTCCCGGTGAAACAAAATAATAAAGCGTTATATCTGTTTTTAAGGTGCGCAAAACATTTTTTGTTTCTTCTGTCAGTGCATAGAGCTTATTCTCCGTCAAATCCCAGCGAAGCTGGATTTTATCAGCGGCTGCACCGACAACAATATTAAACAGCACAATCGCCACAATTACTGCCGATAAAAAAGCAGCAGTAGAGAGCGTGCGCTTGGTTTTGGATGTTAATTTCATTTCACGCTCTCCCTTCTAACTCCAGCGTCTTTTGTCCACCACATGAATGGTGCACAAAAGAAATACTGCTGTAAAACTTATATAATATACAATCGCAGGCACACTGAGAACGCCGAGTTCAAACTCATTGTACCATCTTGTAATGCTCAAGCAATCTATTAACGTGACTAACAAAACGTTATGCACAGCACCTCTCGACCATTCAAGTGCATATAAAAACAGAAGAGCCGCGAACGTTGCCATTGCAGCAGATGCCTGATTTTGTGTTAAGGAAGACACAAAAAGACCAACCGAGATAAACGAAAATCCAATCAAGATAAAGCCGAAATAGTTGCAAAATATTTTCGCATATGACGGCTGTCCATGAATGCCGAGTACCAAAAGATATAAAAGCGTTATCCCGAGCGTCATTAAATACATCGCGGCCGCGGCGGCAAATTTTCCGAGAACGACACCGCTTACAGAAACCGGAGAAGTTAGAAGAAGCTGATCCGTTTTGCTGTTTTTTTCTTCACTTAACAGACGCATAGTGAGAATCGGGATTAAAAACAAAAACATCATCATCATGTTTGACAGCACCGCGCCGAGGTCAGGAGATTTAGGAAGCAGATTTGCCACCGCAAAGAAATAGCCGGATACCGCCAGAAACATGCCGATAAAAACATAACCCACAGGTGTCTGGAAATATGCTTTCAGTTCACGGTAAAATATTGCTTTCATGCTTTCTCCCCCTCTCCTGTGCCCGATACCGTCTTAAGGAATATTTCCTCAAGCGTCGGCGTAGCTTTTTTAAGAAGTAAAATCGGGATGTCATTCGCGACCAATGCACGGCATAGCGCTGGACGAACATCCTTTTCACACACGAGGGAAAGTGTTACACTTTTATTTTCCTCCGCGTCCACAATTATCTCGCAAATCCCTTCGATATCAGAAAGCACGGCCTTAACCGCTTGTGCGCTCGATACAGCTTGCACTGTATACCGGAAATCATTTTCGCCCGCCATTTCCTCGCGGCTACCGCCGGCTATCAGCTTACCGCCGTTTATAATCAGCATACGGCTGCACATAGCACTTGCCTCGGAAAGAATGTGTGTGCTGATAATTGTGGTTTTACCAAGTCCCGAAACAACATTTCGAAACTCAATAATTTGTGCCGGATCGAGGCCAATAGTAGGCTCGTCCAATATAAGCACCGGCGGGTCTCCCACAAGCGCCTGTGCAAGACCTGCACGCTGACGATACCCTTTTGAAAAATTCCGCAAAAGCCGTCCACCCATATGCCCGAGGCTTGTCAGCCTCTTTATTTCTTCCAGATGTTTTTTCCGCGGCTCTGTAGCCCCTTTCAGGTCATACACAAAATCCAGATATTCATCAAGCGTCATGTCAAGATATAAAGGCGGAAGCTCGGGGAGATATCCAATGCATCGTTTCGCCTCTCTCGGATTTTCCAAAATATCATGCCCATTTATTTTGATAGAACCGCTTGTGGAAGAAATATAACCGCAAAGCATATTCATGGTTGTAGACTTTCCTGCACCGTTTGGACCTAAAAAGCCTACAATCTCACCGGGCGCAATGGAGAAGCTTATATCGTCTACAGCGCGTTTGGTGCCGTATTGCTTGGAAAGATGAGAAACTTCAATCATTACAAATCAGTCCTTACTCTGTTTTTTCAGGTTCGGTAATGGCGATGCAAAGCTCACGAAGCTGCTTTTCGTCTACCGTAGAAGGTGCCGCCGTCATAAGCTCCGAGGCATTTTGTACCTTCGGGAATGCAATAACGTCACGAATAGAACCACAGCCACACAGAAGCATAACCAGTCTATCAAGACCGTATGCAAGTCCACCATGCGGCGGAGTTCCATAACGGAAAGCCTCTAAAAGATGCCCGAAGCGTTCCTCGGCTTCTTCATGGCTCATGCCAATAGCGCGGAACATTTTTTCCTGCAAATCACTCCGGTGAATACGGATACTGCCGCCACCAACCTCAACACCGTTCAAAACAATATCGTATGCCTTAGCCAAAACTTTTTCCGGTGCCGTTTCAAGAAGTTCTTCATCCTCATCCCGTGGGCAAGTAAAGGGATGGTGCATTGCCGTATACCGTCCTTCCTCCTCGTTATACTCAAGAAGCGGAAAGTCGGTTACCCACAGGAAATTCCATTTATTATCGTCAAGCAATTCAAGCTTTTTCGCAATATGCACGCGCAGATTTCCGAGGGCATCGAACACAACGCTGTTTTTGTCCGCAACCATCAGAATAAGGTCACCGGTTTCGCCTTCTGCTGCCGTGATAATAGCATTTAATTCCTCCTCGCTGAAGAACTTTGCAATCGGGCTCTTAATTGTTTCGCCAAGGCTAATCCAAGCAAGACCCTTTGCACGGTACGTCTTAACGTATTCACCAAGTGCATCAATTTCCTTTCTGGAGAAGGACGCACCTCCTTTTACCGTGATGGCGCGAACACTGCCGCCTGCGTCCACTGCCGAAGCAAATACAGAGAAACCGCAACCACGTACAACTTCCGTAAGGTCGCAAAGTTCCATCCCGAAGCGGGTATCGGGCTTGTCCGAGCCGAAGCGGCGCATTGCTTCGCTATACGGTAATCTCGGAAGCGGAAGCTGAATATCCACGCCACGAATTTCTTTCATCAGGCGGGCAATATAGCCTTCATTTACGGCAATTACGTCATCTACATCTACAAAAGACATTTCAAGATCAATTTGTGTAAATTCCGGCTGACGGTCTGCACGTAAATCCTCATCACGGAAGCATTTTACAATCTGGAAATATCTGTCCATACCGGACACCATCAAAAGCTGCTTATACTGCTGCGGCGACTGGGGCAGCGCATAAAAACTACCGGGATGCACACGGCTGGGAACAAGATAGTCCCGCGCGCCTTCCGGTGTGCTTTTTGTAAGCATTGGTGTTTCTATTTCCCAAAAGCCGTTTTCTTCAAAATATTGCCGTGTTAAAAATGCGACCTTATGCCGTACCTCAAGCGGCTGCATCACGCTCTGCCGTCTAAGGTCAAGATAACGATATTTAAGGCGCATTTCATCATTCACCTTTGTCTGGTCGGACACAACAAAAGGCGGGGTTTCCGCACTGGAAAGAATGTTTAAAGCGGTAACCTCAATTTCGATTTCGCCTGTTTTCATATTTTCATTCGTCATGCCTTCTGCGCGGTGGCGCACCGTTCCTTGCGCCTCCAGCACATATTCCTGATGGAGACCCTGCCCCACCTTATAAATTTCTGCATCATCCGCGTTCATAACAAGCTGCAATATGCCGCTACGGTCACGAAGGTCAACAAAAATGAGATGACCTAAATCTCTAACCTTGGCAACCCAGCCCATAACGGTAACGGTATCTCCCACGTTCGCTGCCGAAAGCTCGGTGCATCTGTGTGTTCTTTTAAACTGCATGGTTTTTCCTCCTTAGATTAAAGCGAGCAGTGCCGGAATATCGGTAAGACTTACCGCCACTTTATCGCCTGTTTCCATATTTTTAAGCTGCGCTTCTCCGCTTTTCACCTCATCTTCCCCAAGAACAAGTGAAAAAGCAGCACCGAGGCGGTCAGCATTTTTCATCTGTGCCTTAAGGCTTCTTCCCGCCACATCACACACAGCATAAACACCTGCCTCGCGTAATTTCTGCGTAAGCGCAAGTGCTGCTGCGGTTTGTCCTATGGAAGCTATAAAAATACGCGGTGCATCCTTTTCTTCGGGAAGCACTTCCTGCGCACGAAGCACAAGAAGGATGCGTTCTATACCTGTTGCAAAACCGATACCGGGGCCGGGGTTGCCACCAAGCTCTGCAAGCAGTCCGTCATACCGACCGCCGCCGCAAACTGTTCCTTGTGCACCGATTTGCGTAGACACAAACTCGAAAACGGTGCGTGTATAGTAATCGAGTCCGCGAACAATAGAAGCATCAATGGAAAAGGGTATCTCCATTGCGTTTAGATAGCCCTGCACCGCTTCAAAATGTGCACGGCAATCGTCACATATATACTCCAAAATTTGCGGTGCCCCTGCCGCCACCTCTTTGCAGATAAGACTTTTGCAGTCCAGTATACGCATGGGGTTTTTCGAAAGGCGTGTGTTGCAGGTTTCGCAAAGTGTTTCGCTGTGTTTTGAAAGATAAGCCGTTAAAGCTTCATTATATTTTTTACGACATTCGGGACAGCCAATGCTGTTAATATTCAGCGAAAGCCCTGTAATACCGAGCTTTTTGAAAAGCGTTGCAGCCAAAGCAATAATTTCCGCGTCCAAAGACGGGTCTTCACTCCCGAAGGCTTCTATGCCAAACTGATGAAACTCGCGGAGTCTTCCCGCTTGCGGCTTTTCATACCGATAACAGGGGCCGCAGTAATAGAGCTTCACCGGCTGGGGAAGCGCATGCATGGAGTGCTCAATATATGCGCGGGCAGCTGAAGCCGTTCCTTCCGGACGCAAGGTGATGCTTCTGTCCCCCTTATCATTAAAAGTATACATTTCCTTTTGCACAACGTCCGTGGTATCTCCAACGCCGCGCTGAAAAAGCTCCGTATGCTCAAATACGGGCGTACGAATTTCTTCAAATCCAAATGTGCGTGCCGTTTCTGCCGCAGTTTTTTCGACGAAACGCCAGGCAGGTGCGTCTTGCGGCAGAATGTCAGCCGTGCCGCGGGGTGCTTTAATTGCCATAAAGAATTCCTTCCTTCAATCCGTAGTGGCATACATGGACACACTACTTTGATAATATCATTTATTTTACCTGAAATTATATGCTTCTGTCAAGTCCTGTATGAGAAAATTTACAATATATACATCTTTTCCCATATAAAAAGGCGTGTCGATAATTCAACACGCCTAAAGACTATATTAAACCTATATGTCAGCACTCTATCTCAAACAGCTCTCTTGGATAGTCCGTGAGGTTTTCCGCGCCATCCCGCTTTACACAGACAACATCTTCCATGCGAAGCCCTGTTTCCGTTTTGGCGGAGCCTAAGAAAATATCCACGCAGAAAGTCATATTTTCCTCCAAAAGATAATCAGAATTTGTTTCTATCCAGGGTGCTTCCCCTTCCATGGTGCCGTTGCCGTGACAC
>JAZROH010000079.1:0-3341 GCA_045648645.1 Clostridia bacterium | reverse complement strand
GCTGTGATAAGAAAGCCGGGTGGGCTTGCGCTGTCGGCGTATCTTGCGTTTATTTCGGGGCTGTACATGTTCGGTGAGAAAAAACGGCGGCGTGCCGCATGGATTTTCTGCCTTTGCTTTGCACTTTTGGCGGGAGAACTTTTCGGACTGCTTCGGCTTTGGCAAAGTGCTTCCGTGACCTTTTTGAGCGTCGGTCACGGCGACTGCGCCCTTGTGACGCAAGGCGCACACACAATGCTTTTTGACAGCGGTGGAAGCCGCAATACGGATGTGGGCGGAAAAACGGTGCTTCCCTATTTGCAAAGAGAGGGGATTCAAAAGATAGACGCAGCGTTTTTAACCCATTATCACACAGACCACGCTTTGGGCTTTTTATCCCTTCTGGAAAATGACGCGATTGAAATGCTGTATCTTCCATACCATGCGGACGATGCACTAAAACCCGCAATTGCGGCGAAGGCATTGGAGAAAGGAATCTCTGTTCACTTTTTGGGGGATGGGGATGTGGTGACGATGGGCACTCTTTCCGTATCTGCTTTCGACGCGGCAGCGGGAGGCGCCGAAAACAACGGGCTTTTATACAGACTGGATGTTTTCGGCACGCGCACGCTGTTTACGGGCGATATCGATAAAAAAGGAGAGCGGCGGCTCGTCTATCGCGGCGCGGATTTAGACAGCGATATTCTGAAAGTGGCACATCATGGCTCGGATACATCGGGACTCCCTGAATTTACGGATGCCGTCAGCCCCGCCGTTGCGGTCATTTCCTGCGGCGAAAATAATTACGGGCATCCCCGCGCTTCTATCTTGCATTTGTATGCAGAACGGAATATTCCGCTGTACCGCACGGACAAAAACGGCACAGTGCGTGTGCGGATTTCTCCGGACGGGAACAGAAAGGTGGAAACATTGCGGTGAAAAAGCAAGAAAATCTTGCATGAGCCGCCAGGCTGTGATATAATACCCTCTTGTTGATTACAAATGAGATGGGAGAGAGGAACATGGTATCCTATATTTTGAGCCTTTTGGGACTGGCTTCGATGATTGTTTCTTCCCTTATTAAGGGACGGAATATGAAGAAAATTTTATTTTTTGTATTTTTCGGGAATGCGCTTGTGGCAACGAGTTACCTTGTGGGCGGCAATAATAGCGGGGCTGTTTCCTGCTTTATCGGTGCGGCGCAGGCGATTATCAATTCCTTTTATGATGCACGGGGCAGAGATTTGCCCGTGAGGCTTATAGCGGTATATGCCGCGGCGTTTATTGCCGCAAATCTTTTGGTATTCAGCGTGCCTATTGATGTACTCGCTATTATAGCATCGCTTACCTTTATTATGTGCGTGGGGCAGAAAAGCGGTGCGAAGTATAGATTTTGGACAATTATCAATATGTGCCTGTGGTGCTTATATGATATACTGAAGGGCTCGTACGGGCCGCTCATTACGCACGTAACACTGCTCCTGTTTACAGTTGCAGGCATGATCATTCATGACAGAAAAAAGAAACAATAAACTTTATAGACCTGCTAGATAAAGCCAAGAAATATCTAAAAATTTTTCTTGGCTTTATCTAGCAGGTCTTTAGTTTTACTTTTGTTTATATTCCATTAAAATTTGTTCCAAGGCTTGCATTGCCGCAGGGCTTGGTGTTTCCATGTCTTTAAAGGGAAATGCAATCCCCATTTTTTCATATTTTACCGTGCAAAGCTTTTTAAAGGGGAGAAGCTCCGTGGTGTCAATGCAAGGGTGTGCCTGCAAGATGGCAGCAAGTGCTTCCATATTTTCACGGGTATCATTTAAAGACGGGATAATGACCTGCCGCAGTGTGGTGGGGATTTTTTTTTCGTTCAAAATCCTAAGAAAAGCAAGCGGCGTTTCCAAGCTGCAGCCCACATGCTTTCGGTACAGCGCATCCTCGGTGTATTTAATATCGAGAAGCACTCTGTCCGTATGGGAAAGGAGCGTTTGTACTTCGTCATTTATAATACTGCCTGAGGTATCCAGACAGGTGTGCAATCCTGCCTCGTGGCAGGCGGCAAAAAATTCTGCCGCAAAGGCTGCCTGCAAAAGCGGCTCACCGCCCGAGAGCGTAACGCCCCCATCCTTTCCGAAATATTCCCGATAGCGGATGGCGCGGTTGACAAGAGCGGCGGGCGTGTAGGCTGTGCCGACGTGCAGCTTCCACGTGTCAGGGTTATGGCAACACCCGCATCGCAGATTACAGCCCTGCATAAAGACCACAAACCGGACGCCCGGACCATCTAAGGTGCCGAGCGTCTGGATAGAATGTACAAACCCGTCCATATTATAAAGCCTCGTGGAAGGTACGGCTGATAACCTCCCGTTGCTGTTCGCGGGAAAGCTTATGGAAGTTTACGGCATAGCCGGAAACGCGAATCGTAAGATTCGGGTAGGCTTCCGGATTATTGTAGGCTTCCAGAAGTGTTTCGCGGCGCAGTACATTTACATTGATGTGATGTGCTTTTTTTGCAAAATATCCATCCAGAATAGAAACGAGATTTGCCGTGCGTTCATCATCGGTGTGCCCAAGTGCTTCGGGCGTGATGGAGAAGGTGTTGGAAATACCATCACGGCAATCGTCGTAGCTGATTTTCGCAACCGAGTTTAAGGATGCGAGTGCGCCGTTTTCTTCACGGTTATGCATGGGATTGGCACCGGGCGCAAAGGCAGCACCGGCTTCTCTGCCGTCGGGAGTGGCACCTGTATTTTTGCCGTACATAACATTGGAGGTAATCGTTAAAACAGAGAGCGTATGCTCCGCATTTCGATAGGTGGGCGTTTTGCGAAGCTCTGTTATCATCTTGTGAGCAATTTCTTTTGCAATGAGGTCAACGCGGTCATCATCATTGCCGAACTTGGGGAATTCTCCTTCCGTTTCAAATTCGGTAATAAAGCCGTTTTCGTTCTTTACAGGGTGCACGGCGGCATATTTGAATGCACTCAAAGAATCGGCAACCACGGAAAGGCCGGCAATGCCAAATGCCATAAAACGATGAACATCCGTGTTATGTAGTGCCATCTGGGTTTTTTCATAGGCATACTTGTCGTGCATATAGTGAATGACGTTCATGGTATTTACGTAAAGCTTTGCAAGCCATTCCATGTAAAGGCTAAGGCGCTCCATTACAGCCGCATATGTGAGTGTGTCACCTTCCAAAACGGGAAGCTGCGGACCGATGTGCATTTCGCTTGTGGTATCATACCCGCCGTTTATGGCGATAAGCAAAAGCTTTGCAAGGTTTGCGCGGGCACCGAAAAACTGCATTTGCTCGCCCACGCGCATTGCGGAAACACAGCAGGCAATCGCATAGTCATCCCCAT